>DASUPK010000060.1:0-51142 GCA_036276255.1 Solirubrobacterales bacterium
CCTCCCGCCGCTCATCCACCGACATGCGTGGAGGCACCGGATTTCGGCCGGAGCGGCATCTAGCGTTCGGGCGTGGCCAAGGAGAGGCTCAAGAGCCCCAGGGCTCGCCTGTTCGTCGCCCTGGACCTGCCGCAGGATGTCCGCACCGGCATCGTCGAGTGGCAGCAGACCGCCCTCGCCGACCCCGCCCTGCGGATCGTGAGGCCCGACGCGCTCCACATCACCCTGGTCTTCCTGGGCTATCAGGCGCAGAAGGACGCCAGGGCGATCGCCAGGGCGACGTTCGCCACGGATGCGGAGGCACCCGCGGTCGAGTTGCAGACCGAGCCGGTCGGCGTGCCGCCGGGCAAGCGCCCGCGGCTGCTCGCGCTGGGCGCCAGCTCGGTGGAGACGGTGGCGCTGCAGGCCGGGGTGGAGGAGCGACTGGTGGAGGCCGGCTTCCACGAGCCGGAGAAGCGGGCGTTCTGGCCGCACGTGACGGTGGCGCGGGTCAAGCCCGAGGCGCGGGGGGGCCGCAAGCCCGCCCTGATCACGACTCAGCCGCATCCGCTACCCGAACATATGTTCCGGTTCTTCCGTCCGACTCGTCTGGTGCTCTTCCAGTCCCACTTGCGCCGGTCCGGCGCCGAGTACGAACCGATGGCCGAGTTGGAGCTTCCGACCGCCCACGATGACCAAGAGACAGAGAGGTGAGTGAGATGGCAGAGCAGAAGCCCAACTTGAGGGACGCCGGCGAGAAAGAGGCGAAGGCGCGCGACCAGGCGCTGAACGCGGCCGTCACGCAGATCGAGAAGGAGTTCGGGCAGGGCGCCCTGATGAAGCTGGGCGACATGGGCGCGCTCAACGTGGAGTCCATCTCCACCGGCGCGCTGCCGCTCGACATCGCCCTCGGCGTCGGCGGGGTGCCGCGGGGCCGCATCGTCGAGATCTTCGGGCCGGAGTCGTCCGGTAAGACGACGCTCGTCTACCACATCATCGCCGAGGCCCAGGCGCGCGGAGGGGTCTGTGCCTTCGTCGACACCGAGCACGCGCTGGACCCCGTCTACGCGCGGAAGATCGGCGTCAACACCGACGAGCTGATGATCTCCCAGCCCGACTACGGCGAGCAGGCTCTCGAGATCGTCGACGTGCTGGTGCGCTCAGGCGCCGTCGACGTCGTCGCGGTGGACTCCGTCGCGGCGCTCACCCCGCGGGTGGAGCTCGAGGGGCAGATGGGCGACCAGCACGTCGGCCTCCAGGCCCGCCTGATGTCGCAGGCGCTCCGCAAGCTGGCCGGCAACCTGAGCCGGGCCAACACGATCTGCCTGTTCACCAACCAGATCCGCGAGAAGATCGGAGTCATGTTCGGCTCGCCCGAGACCCAGCCGGGCGGCCGGGCGCTCAAGTTCTATTCCTCGCAGCGGCTCGACATCCGCCGTATCGAGACCCTCAAGGAAGGCACCGAGGCCGTCGGCAACCGGGTCCGGGTGAAGGTCGTCAAGAACAAGGTGGCTCCGCCGTTCCGCCAGGCCGAGTTCGACATCGAGTACGGCGTCGGCATCTCCAAGGAGGGCGGTCTGCTCGACATGGCGCTGGAGCACGACCTGATCCAGAAGTCGGGCTCCTTCTTCTCCTACGGCGAGACGCGGCTCGGCCAGGGCCGCAACAACACCAAGGAGTTCCTGCGCGACAACCCGGAGCTGGCCGCGGAGCTCGAGGCGAAGATCCACGCGAAGCTCGGGATCGGAGAGGACGCGGAGGCCGAAAAGCCGGACGCCGCGGTCAAGGCCGTCCCGGAGGAGACCGAGGAGTCCAAGCCGGCCAAGAAGCCGGAGGCAAAGGACCCAGAGCCCGCGAAGAAGCCGGAGCGCAAGGCTGCCTGACGAGCCGTATGAGCTCGCCCTGCGGGCTCTGAGCTACAAGGAGCGCACGGAGTCCGAGCTGCGGTCCTGGCTCGCCGAGCGTGAGGTGGCGGAGGTCGAGATCGAGGAGGTGATCGCCCTCCTGATGGAGGCGGGCGCGATCGACGACGGCAGCTTCGCGAGCCGCTACGCGGAGGACAAGCGGTCGCTGGCCGGCTGGGGGCCGGATCGGATCTCGGCGGCGCTCGAGAGCCGTGGTGTGGCCCGCGCCCACATCGAGGCGGCGCTCGAGGGTGAGGACAGCGAGGCGCAGCTCGAGCGGGCTGTCTCCCTGCTCGGCGACCGCGGAATGTCGTGCTCTGACGAGCGGGAGCGGGAGCGCGCCCTGGGTCTGCTGGTCAGGCGGGGATATCCCCTCGAGCTCGCCTATGAGGCGGTCAGAAGTATCGAGCGCCCCTCGCGAAGATAGGATCCCGCCCGATGGATGGCAACTTCTTCTTCGTGATCGGCGGCGTGCTCGTGCTCGCTGCCGTGGTCATCTCGTTCATTGGAATTCGCGTGAGCGAGTCGTTCCCGCCGAACCGCGGCGTGATGATCGGTGTCGTCGCCCTATTCATTGCGATCGTCGCCACCACCATGGCCTTCGCGGTCGTCAAGTCCGTCGACGAGCAGAACAAGCGGAATGACGAGCTCGCCAAGGAGAAGGGCACGACGAGCACGACCCCCTCGGGCCCAGTGACGACCCTCGATGTCTCCTCGCCCTCGGACGGCGGCCTCAGCTACAGCCCGAACGGCCTACAGGCAAAGCCCGGCAACGTAGCGATCACCTACGACAACCCGTCGCAGACCCCTCACAGCATCGCGGTGGCGACGTCGAACGGGAACGTGCTCGGGCAGGTTCAGCCGTTCAGCGCCGGCAAACAGACCGTCACGCTGGCGAATCTCGCTCCCGGCGAGTACGTCTTCTACTGCACCGTGCCCGGGCATCGCCAGGCTGGGATGCAGGGCGATCTCACGGTCCTGCCGCCGAAGAATTAGATCCAGTTCTCGTATAGCCCTCCTCGTGGGTGCTATACACGCCGCATGATCGCGCGGGCCGAGGCCGAGCGCCTTCGCAAAGCACATTCGGACTTCCAGAGGGCGCGCAGCCGGATGTGGATTGAGCGCGTCCGGGTCGGCCTCGATTACCGGCGGGCGATGCGGAAGATCGACGAGGACGTCGCGCGGGTGCGGCTGGAGCGCGATCGGCTGATCCGGGAGGTCGTCGCGGCGGGCGGCAGCTACCGGGAGGTGGCCGGCGCCCTCGGGCTCTCGCACAGCCGGATCCAGCAAGTCGTCAACTCGACCTCCAAGTAGCCGGGGCGCCGCTAAATTGACCTCGATGCAGCGCCGCTACCACGTCACCACGTTCGGGTGCCAGATGAACGAGCACGACTCCGAGCGGATGAAGGGCATGCTCGACTCGCTCGGCTACGAGGAGTGCCCGGACCGCGACGGCGCCGACCTGATCCTCTTCAACACCTGCTCGATCCGGGAGTCCGCGGACAACCGCTTCATCGCCCACCTGGGGGAGGCGAAGCGGCTCAAGTCCGAGGATCCCTCGCGCGTCGTCGGGGTGGGAGGTTGCTGGGCGCAGTCCGTCAAGGACGAGGTCTTCCGGCGCTTCCCGTTCGTCGACGTCGCTTTCGGCCCGGGACAGATCCACCGCCTGGCCGAGTTCCTCACCTCCGACTCCCTCACGGCCCAGGGCTACTTCGAGTTCGAGGACGTCTCCGGCCATCTGCCGATGAAGCGCGCGCGCGAGTTTCAGGCCTGGCTGCAGATCTCGCAGGGCTGCAACTGCGTCTGCTCGTATTGCATCGTGCCCTCGGTGCGCGGGCGGGAGGCGAGCCGCGACCCGGCCGAGCTCATCGCGGAGGTCGAGCGGCTCGCGGGCGACGGCGTCAGCGAGATCACGCTGCTGGGGCAGAACGTGAACAGCTACGGGCGCGACCTCCCGTCAGTAAGCCGGATCACCTTCGCCGACCTGCTGACCCGGGTCGATGCCGTTCCCGGAGTCGAGCGGATCCGCTACACGAGCCCGCACCCGAAGGACATGAAGGAGGACGTGATCCGCGCACACGCCGAGCTCGGCGCGCTCTGCGAGCACATCCACCTGCCCCTGCAGTCGGGCTCGACACCCGTCCTGAAGCGAATGCGGCGCACCTACGGCCGCGAGCGGTACATGGATCGGGTCGCGCTGATCCGCGAGCACGTCCCGGATTGCGCGATCACCACCGACATCATCGTGGGCTTCCCCGGCGAGACGGAGGAGGACTTCGAGCAGACCCTGGAGGTGGTCGAGGAGGTCGGCTACGACAGCGCCTTCACGTTCATCTTCTCCCCGCGGCGGGGCACCGAGGCGGCGGACTTCGAGGATCAGCTGTCGCATGCGACGAAGCGCGAGCGCATGGAGCGCCTCGTCGAGCTCGTGCAGCGCAGGGCCCGGGAGCGTGCCGAGCGGTTCGTGGGCCGCACGATGGAGGTCCTGGTCGAGGGGCCGAGCCGGACCGACGCCTCAAGGCTGCGAGGGCGGACGCGCCACAACAAGACGGTGAACTTCGACGGCACCGCCGGGCCTGGAGACACCGTCGAGGTGGAGATAACGGGCGCGACGTCGGCCACGCTCTCCGGCCAGGAGCGACTGCTCAGCCGCGCGGCTTGAGGGTTCTCGCTCTCTTCGGCCCAACCGCGGCCGGGAAGACGGGCGTGGCCATCGCGGTCGCCGACCGGCTGCGCGAGCGCGGCGAGGACCCCGTCGCGGTCAACTGCGACTCGATCCAGGTCTATCGTGGCCTGGAGACCCTGAGCGGGGCAGCGACGGCGGGAGAGCAGAAGCGCCTCGAGCATCGGCTGCTCTCCTTCGTCGAGCCGGGTGAGGAGTTCAGCGCCGGCCGCTACGCGGAGGCGGCACACCGCGAGATCGACGCCCTGCTGGCGCAGGGGCGTCGGCCGCTCGTGGTGGGCGGAACCGGCCTGTACCTTCGCGCGGCGCTGGCCGACCTGGACCTCCGGCCGCCGGTGCCGCCGGAGGTTCGCGACGAGGTCGAGGGCGAGCTCGTCGAGCGCGGCCCGGAGGCGCTCCACGCGGAGCTCGATCCGGCCCTCGCGGAGAACGTCGACCCGAACGACCGCAAGCGGGTGGCGCGGCTGACCGAGCTGGCGCGGGCAGGGATCGAGGCCGCGAGCGGCGGCGAGGGGATGTGGACCGCCGAGCTCAGGCATCCGACCCTGCTGGTCGGCCTGACGATGGACCGGGAGCGCCTCGCGTCGCGAATCGACGCCCGGGTCGACGAGATTGTCGCCGCGGGGGCGGCCGAGGAGGCGAGGAGCGCTCTCGAGGCCGGGCCATCGCGCACGGCTCGCGCGGCTCTCGGCTTCGAGCAGCTCGTCTCCGACATCGACGGGGCTCCGTCGCGGGAGGCGATTGAATCGATCAAGGCCGCGCACCGCGCCTATGCGCGGCGGCAACTCACCTGGATGCGCCGCATGGAGGGAGTCACCCTCATCGATCGCACCGAGCTGGACGTGGAGTCGACCGCCGATCAGATCGCCGGGCTGCTGTCCTAGCCGCGATATTGGAATCCATGGCGAAGGACGCCGGCGAGGCGAGCGCCTATTCCGCGCTGCGCGCGGAATAGGCTCGATCCGTGAGATTCGAGAAATGGCAGGCGCTGGGCAACGACTATCTCATCGTTGAGGCCGCCGCGCTCCCCTGGGAGCTGAGCGAGGCGCGGATTCGGCGGATCTGTGACCCGCATTTCGGTGCGGGCGCGGACGGAATTCTCCTGCTCGCGCCCGTCGAGGACCCCGATGTGGTGGCGGAACTGCGGATCTTCAATCCGGATGGCTCAGAGGCCGAGCTCTCCGGAAACGGGGCGCGGCAGGCGGTCATGTACCTGCGGCGCTCTGGCTGGACGGACCGGGACGAGTTCACGATCGCCACCAAGGCAGGGCCGATCCAGCCGACGATTCGCTCCGAGCGCGAGTGCACGCTCGAGATGGGGAACGCGAGCACGTCCTCGCCTGACTTCCCATCCGGCGGCGAGGACGGGCGCGGCGAGCTGGAGGCGGACGGCAGGAGGTGGTCCTTCCAGCATGTCTCGATCGGCAACCCGCAGTGCGCCATCGCCGTCGGCGATGAGCTCGAGTCGCTCGACCTGCCCGCGATCGGGCCCGAGATCGAGAACAGCGAGCTCTTCCCGAACCGGACCAACGTGAGCTTCTTCCGCGCGAGTGGAGACACGGTCCGCGCTCGCATCTTCGAGCGCGGCGTGGGGGAGACGCTCTCGTCGGGCACCGGCGCGTCCGGAGCGGCGGTCGCGGCGCACCTGGCCGGTGCGCCCGCCGCGCTTACGGTCGAGCTGGACGGCGGCAAGCTGCAGGTCGAGTTGGGGGAGGGGCTGTCCGTGCGCCTCACCGGCTGGGCCGAGCCGGTGTATGCCGGCGAGCTCACGGCGAAGTTCGTGCGCGCCCTGGACGAGCTCGCCTAGCTCCGGCGCCTCCTGCTCGATGGCGCTCCACCGCGCCATGTCCCTAGTCTTCCGGATCCGATGGCAGCACCCGTGAAGAAGAGAGGCCTGACGGCGCCCTCGCAGCGCCTCGAGGCCATACCGCCATACATGTTCGCCGAGCTCGAGCGGCGAATCGAGGCGAAGCGCGACGAGGGCATCGACGTGATCAGCCTCGGCATCGGTGATCCCGACACGCCCACCTTCCGCTACGTCGTCGAGGCCATGCGCGAGGCGGTAGGGGATCCCTCCGCGCAGAAGTACCCGAGCAACCGTGGGCGGCCGGAGTTCCGAGACGCCTTCGCCGACTTCTATCTGCAGCGCTTCGGGGTCGAGATCGACGCCGTCGATGAGGTGATCCCGGCGATCGGCGCCAAGGAGTGCATCTACAACCTCTGCTTCGCGTTCCTCGACCCCGGCGACGTCGCGCTCGCCTCCGATCCGGGTTATCCGGTGTACACGGGCGGACCGGTGCTCGCGGGCGCGGAGGCGTTCCTGCTGCCGCTGCGCCCCGACCTGGGCTTCGTGCCCGACCTGGACGCGATCCCGGAGGAGAAGCTGGAAGCCGCCCGCCTGCTCTTCATCAACTATCCGAACAACCCCACCGGGGCCGTCGTTCCCGACGGCTTCTTTGAGCGCGTCGTCGAGCTGGCGAAGCGCCACGAGATCCTCGTCGTCCACGACAACGCCTACTCGGAGACGACCTATGACGGCTACGTCGCTCCCAGCTTCCTGGCGACGCCGGGGGCGAAGGATGTGGGCGTCGAGGTCTTCTCCCTGTCCAAGGGCTACAACATGACCGGCTGGCGCTGCGCGGCGATCCTCGGCAACGCCGAGGCGATCAAGACCTATTGGCGACTGAAGACGAACGTCGACTCCGGCCTCTTCGAGGCGGTCCAGCTCGCCGGGGCGGCCGCCCTGCGTGGCTCGCGCAAGGAGGTCGAGGAGATGTGCAGGATCTACGAGCGCCGGCGCGACCTGGTGGTCGAGGCTCTCAGGGCGATCGGAGTCGAGGTCGAGAGCCCCAGAGGGACGATCTACATCTGGGCGCCCGTTCCCGATGGTCACACGTCCACCTCCTTCGCCGAGCTCGTGCTGGAGGCGGCCGCCGTCGTGGTTTCGCCCGGCTCGATGTACGGGCCGAGCGGCGAGGGCTTCTTCCGCATCTCGCTGACCACGCCGGACGAGCTCCTGCGGGAAGCCGTCCAGCGCCTCAAGTCTCACTTGACCCCTTGAACTGGCGCATCACCGGGTAGCTATCCCTACGGTGCCGAGGGATTGCCGGCACCGGGGGCGAATCGGCCTTTACCGGGCCCTCAGCTAAAGAAGCAACCCTGTCGCGCCGACCCACCCCTAGATGAGCGGAATCGGACTGATACTCGCATTGGGCTGTGCCCTGATTTCGGGCGTGGCGCTGCTGTGCAAGCACCGCGGTGCCGTGAACGCGCCCGACGTCGCGATGCGCGCCCCGCTGCGCAGTGCCTCGGCGCTCTTTCGCTCTCGCTGGTGGGCGATCGGCTTCTCCCTCGCCTTCTGTGCCTGGTGTCTGCACGTGGCGGCGCTCTCGATGGCGCCGCTGTCGCTGGTCCAGGCGGTGATCGCCGGCGGGCTCGCAATGCTGGCCATCCCGGCGCGCCGCTGGTTCGGGATCGCCGTCTGCAAGCGCGAGATGGCGGGAATCGGCCTCTGCGCCGCCGGCCTCGGATTCTTGGCTCTGACAGCGGGCCACGCGCGCACGGACACGGGGTTCGACCCCGTGGCGATGCTGGGCTTCCAGGTCGGCCTGCTCACGATCGGTGGTCTGTTCATCCTGAGCGCGAGCAACGGGCGTTTCGCCATTCAGGGCTCGATGCTCCTCGCGGTTGCCGCGGGCACGCTGCTCGGAGTCTCCGACATCTCACTGAAGGCTCTCGCGGAGCTGGTTCCGAACGACCCGATTTCTCTACTCAGCCCCTGGACGGTGACTGCGGTCCTGGGAGGCCTCGGGGCGTTCCTCGCCCTGGGGCGCGGTCTGCAGATCGGCGAGCCCGTAGCCGTGATCGTCGCGTTCTCCGCGGCCGCGACGCTGGGCTCGATCGCGGGAGGAATCGTCGTCTTCGGCGATCCGATGGGCTCGGACGCCATTGCGGTGATCGGCCGCTCCCTCGCGTTCGTGGCGGTCATCGGCGCAGCGGCGCTGCTCCCGATGGTCCCCTCGAAAGCCCTGCCGACTCGCACCGCGCCCTAGCCTTTCGGGCATGTGGCGCAGATGCGCGGCGCTTGCAGCGTCGCTCGTGGCGGGGATGCTGGCCGTGGCGCCGGCTCACGCGGCGCCGGTGGATCCTCGCCTGGCCGCGGTTCACGACTTCGCCTTCGGGCTCGGCCTGGACCCCAACGATTCAGCCGTGCTCGACTCGCTCTCGCGCTACGACCTGGTGGTCGTCGATGGCGAGCTGACGAAGCCGGCGACCGTCGCCAGGCTTCATCAGGCGGGCGCGATCGTGCTCGGCTACCTGAGCGTCGGCACGATCGAGCCGTTCCGCTCCTGGTATCCGAAGCTGAAGCCGTATCGGCTCCGCGATCGCTTCAAGCAGTTCGGGGAGATCTACGCCGACGTTGACGCCCGTGGGTTCAGGCGCATCGTCGCCGGGTGGATTGCGCCGCGGATGCTGCGCAGCGGCTTCGACGGCCTCTTCCTCGACAACACGGACATGGTGGAGACCCACAAGCGGGAGCGGGCCGGAATGGGGCGACTGGTGCGAGCACTCTCTGCGCTGGTTCATGCCCGCGGCGGCCTGCTGTTCGCGCAGAACGGCGACACCTCGATCGGCCCGCTCCTGCGGTTCTACGACGGCTGGAACCGGGAGGACGTGACCTGGACATACAGCTTCAAGCGGCGCAGCTACGTGCACCAACCGGCGCGAGAGGTGGCCGGGGCGCAGGCTGCGCTGAGACGGACCGCCGGTCGCGGGCTCCTGGTGACGGCGACCGACTACACGGCGGCCGGCGACGAATCGGCTGCACAGGAGGCCGCGGGAAATGCCTGTGCCGCCGGAGCTCTGCCATTCGTCAGCGATATCGAGCTCACCAGGCTCCCGGCCGAGCCGATCGCGTGCGGGTTGCCCTGAGCGGCGCCTAACATCCCCTCAGTGCAGAGAAACCGCAATGGGCGGCGGTCCGAGAGCCAGTACGGAAGCGGCGCCGCCGGCATCGTCAACCCTCGCGCCCGCCAGCGCGCCATCGCGATCGGAGTCGTCCGCGACGACGAGCACCGCGAGGATCCGCTTGCCGAGATGAAGGAGCTGCTGCGAACCGCCGGCGTCGCCACGGCGGGGGAGATGACCCAGCCCCGCGCGGCGCCGGACCCCGACCGCTATCTGGGCCGGGGCAAGCTCACCGAGCTGAAGCGGCAGATCGCCGCGGACGACGCCAACCTGGTCGCCGTCGATGACGAGCTGGTGCCGCGGCAGGAGCGGAACATCGAGCAGGCCCTCGGCGTCCCGGTGATCGACCGCACGGCCGTGATCCTGGACATCTTCGCCGACCACGCTCATACGGCCGAGGGGAAGCTCCAGGTCGAGCTGGCGCAGCTCGAGTACAACCTCGCCCGCATGAGGGGGTTGTGGACGCACCTGGAGCGTCTCGGGGGAGGGATCGGAACGAGAGGCCCCGGCGAGTCGCAGATCGAGACGGATCGCCGCCTGGCACGCGATCGGATCACCTCACTGCGGCGCCGGCTCGAGCGCCTGGAGCGCAACCGCGCGGTGATGCGCGCTGAGCGCGAACGAGCCCTGATGCCGACGGTGGCGCTCGCGGGCTACACCAACGCCGGCAAGTCCACTCTGCTCAACGCGTTGACGGGCGCCGGGGTGGGAGTGGGGGAGCGGCTCTTCCACACACTGGACCCCACCACCCGCGCCTTCACTCACGACGGCCGGCGCATCCTGCTTACCGACACGGTCGGGTTCATCCGCAAGCTCCCGCACGCGCTCGTTGAGGCCTTCAAGGCGACGCTGGAGGAGACCGTCCTCGCCGACCTCATCCTGCACGTGGTCGACGGCTCGGAGCCGGAGGAGCAGAGGGCGGACTCGATCGCTGCCGCTGACGTCGTCCTCGAGGAGATCGGCGCGGGACCCTCTCCGCGCCTGCTCGTCATGAACAAGGTCGACCTCCTGGATGACGAGCAGCGCCGCGAGCTCAGGCTGCGTCATCCCGACGCGGTCCAGGTCTCCGCCGAGACCGGGAAGGGGCTGGACGAGCTGCGAGCGAGGATCGCGGCCTCGATCGTGGAGGGACTCACCGAAGTCGAGTTGCTCGTACCGTTTGACGCCGGTGAGCGCCTTTCTGAGCTTCACGAGATCGCTGGTGACCTCGAGCGGGAAGATCGCGAGGACGGGGTACTCGTTCGCGCGCGACTACCTGCCGCCCTCGCCGATCGCTTCGCCGATCTTTCTCTCAACGGGCGGGCAGGAGGAGGATCTCGAAACGGAGTTCGAGCCGCCGGCACCTAACGGCGGCGATCCGCTCGACCCCCTCGCCACCGAGTTGCCGACCGAACTCGACCCTACGCTTGGCGAGATGGAGGAGCTGCGGTTCGTCAAGCTCAGCGAGAAGGCGACGCTGCCCACTCGCGCGCACGACAACGATGCGGGATTGGACCTGTACGCGGCCGAGAAGGCGCGAATCGTCCCCGGCGCCAGGGTCAGCATCGGCACGGGCCTGGCGGTCGCGGTCCCGGAGGGACTGGCTGGACTCGTCCTGCCGCGCTCGGGTCTCGCGCTCAAGCACGGCGTTACCCTGGTCAATTCGCCGGGACTGATCGATCCCGGCTACCGGGGCGAGGTGCGCGTGGTCCTGCTGAACACCGACCAGACGATGGATTTCGTGTGCGCCCCCGGCGATCGAATCGCCCAGCTCCTGCTCGTCCCGATCGCGACCGCCAGCCCGACGCAGGCCGATGCACTCGACACCTCAACCCGAGGTGCGGGCGGGTTCGGCTCGAGCGGCCTCTAGCGCCGGGTTAGGAGAAGCTGACCTGCGGGGTCTCGCGGTCCGCGGCGTCCGTGATCTCGAAGAAGGGCTTGGCGGTGAAGCTGCTCTGGTTCGCGATGATCGAGCCGGGGAACTGCTGGATCCGCGTGTTGTACTGCTGGACGTTCGAGTTATAGATCCGGCGGGAGGCCTGAATCTCGTCCTCCAGCTCGGTGAGCTGGCGCTGCAGCTGCTGGAAGTTCTCCGTGGCGCGGAGCTCCGGGTACTGCTCGGCGACCACCCGCAGTCCACCGAGTGCCTGACTGAGCTGGCTCTCCGCCTTGCCCGCCTCCGCGGGGCCGCTCGCCTGCATCGCGGCCGCACGAGCCTGGGTCACCTTCTCGAAGGTCTCGCGCTCATGGGTCGCGTAGCCCTTGACGGACTCGACCAGGTTCGGCACCAGGTCGTGCCGGCGCTTGAGCTGGACGTCGATGCCGCTCCAGGCCTCGTCGCACTGGTTCCGCAGCCGGATGATCCCGTTGCGGGCCAGGATGTAGAAGAGCCCGAGCAGCAGGATGATGACGACGATGATGATCACGTAGATCATTGGCGCGGATCCTATCCCGTCGAGGCGGCCCGAAGGGCGGATTCGTGCGAAGCCGTCTCGAGCTCGTCGGGCAGCGGCTCGAGGGCGGGCGGCTCTCCGGTGCGTCGTCCGATGGCAAGCGCGATCAGATGGTCGGCGAGCCAGGCGTTCTTGGGCAGCAGCGGACCGTGGAGGTAGGTCCCGATCAGGTTGAGCCTCTTGGTGCCCTCCATGCCGTCACGATCGTTGTTCCCGTGTCCGTGCAGCACGCGTCCCAGCGGCTCGGCCCCGGAGCCGAGATAGGTCCGGCCGCCGTGGTTCTCGAAGCCGGCCAGCACCCGGGGGCCGCCGCCGAGGTCGACCTCGATCGAGACGTTGCCGATCAGGCGCGGACCGGGCTCTCGCACGGTTTCGAGGTCTGCGATCCCAAGTCCCGGAATGGACTCGTCCTCGAGCTGGTAGCGGTGGCCGAGCAGCTGGTAGCCGCCGCAGACGGCCAGCAGGGCCGCCCCGTCCTCTACGGCGGAGGCGATCGCTTCGCGCTTGGTGGCGAGCATGTCCGCCGCGACGAGCACCTGGTCGCGGTCCTGGCCTCCGCCGATGTAGATCAGGTCGTGCTCGGCGGGGTCGAAGCCCTCGCCCGGGCCGGAGGCGGAATAGCGGAACGGGATGTCCCGCCACTCGCAGCGGCGCTGCAGGAAGAGGATGTTTCCCCGGTCCGCATAGATGTTCATCTGCTCCGGGTAGAGCGCGAGCACCCGGAGCTCACCCGTGTCGCCGCTCAAGCCGGTGCCTCCAGCAGGACGAGGGTGGAGTCCGCCTCGCTCTCTCCCGAGCTGATCTGGCGCCTGCCGGCGGGGCGGAGCCCTGCTTCGGCGGCCTCGCGCTCGAGCGTCTCCGGGTCCACGCGGAAGAGCACCTCGTCGTGGATGTCGCGCTCCATGTGCCCCTCGGGGGAGACGCTCTCGCGGAGCCTGCGAACGGTGAGGGCGCGCTCTCCGACTTGAACCCAGAGGGGCTCGCTCGAGTAGACCCAGCCGTCGAGTTCGCGCATGTCGGGGAGGATCTGCGTCGACGCCGCTCCGGCGCTGAGCAGGGTGGACTCGTCGACCAGGGTGAGGGCGAGCGTGCCGCCCGGTGCGAGCTGCTCCCGGAGGCTGGCGAGCAGAGCAGGACGATCCTCCGGAGAGACGACCTGGATGACGTGCAGCGGGCCGACTATCAGCGCCGGACGGACCGGCAGGCTCACCTCGCCCGGTGAGGCGAGGTCGGCGGTCACGATCGAAAGGGTAACGCCGCGCTCCTCCGCCACCCGCTCGAGCTCGCGGATCAGGTCGAGGTCGCGCTCGACGGCGATGACATCGTGCCCGTGGCCGGCCAGGTGCAGCGACACGCGCCCCGCGCCGGCCCCCAGCTCGGCGATCGGCCCGCCGGCCCGGTCGGCCAGCTCCACCCAGACGGGCAGGTCTGCGCCGTAGGAGCCGAACTCGACCTCCTGCCAGACCGAGGGGGAGCTCATCGCCAGTAGTCCGCGGCCAGGCCTCGCTTGGCGAGCAGCGTCCGCAGCTCGAGCAGGGCCGTGTAGGTGGGGAGGGCGAAGAGCCGCTCCGGGGCGTCCGAGACGGCGGCGTCGAGGGACTCCTCGATCGGGCCCATCACCTCGATCGCCTCCTGCGGCCACCCCGCGTACTTGAGGCGCAGGGCCATCTCAGGCGCCCGGGTGCCGGCACAGATCACCCTGCGAACGTCTCCGGCGAGCAGCTCGAAGTCGGCATCCCAGATCCAGGAGACGTCGCGCCCGTCAGCGATCCGGTCGTTGAGCGCGAGCCAGAGGTCGATGCCCCCGTTCCCGGACTCGAGCGTCAGCGTGCGAAGCACCTCGTTGGCGCCCACCGGGTTCTTGATCAGAAGAATCGAAACCGGCTTTCCCGAGACCTCGATGGTCTCGACGCGACCGAAGACGGCGCGCATGGATTCGAGCCCCTGGCGCACCTGCTCGAGCGGCACGCCCGACCGCAGCCCCGCTGCGACGGCGGCGAGCGCGTTGTAGACGTTGTAGAGGCCGGGGAGGGGCAGGTCGACCTCCAGGTCACCCTCGGGAGTGACGATCCGGACTCGCGAGCCCGAGATCCCGTGCAGCTCGATCTCCGTCGCCGCGACGTCGGGAGACGGACGATCAGCGTGGCAATTCGGGCAGCGGTAGTGGCCGAGGTGTCCGACGAAGGCCCGCTCGTAGGAGTACGGGGCGCCGCAGCGGCGGCAGTGCTTCGCGTCATGGGCGTGCTGCAGCTCGGGAAGCGCCTGACTGGTGTCCTCGATGCCGAAATAGGTGACCCCGGGCCTCCGGCGCAGCTCCCGGTCTCGGCCGAGATCGGCGATCAGGGGATCGTCGGCGTTCAGGGCGAAGTCGCAGGATCCCTCGAGCGAGGCGACCAGTCCGGCCCATTCGTCGGCGAGGCGCTCGAGCTCGCCGTAGCGGTCGAGCTGGTCGCGAAACAGGTTGCCGAGGACCAGGAGGCGCGGGCGCAGCTTCGGTGCGACGCGGGGCAGCCAGGCCTCGTCGACCTCGAAGAGCCCCTCATCACCGGACTGCTCGAGGAGCGCGGTGGCCACGCCCCAGTGCATGTTCGAGCCCGCCCGGTTGTGCACCGGCCGGCGCCCGGCGGCTTCCAGGATCCCGGCGATCATCCCGGCCGTCGTGGTCTTGCCGTTCGTCGAGCTCACGACGATCGATCCGCGCTCGAGGCCGGCCGACATGCGCTCGATGGCGTCGGGCGCCATCCGGACCAGGACGCGGCCGGGCAGCGTGGTGCCTCCGCCGCGGCCGCTGCGGCGGCTGAGTGCGCCGATGCCGCGCGCGACCCGGCGCTTCGCCTCGAAGAGTGCGCTCATCGCCCTGGCCAGGTTAGGCGGGTGCCGGGGGCGCGATCACCCTGAGCGCGTGCGTGAGCGTGCGGATGGTCGCCGGCAGATCGGTGAGGTGCTCACCGTCCGCGTAGACGGCGAAGTCGCGGTTGGCGCTGATTTCGACCGTCGCGCCCCGCATCTCGCTCACCTCCTCGTTCTCGAGGTGCTCGCCCTTGAATACCTTCGGCAGGCCGCGGAGGTAGCGGAGCTTGCTCACGTCGCTCACCGTGATCACATCGAGGAGGCCGTCGTCGAGCTTGGCGTGGGGGGCGACGAACATTCCCCCGCCGAAGGCCTGGCTGTTCCCGACCGCCACGGAGTAGCCGGCGAACTCGAACGGCGCGCCCCCGTCCAGGACGACCCGGAACGAGGCGGGCTTCCAGGCGGCCAGGGTCCTGAACGCCGCGTAGGCGTAGACCAGGTTCCCGCGGATGAACGTCGCCTCGTTGGCGACCCGGTTGGCCTCCGAGTCGAAGCCGCAGGACGCGATGCAGAGGAAGCGGCGCCCATTCGCCTCGCCGACGTCGATCTTGCGCTCGTGGCCCACGGCCAGGACGGCGACCGAGCCCGCGGGCTCCTTGGGGATGCCCAGCACCCTGGCGAGATCGTTGCCACGGCCGCCGGGGATGATCCCCATCGCAGAATCCGTCTGCGCGAGGGCCCCGCCGACGGCGCCGACCAGGCCGTCGCCGCTCATCACCACGGGGATCTCGCCGGCGTCCGCAGCGGCCCTGGCCTCGGACACACCGTGCTCGAGGCTCTCGGTTCGCAGGACCCGGTACGCGACCTTGCGGGCCGCCAGCTCACGCTCCACCTCGGGCAGGAGCTTCAGGGCGCGGCCGCTCGCGGAGTGCGGGTTGACCAGCAGCAGGTGGCGACGCTCTGGGCTGATCCGGTGAATCTAGTTGTGCCGCCCGTCAGGAGGCCCGCCGGGCCACGAAGAAGGTTCCCTGCGCCGCCTCGCCGCGCTCGACCTCCTCGAGGCCGGCCCTGCGGAACCCGCGCGCCAGCACCGAGTCGGGCGTGTAGAAGGGAGTGCTATCGCCCCAGCTCGCGGCTACGACGGCAAACCCGCCCGGGCGAAGCACCCGCGCCATCTCGCCGAAGAACGGCGGCATGTTGAGTTGTGCGACCAGGTCGAAGGAGTCGTCCTCGAATGGCAGGTCGGAGGCATCGGCGACCTTGAAGGCGACGCGCCCCTCGGGGTCAAGGCCGATTCGGTCCTGGGCCCGGCGGACCATCTCCTCGGACAGGTCGATGCCGCGCACCCTCGCGCGGGGGAACTCGCGAGCGATCAGCAGCGCCCCGTCGCCGAGCCCTGTGCCGACGTCCAGCGCGCGCTCGGGCTCGGGCCGGACACAAAGCAGTGCCGCGGCGAGCGGGGCTAGATGCGCGGGCCCCGAGCGGCTGACACGCTGATCCCAGCTGGCCGCCTGCGCCTGCCAGTACCGGTGGCTGAAGCCGCGGAGCAGCGGCCACGTGAAGGGTGCATGCGCCACCAGCGCGTTGATGGCTCTCCCGGTGAGGCGAATCTGCCTGCTGGGCGGCGCGGGGTCGGTGCTCCTCTCCATCCGGCGATCATCGCAGGACGCCCTGGGTAGGCTTCGACGCCTTGAGAGCGGGGCGAACAGCGATCGCGGCGCTGCCGGCGATCGTGCTGCTGGTGGGATGCGGAGGGGGCGGAGGGGGGACGTCCAGCGTCGCCCTGCCGGCCGGCTGCGCCAAGGTCTCCGCCCCGCCGGCGAAGCAGGTGCACCTCTCTCGGCCGACCGGCACGCTGAGCGGCCCAGCCACCGCGACGGTCGAGACGAGCTGCGGCACCTTCACGATCGCCCTCGACACCGCCAGGGCACCGAAGACGACGGCCTCGTTCGCCTACCTTGCCCGGCACGGCGTATACGACGACACGACCTTTCACCGGATCGTTCCCGGGTTCCTCATCCAGGGGGGCGATCCCACCGGCACGGGCACCGGCGGCCCCGGCTATTTCGTCGATGAGCCGCCGCCGTCGAGCCTGTCCTACACCCAGGGGATCGTCGCGATGGCCAAGAGCCCAGTCGAGCCGCCGGGCCGTTCGGGGAGCCAGTTCTTCGTGGTGACTTCCCCCGATGCCGGCCTGACCCCGGACTCCGCGCTGATCGGTCATGTGGCGAGCGGGTTCGACGTGGTCGAGAGGATCGAGCAGCTTGGCACGCCCGGCCCGAGGGGTACCCCAAAGGCGCCGGTGCTGATCCGGCGGGTGACGGTGAAGGGCGGCTGATGGCCAAGCTGCGGGTGGGCGACCGGGCCCCGGACTTCGAGCTCCAGGGCACCGGCTCCCGGACATACCGCCTGAGCGACTATCGCGAGACCGGTCTGATCCTCGCCTTCTATCCGGGCGATTTCACCCCCGTCTGCACCCGCCAGTTCTGCTCCTACCGGGACGACGGTGACCGCATCGAATCGCTCGGCGTGCCAATGATGGGCATCTCGCCGCAGACGGTCGATTCACACGAGCGCTTCGCCGATCAGCACGACCTGACCGTCCCCCTGCTCTCGGACCCCGGCAAGAAGGTGGCTCGCGCCTACGGCGCGGTCGGGCCCGGCGGGTTCATCCGGCGGGCGGTGTTCCTGATCGACAAGGAGGGGATCCTGCGCTACCGGCACGTCGCCCTGTTCGGGCTGCGCTACCAGGAGGTCGGTGACCTGGAGCGGGCCGTGACGGCGCTCCACTGACATGGCCGAGGTGCTGGAGCCGACGCCATTCGAGCTCGACTCGACGGGCACGGTGCTGGCGGGCGAGGAGGTGGGGGAGGGGTCGCCCGTCGTCCTCCTCCACGGGCTCACCGCCACCCGGCGCTACGTGCTGCATGGCTCCCTGGCTCTGGCGCGCCGCGGGTATCGGCAGATCTCCTACGACGCCCGCGGTCACGGCGACTCCTCGCCCGCGTCGGAAGGTGGCTACGGCTATGACGTCCTGACCGGCGACCTGCGGGCGGTGATCTCCGATCGCGCAGCAGGCAGCCGGCCCGTCCTGACCGGGCACTCCATGGGCTGTCACACCGCTGTCGCGCACGCCCTCGAGCACTCCGGCGAAGTGGCGGCGCTCGTCCTCGCCGGGCCCGTGGTACTCGGGCTGCCGCCCACCGAGGAGTCGCTCGCCTACTGGGACGCCCTTGCGGACGGGCTGGAGCGGAACGGCCTGGAGGGGTTCATGCGCGCATACGAGTCCTCCCTGACAGCGGACCCGGCCTGGACGGAGACCGCCGTGCGGATCACGCGCGACCGGATGCAGCTTCATCGCCATCCCGATGCGGTCGCCCAGGCCCTGCGGGATGTGCCGAGGTCACTGCCGTTCGAGGGCATCGAGGAGCTGGAGACCCTCGACGTGCCCGCCCTGGTCGTCGCCAGCTATGACGAGGCCGATCCGGGGCACCCGTACTCGATCGCCGAGGCGTGGGCGGACCGCCTGCCGCGGGCGCGCCTCGTCAGCGAGGAGAAGGGCAAGTCGCCGCTGGTCTGGCAGGGCGGGCGGTTCTCGCGAGTGATCGCGGACTTCCTGGAGGAGCCGGGAGTCCGCGAGCGACTCGGCTAGCCGCGATCCGCGAAGGAGCGCTTCGGCCAGTCCTCCCTGAGGCCGAGCTTCTTGTGCAGCGGGCTGCTGTATGCGGTGCTCGGGCGCTCATTGCGCCCGACGAATCTAGGGCCTTACGACCAGAACTCGTCCCAGGCGTAGAGGTCGTTGAAGTGCTCGCGGCCATCGGCGACCTTGCCGTCCTCGAGCTCGAAGACGATGCAATTGCTCACATCCAGGCGTTTGCCGTCCCGCTCTCCGGTGCTGCGCTGGAGGCCGATCACCCGGCCGTCAGCGCCGGCGAACAATTGCTGCAGCTCGGCCCGGAAGGTGCCGTTCGTCCTCTCCCCGATCTGGCCGAAGTAGGCGAGCGTCGCGTCGCGGCCCTCGTAGTCCTTGGCCATCGAGCTTTGCCCCGGCAAGTGCCAGGCAACGTTCTCGTCGAAGAGCTCGGTCAGTGTGTCGATGTCGGCTGCGTTGAAAGCGTCGTAGGCGCGCTGCATGATCGCCACGTTTTCATCAGCTCCCATGAGTCCTCCTCAAGCCCCTGTCGGTGTCGTTCGACCCTATACGCCGCTGGGCTTCCCGTGGTGCCCCCGTCGGTGGCGGGGTCCCCGAGTATCCGGTCACTTCTATATTTCACCGCGTGGGAGACGACGACGGTTATCCGATCCACTACGGCGCGGTGAAGCGCGGTACGCCGGTCTACGCCGCCGACGGGCAGCAGGTCGGCGTCATCGATGATGTGATCGACAACTACCGCGAGCGCATCCTCGACGGCTTCGTGATCGAGAACACCGACGGGGAGCTCCGCTTCGTCGACGCGCCGGAGGTGGCGAGGACCGCCGAGCGTGCGGTCCGGCTGACGATCAACTCCGCCGCCGCCGCCGAGCTCCCGACGCCGGAGCGCGGCGCTCCCGAGTACAGCCCACGGCGGACTGGCCGCCTCGGCAAGCTGCTCGGCGGCGGCTGGCGCCGGCGCTAGCTGCCCGTTCAGACCTTGAGCAGGCTCTTCAGCAGCCGCGCGTTGCGCAGCGCGTAGCCCTCCCAGTCGTTGTTGAAGTAGACGTAGATCTCGGTGTCCCGCCGCCACTGGGCGATGCGGCGGGCCCAGGTCTCGATCTCCGATCGGGAGTAGTTGCCGTGGCGGCCTCGCGCACCGTGGTGGAAGCGGATGTAGGTCCAATCGGCGGTGCGGACGTGCGGAGAGCTCACCCAGCGAGAGGCCTCATCGCCGACCACCAGGGAGGCGCCATGCTCGCGAAGCAGGGCATAGACGTCCTCGGTGAACCAGCTCTCGTGCCGGAACTCGAACGCGTGCCGGCCTCGCGGCAGGGCGCGCAGGGCGGCCGAGAGGCGCTCGTCGTTGCGGTGGAAGTTCGCCGGGAACTGCCAGAGCAGGGGCCCGAGCTTCTCGCTCCGGGTCAGGGGCTCCAGCGGCTCGAAGAATCGCTCGAGATAGGGGTCGAGGGTCTTCAGCCGCTTCACGTGGGTGAGGTAGCGACTCGCCTTCACCGCGAAGACGAACCCTGGAGGGCTCTGCTCGATCCAGCCCTCGACAGCCGACACCTTGGGCAGCCGGTAGAAGGTGTTGTTGATCTCGACCGTGTCGAAGCGCTCCGCGTAGTAGGCCAGCCACTGGCGCTGGGGCAGTCCCTTGGGGTAGAGCCGCTCGCGCCAGTGCGGGTACGCCCAGCCCGAGCAGCCGACGTGAACCGGCTTCGTCAACGGGCGCCGTTGCGGTGCAGCACCAGGACGGCGATGTCGTCGCGCGGCTCACCGCCGTGGCGCTCGATCGCGGCCTGGGCCGGGCTCGACAGCCCCTGGAGGCGCGCGAGACTGGGTGGCGGAGCGACGAGCTCTCGATCCCTGACCGGCATGTGTTTAATCGTAGGACCGTAGGCATGAAGACCGAGGAGACCAAGATGCCGAGCGAGGGTTGGGACGCCATCCGGCGCACACGCCTCGCCGCGGAGCGCACGGAGCTCGCCTGGTGGCGGACGGCACTGACGTCGATCGCGGTCGCCATCGCCGTCGGCCGTGTGGTGCCCGAGCTCAGCGGGACCAGCACGGAATGGCCGTACCTCGTCGTCGGTGTCGGCTGGGCTCTCTACTCGGTCGCTCTCTTCGGCTACGGCTCGATCCGCTCGCGAAGGGTCGAGGCGGCGGTCGCAGAGGGGAGGATGATCGAGAGCTCCCGTACCGAGTCTCGCTGGCTGATGATGGCGGGTGTGGTCCTTTGCCTCGCCACAGTCGGCCTGATCGCCAGCTCGGCCTGACGCAGCGATAACGAGGGTCAAGCGGATAACCGAGTGCGCCGTTATGTCAACTTGGGGGTTGCAATCGAGATCGAGCTGAGAGAGGCGCCCGCCGACGATCCCGTGAGCCTGCGCCTCGCCGAGGCGATGCGGAACGAGGTCGAGGAGCGCGGAGCGCACAACGGCGCGGCGCGCCCGAACATGGAGCTGTCCGACGCAATCAGGGCCGACAGCGACCGGATCGTCGCGTATGCGGGCCAGGAGCCCGTGGGGATCGGAGCGCTCCGGCTGCTCGGTACCGGGACAGCGGAGATCAAGCGGAGCTCGAACGACGCGCGCGCCGGCATGGGCAGCGCGCGATTCGGCTGGACACGAACACGCGGCTGGCCGAGGCGAACCGCATGTACCTGGCGGCGGGCTTCCGGGAGATCGAGGACTACAACTCGAATCCGAGGTCAGACCGCTGGTATGAGAAGTCCCTCGCCTGAGTTTCCATAACTCATCTTCCCGTGCATTCCTCACGCACGGGCCCAGGACATCCGGCGCACGTTGTGGAATCGACGCATGAGGCAGGACCCGTCCCATCTGACCTGGCGCGTCCTATCGGCGATGGTCACGGCCGGTGCGTCCTGCGTCGCCTGCGGGTCGGGTGAGGACCTGGTGGCCCATCACAAGATGCCCCGGCGGTACGGGGGACTCGACGTGCTGGACAACCTCGAGCCGGTCTGCCGCCGCTGTCACCCGGCCGTCGAGCAGGAAGCGATCGCCCGGGCCAGGCTCACCTGGGAGCGGCCCGAGTGGCCCGAGTCCCCTCGTCCCAGGAGGCCGCGGCCTCGACTGATTCGACCCTGACGGGATTCAGCCCACCCGCTCGATCGCCGGCGACTCACGCCGCTCGATGAGGTCGAGCACGGCTTTCTCGATCGGCCCCTGAACCTCAGGCCAGTCGGCGGGATCCTCGGGCAGGCGCTCGAAGACCCCGCCGACGGTAAGGCCGCCGTCGAAGCGGTCGAAGACCTGGGGGTCGATGTAGGAGGCGCGGCAGACCGCCGGGGTGTTGCCGAGGTAGCGCGCCACCTGCTTCACCGCATCGCGCTTGGCCCGCGCCCGGCCGCCCTTCGTGCTCAGATCGCGCTCCCGCGCCGCTGCGGCGAGCACCACGGCGGCGAGCACGGTCGCGTTCCATGTCCTGAAGTCCTTGGCGCTGTGGCCCTCGCCGATGGTCTCCTTGATGTAGTCGTTGATGTCTGTCGAGCGGACGTCGCGCCAGGCGTTTCCGTCGCGGTAGGCGAGTAACTCGTGCCCTCCCCCACCCCTTGAACGGAGCTTCCTGACCATGCCGGAGATCGCTCGGTCCCCAACGGTCTGAACGCGGCGCTTGCCTCCCTTTGCCTCGTAGTCGAAGACGATCGAGTCCCCGGTGACGCTGACGTGCCGCTTGCGCATGGTCGCGAGCCCGTAGGTCTCGTTCTCCTCGGCGTAGTCCTCGGACCCGATCCGAAAGAAGCCGCGGTCGAGCAGCCGCACGGCGCACGCCAGTACGCGCTCGCGGGAGATGCTCCGCTTGCGGAGATCGCGCTCGACTCGCTCGCGCAGCTTCGGCAGGCCTCGCGCGAACCCCGTCATCGAGGCGAACTTCTGGCGATCCCGGCGCTCGCGCCAGAGGTCGTGGTAGCGGTACTGCTTGCGATGGCGCGCGTCGGCCCCGGTCGCCTGGATGTGGCCGAGTGGGTCGGAGCAGATCCAGACGTCCTCCCAGGCAGGCGGGATCGCGAGCGCGTGGATACGCTCGATGGTGTTCTCGTCGTCGATTCGAGCGCCACTCTCGTCGACGTACTCGAACCCCCTCCCCCGCTTCCGGCGGACGATTCCGGGCGCCGCGCAGTCGCTTCTTCTCAGCCGCGGCATAAGGGGGGTTTACCCGCTGACGGCTCCGGTCAGACGGCAGAGGTGAGAGCCACCTACGTTCTCCCCATCCGCTGGAGCGACGACGCTGAGCTCGACGAGTTGACGCGTTATCTGCGCTCCCTGCCTGACTGGGTCGAGCTGGTCGTCGTCGACGGCTCCCGCGGCGAGCTGTTCGAGCGGCACGCGGAGGCCTGGGGGGCGCTGGGAAGGCACCTCCGCCCCGACCCGGAGCTCGCGACGCCGATGGGCAAGGTCGGCGGCGTGCTCACCGGCATCAGGGAGGCCAGTCATGAGGCGGTGGTGATCGCCGATGATGACGTCCGCTACGACGAGCGGGCGCTGGCGCGGCTCGTCACCCTGCTGGGACTGGCCGATTGCGTTCGCCCTCAGAACTACTTCGAGGAGCTGCCCTGGCACGCCCGCCTGGACACCGCCCGCACGCTGCTCAACCGCTCCTTCGGCGCGGACTTCCCGGGGACGCTCGCTGTGCGCCGCAGCTTTCTGTTGGCCGCCGGTGGCTACGACGGCGACGTGATCTTCGAGAACCTCGAACTGATGCGGACGGTTCGCGCCGCCGGGGGAAAGGTGATCAGCCCACTGGACCTCTACGTCGCGCGCCGGCCTTCGAGTGCCGAGCACTTCTTCTCGCAGCGCGTCCGGCAGGCCTACGATGACTTCGCGATCCCCGCCAGGATGGGCGTCTGGCTCGGCATTCTGCCCGCCCTGGGAGTCGCCCTGGCCCGCGGCAATCGCCGTCTCCCACTGGCCGCCGCGGCGGCCTCGGTCGGGCTGGCGGAGCTGGGCCGGCGGCGGGCGGGCGGGCGTCACCGCTTCCCGGCGAGCTCGTCCCTCCTTGCGCCGATGTGGATCCTCGAGCGGGCGACCTGCTCCTGGCCCGCGGTGCGCAGTCGTCTGTTCCGCGGCGGAGTCATGTATGGGGATCACGTCGTCCCGCGCGCGGCGTCCTCGATGCGCCACCTAAGAGCGAGGTTCGCCGTCCGCCGTCCCGCCGGAGACGGGAATGGCCTCTCCGCCCGGAGCCCTGAACCCGATCAGCTTGTGGGTGCCGTCGCAGAAGGGCTTCCGTCGCGAAGCGCCACAGCGGCATAGCGCCACGGTGCCGCGGCGGGGATCGATCTCTTTTCCGTCCGGATCGGACAGCCGGAAGTCTCCGCGCAGGAGGTACGGGCCGTTCGGATAGGGCGTGAGCTCCGTGGACACCTGGCGAGACTGCCCTGATCCGGGTTTCGCGAAACCCCCGGAAGTGGGGAGACTGACGGCGGGCCCCAGCGGGTAACGACGGGCCATGTCGCCCCACCTGCCCTCCCCTCGCGGGCCCCTCAGCGAGGCATTGATAGGCCTCCTGAGCGAGCCTTCCTCGACAGGCAGCGCCGCGCCGGACCCGTCCGCCGCGTCATCTGCGGACGGGGCTCTCGGTGAGGACCTGCAGCTCTCGCTCTATCTCCTCTACGAGCTCCATTACCGCGGCTTCGCGGAAGCGGACGAGAGCTGGGAGTGGCATCCGGAGTTGCTCGGCCTGAGGGCGATGCTCGAGGCGGACTTCGAGGCGGCTCTTCGTGGTCAGGTCCCGGGCCACGAGGACCGCGACGACCCCACTGGCCTCGGTGGCGAGATCCGAAGCCTGATCGATCAGGATGACGGACCTCAGCTGTCCGGCTATATGGAACGCCGGGCGACGGTCGAGCAGTTTCGCGAGTTCCTCATCCACCGTTCTGCGTACCAGCTCAAGGAGGCCGATCCGCACTCCTGGGCGATCCCCCGGCTCGATGGGCCGGCGAAGGCCGCCCTCGTCGAGGTGCAGGCGGACGAGTACGGCGGCGGTCGTCCTGATCGCGTTCACGCGACCCTCTTCGCAAAGGCGATGCGCGCTCTCGAGCTGAATTCGGAGTACGGCGCGTACCTGGACCGCATCCCGGCGGTCACGCTCGCCACCGTAAACGTGATGTCTCTCTTCGGCCTTCACCGGCGGCTGCGCGGGGCGATCGTCGGCCACCTGGCGGCCTTCGAGACCACCTCCCCGATCCCCAACGGCCGCTACGCCAAGGGTCTCCGCCGGCTGGGCTTCGGCGAGAACGCCCTGGATTTCTTCGACGAGCACGTCGAGGCGGACTCGGTCCACGAGAACATCGCCGTCTATGACATGGCTGGGGGGCTCGCGCTCGCCGAGCCGGAGCTCGCGGGGGACATCCTCTTCGGCGTTCGCGCGCTGCTCCATCTGGACGCACGCTTCGCTGGCCACCTGCTTGGCCGCTGGGAGCGGGACGACACCTCGCTGCTATATCCCGTCGCAAGCGCGCGATAGTCATGGGGTGACGATCGTCGTCGGCACCTCGAGCTGGTCCGATCCGGGCTTCGTCGAGCACTGGTACCCGCAGGGACTCGCGGCGAAGGAGCGCCTCAACTTCTACGCGGAGCGCTTCGATGCGGTGGAGCTCAACTCGAGCTTCTATGCGATCCCGTCGGCGAAGGCAGCGGAGGGCTGGGCCGAGCGGACGCCGGACGGCTTCCAGTTCGACGTCAAGCTCCACAAGCTCCTCTCACACCACGCCGCGCAGCTGCGGGAGCTGCCACCCGACCTGCGCGATGAGGCCGAGACGAACGAGCGGGGCCGCGTGCTCCTCGACCCGGCGCTGCTCGACGAGATGGTGCGACGCACCGCCGAGGCAATGCAGCCTCTGGCGGACGCGGGCAAGCTCGGCGCCTATCTCCTACAGCTCACGCCGGCCTTCGACCCTCGTGAGAACGAGCTGGACGAGCTCGCCCCGGTGATTGACGGCCTCGCCCCCACCCCGGTCGCGGTCGAATTTCGCCGGCGCAGCTGGGCTTCCTCGAAGCGGTTCGAGGAGGTTCTCGACTGGCTCTCGGCGCACGACGCGGTCTTCGTCTGCGTCGATACGCCGCCGGGCGATCACGTGCCGATCTTCCCGCCGATCGACGCGGTGACCCGCGACTCCCTCGCCTACATGCGCTGTCACGGCCGCAACACAGAGGGCTACCTGCACGGACGCAGCGTCGCCGAGCGGTTCGACTACGACTACCCGAAGGAAGAGCTGGAGGAGATCGCCGGGCGGGCGAAGGCGCTCGGCACCGACGCCGAGCAGGTGCACGTGATGTTCAACAACAACGCCCGGGAGCTGGCGCCGAAGGCGGCCCGAGCCCTGCGCGGAATCCTCGGTCAGGACCCAGGCCCCGGACCCTAGGGCGCGCTGTTTACGCCCCGTGGCGGAAGCCTCCAAATAAGGTAGGGCTGTTTACGGTACGAGGAGTGGGGTCCAAACAAGAGGCACTCAAAAAAAGACCGGCGAGGCGACCCCAGGGGGATGAAGGCCGCCTCGCCGGGTTGGCCAACGTGCTGGACGCCTAAAAAACGGATGCCGTTGGCCGGGGGATCCGGATGCAAGCCAACCCTACGGGCGCCCGTAGGCATGAACATCAGGGCAGAGCCGCAGATCCACTCCGTACAAATCACGGTGCTTGTGTTCTCCGCCTGGGAGCACGGGTCCGGGGCGTGCCGTCCGCCAGAATCCCTCGCATGAGCAGCGACCCCACCGCCCTCCCCGGTCTTCTCACGGCCCTCGCGGCGGGGGTCGTCTCCTTCCTCTCCCCCTGCGTGCTGCCGCTGGTGCCCGGATACCTGTCCGCGGTGACGGGGGTGGCCGCGGCCGACCTGGAGCAGGCGAACTGGCGGCGGGTGATCGTCCCCAGCCTGCTCTTCGTCTTGAGCTTCTCGGCGATCTTCATCCTGCTCGGTCTCGGAGCCACCTCGATCGGCAGCGCGCTGCAGGAGCACCAGGTCCTGCTCGACAAGATCGCGGCCTGGGTGATCATCGCGATGGGGGTCTTCTTCATCAGCGCGCTACTCCTCCCGCAGCTCAACCGGGAGTGGCACGTCGAGGGGCTGCTGGAGCGAGCCGGCACCGGAGGGCCGCTGGTGGCGGGACTCGCCTTCGGACTGGCCTGGACGCCGTGCATCGGCCCCACCCTCGCCGCCATCCTGAGCGCGGCAGCGGTCTCCGGCTCGGCGCTGCACGGGGGCCTGCTGCTTGCGGTCTACTCGGCCGGGCTCGCGATCCCCTTCCTGCTCACCTCGGTCGCCTTCAGCCGGATGACGACGGCCTTCTCCGTCGTCAAGCGCCACTACCCGCTGATCATGGCGATCGGCGGCGTCATCCTGATCGCGTTCGGCGTCGCGATCCTGACCGGCTGGTTCGACACCTTCAACCGCTGGGCGCAGGACCTGCTCAACAGCCTCGGGATCAACTTCTCGGCGAACGTCTAGCCTCGGAGGGAATCCCGAAATGGAGAGGCCTCGTAGCTCATTCGTAAACCCAAAGGACGGAGTGAACGATGAACGCGAACAAGGCACTGTGGGAGAAAGGCGACTTCACGCGCATCGCGGAGACGATGCGGGAGAGCGGCGAGGCCCTCGTTGAGACGCTGGGCATCACGGAAGGAATGCAGGTACTCGACCTCGGGTGTGGAGACGGAACCACCGCGATTCCCGAAGCTCAGCGCGGAGCAGAGGTGCTGGGAGTCGACATCTCCAGCAACCTGGTCGAGGCGGCCAACGCGCGGGCGAAGGCGCTCGGCCTCACCAACATCCGGATCGAGGAGGGCGACGCCACCGACCTGAGCGGGATCGACGACGAGAGGTTCGACCTCGTCGTCAGCTTCTTCGGGGCGATGTTCGCCCCCAAGCCGTTCGACGTGGCGAAGGAGATGGTTCGCGTCACCAAGCCCGGCGGCCGCATCGTGATGGGCAACTGGATCCCGAACGACCCGACGCTGGTCGCGCAGATCCTGAAGATCAGCGCCTCGTACTCCCCCCCGCCCCCCGAGGGCTTCGTCAGCCCGGTGACCTGGGGCGTCGAGGAGAACGTCGTCGAGCGGTTCACTGAGGCCGGAGTCCCGGAGGAGAGGATCTCGTGCGAACGGGACACCTACACGTTCAACTACGACGGGACACCCGCCGAGCTCGTGGCGATCTTCAGGGACTACTACGGACCGACCATGAACGCGTTCGAGGCGGCCGCGGCGGACGGCGGCGAGGGCGACCTCCAGGGTGAGCTCGAGTCCCTCTTCGAGGAGCAGAACACGAGCGACCAGGGCACCTCGATCCCGGCCACGTTCCTGCGGGTGACGGTGCAGCGATAGCTTGGGGGAGGGAACTGGCTGGCCAGCCAGTTCCCTAGACTCCCTCGGGCCTCGATGTCAGCCAAGCCCACCACCTGCGTAATCGGCGCCGGCATCAGCGGTCTCACCACCGGTAAGGCCTTCAGCGACTGGGGTCTGCCCTACACGTGCTTCGAGGCAAGCGACGACATCGGCGGCAACTGGTACTTCGGCAATCCCAACGGCCGCTCCTCGGCCTACCAGTCGCTGCACATCGACACCTCCCGCGACGGCGTCTCGTTCCGGGACATGCCGATGGGCCCCGACGAGTACCCGGACTACCCCCACCACACCCAGATTCTGGACTACCTGCACCGCTACGCGGACGCCTTCTCGCTGCGCGACGGGATCCGCTTCTCGACCCCAGTCGAGCATGCCGAGCGGAAGCCGAACGGCGGCTGGGAGATCACCCTGGGCGACGGATCGAGCCAGGAGTTCGACTTCCTCGTCGTCGGCAACGGCCACCACTGGGACCCCCGCTACCCGGACTTCCCGGGCCAGTTCGACGGCGAGACCATCCACTCCCATCACTACATCGGCCCCGACGACCCGATCGACCTCTACGGCAAACGGGTCCTGGTCGTCGGGATCGGCAACAGCGCCGTCGACATCGTCTCGGAGCTCTCCCGAAAGGGAGTCGCCGAGAAGGTCTTCCTCTCCACCCGCAGTGGAGCCTGGGTGATGCCCAAGTACTTCATGGGGCGCCCGATGGACACGATGGTGAAGATCAACCCGCGCCTTCCGCTGGGTCTCCAACGGCGCATGGCACGCATCCTCCCCCGGCTCGCCTCGGGCCGCATGGAGGATTTCGGGCTCCCCCATCCCAACCACAACTTCCTCGAGGCCCATCCGACCGTCTCCAGCGAGCTCCTGCTCCGTCTCGGCTCCGGCGACGCGGTGGCGAAGGCGAACGTCGAGCGGCTCGATGGCCGCAGCGTCGTCTTCGAGGACGGCTCGGTCGAGGAGATCGACGTGATCGTCTACGCGACGGGCTACAAGATCACCTTCCCATTCTTCGACGAGGACTTCCTCTCGGCGCCTGAGAACCGCTTCCCGCTCTACAAGCGGGTCTTCAAGCCGGGGATCGACGATCTCGCCTTCGTCGGCTTCGCCCAGACCATTCCGACCCTGTTCCCGTTCTGCGAGGTGCAGTCGAAGCTGGTCGCGCGCTACGCCGGCGGCGACTACGCCCTGCCGCCGGTCAGCGAGATGGAGGAGACGATCCGCCGCGACCAGCAGATCCATTCCGGTGCGTACACCGATCGCCCCCGCCACACGATGCAGATCGAGTGGTACACGTACGAACACGACATCTGGACGCGGGAGATCCCGGCCGGCCGCGAGCGCGCCGCACAGGGACTGGCGCCGAAGCTCGCCGGCCGCGTCCTGACCGCGGAGGCCGCAGCTGCCTGAGCGGATCGACGTTTCCTTCCCCGCACACGGGGAGACCCTCGCCGCCTGGCACCTGACCGGCGAGGGCGACGCCTTCGCGGGCGAGCGCGGGCGTCCCTGCGTCGTCATGGCGCACGGCTTCGGCGGCACCAAGGACTCCGGGCTCCTCCCCTTCGCCGAGGCCTTCGCCGAGGCCGGGCTCGACGTGCTGCTCTTCGACTACCGTTGCTTCGGCGGCTCGACCGGCGAGCCCCGGCAGTTCGCCTGGCCGCCGCGTCACCGAGAGGACTACCGCGCCGCGATCGAGTTCGCCCGAGGCCTGGATGGGGTCGATCCCGACCGGATCGTCCTCTGGGGCACCTCGTGGTCCGGAGGGCACGCCGTCTACGTCGCGGCGGAGGACGCGCGCATCGCCGCGACGATCTGCCAGACGCCGGACCTCGACGGGGTGGCCACGCTTCGCCAGATCGGCAAGTACGCGGGCCTTGTGCAGCAGCTTCGGCTGACGATGGTGGGAGTCCGTGACACCCTGCGGATGCTGCGCGGCCAGGAGGCCCTGATGATCCCCACGGTCGGCCATCCCGGCGAGCTGGCGGGCATGAGCAGCGAGGAGTCCGAGCCCGGCATGCTCGCGATCGCCGGCCCGACCTGGCGCAACGAGGTGACGGGCCGCGCGGTGTTCGCCGAGTGGACCAACCGGGCGATCACGCGCATGGACAGGATTCGATCCCCGATCCTCGTCGCGATCGCGGATCGCGATTCGGTGGCTCCCTCCGCCGCTGCGCGCGCCGCCGCATGGCGCGCCAAGGGCCACGTCGAGGTCCGGGACTACCCGTGCACGCACTTCGACATCTACGTCGGCGATTGGCGAGACCGCGCCGTCGCCGACCAGCTCCACTTCCTGCGGCGCCACCTCGGTGCCGTGGAAGCCGGCGTGCCGGTCGCTCTAAGCTCAGAGACGTGATCAGCGACGTCAGCGAGCAGGAGTTCGAGGCCAAGGTCATCGAGCGCTCGAAGCAGGTACCGGTGGTCGTCGACTTCTGGGCCGAGTGGTGCGGCCCCTGCCGGACCCTCGGCCCTGCGATCGAAGACGCCGTGCGCAAGCGCAACGGTGAGATCGAGCTCGCCAAGGTCGACACCGATCGGAATCCGAACATTGCGATGAAGTACGAGATCGCCAGCATCCCGGCCGTCAAGGCGTTCAAGGACGGCAAGGTCGTCTCCGAGTTCATCGGCGCCGTCCCCCCCGCCCGGATCGAGGCGTTCCTCAACGAGATCGTCCCGTCGGAGGCCGACCGGCTCGCTGAGTCCGGCGACGAGGATGATCTCCGCAAGGCGCTCGAGCTCGATCCGCGAAATGCCCCGGCGGCCGTCGGGCTCGGCCGGATCCTGCTCGCCCGCGGAGAGACCGAGCAGGCGCTCGAGACGCTCAGGCCTTTTCCCCACGACTTCGTCGCCGACGGGCTGTCCGCCCGCGCGGAGCTCTCGGCATCGGGGAACGGAGCGGATGCGGACGAGCTTCAGAAGGGCTTCGCGGCCTGGGACGAGGGCAATCCTGAGGGGGCGCTCGAGCAGTTGCAGACCGCGCTCACCTCGGAGCAGGACCCCGGTCGCAAGGACCAGGTGCGCCGCGTGATGGTCGCGATCTTCACCGAGCTGGGAGCGGATCACCCGCTGGCCCGGGAGCACCGCCGCCGCCTGGCGGCCGCGCTCAACTAACGGGCGACCTTCTGAACGCAGGCCATGACCGCCCGGGCCGCGGTCAACTCGCTGGACAGTTAGCCATCAGGTCGCGGTGACACGCGGCCGCTAGGCCGGAGGCTTCTCCATCGGGCCGCTCGGAACCGCGACCTCGATGGGAATGCCGAGCGCCTCGGCCTCCTCGATGCCCTCGCCCTCCTGGTCGCGCGAGCAGATGATGCGGAAGGCGCCGGTGCCGAGCTCGGGGTCGGGGACGATCGGCAGGCCGCGGATCTCTTCCCAGCCGAGGCGCTCGCACTCGAACGGGTTCATTCGCACCTCGCTGGCCGGGAACGGGCAGTTCGAGTTGTGCTGATCGATTGCCCGCGAGATCGCTTCGAGATTCTTTGCCTCGGCGTTCGTCACCGCCGCCCAAAATAGCGCCCTCCGACTGGGAGCGGGCGTAATCTCATCCGGTCGCAGGTGATCGCCCACGTGGACATGGATGCCTTCTACGTCTCGATCGAGATGCTGCGGCATCCCGAGCTCCGTGGGAAGCCCGTGGTGGTCGCCTACGACGGCCCGCGCGGTGTGGTCACAACAGCCTCCTACGCGGCGCGGAAGTACGGGGTTCACTCCGCCCTGCCGATGGTGACCGCCCGCCGCCGCTGTCCCCAGCTCACCGTCCTGCCGGTCGATATGCAGCTCTACAAGCGCGGCTCGGTCAAGGTGATGGAGACGCTGCAGGAGTTCAGCGACGAGGTCGAGGTCGTAGGCCTCGACGAGGCCTACGTCGACCTCTCGGGCTCCCCCGTTCCACAGTCGCGGGCCCATGAGATCAAGCGGCGCATCAGGGAGGCCACCCACCTCGTCTGCTCGATTGGGCTGGCACCGAACAAGCTGATCGCGAAGATCGCCTCGGACCTGGACAAGCCGGACGGTTTCACGGTACTCGACCACGACAACTGGCTCGAGACGGTTGGTGAGCAACCGGCGTCGCTTCTGCCGGGGGTCGGACCGAAGACGTTCGAGCGGCTGCAGGCGATCGGCGTCCAGACCGTGGCGCAGCTGGCCCAGACCGATGAGTTGACCCTTGGGCGTGCCTTTGGTCCCAACCATGGCGGGGGTCTGCGGGCCCGGGCGAACGGGATCGGGAGCACCAGGCTGAACGAGGATCGCGTGCGGAAGTCGGAGAGCCGCGAAACCACATTCCCCGAGGACGTCACCGACAGGCGGTTCCTGCACGAGACGGTCGAGCGGCTGGCCCGATCCGTCTGCGAGAGCCTCGCGCAGAACAAGCGCCGCGGGCGAACGGTGACGCTGAAGATCCGCCTGCAGCCCTTCAAGACCTACACGCGCTCGCGGACCCTCTCTTCCCGCACCTGCGATCCGGATCAGGTCGTGGCGACCGCCCGGGAGCTGCTCGACCTGTTCGACCCACAGCGGCCCGTGCGGCTGGTGGGAGTCGGCTTGGCCGGGCTGGCGGAGGATGAAGCTCCTCAACACCAGCCCGGCCAGCTAGCCGTCTGACCCGCTCCTAGCGCGTGGTGAGCACGGTCCCCGTCGAGGGGAATCCGAGCTTCGCCTTGGTGGCCGCGGTCAGGTCGTACTCGCGGTTGCCCGCATAGGGGCCCCGGTCGATCACGGGGACGGTGAGCGTCTTGCCGTGGTACCGAAGCGTGACCTCGGAGCCGCAGGGGAGCGTCTTGTTCGCGACGCCCAGCTTCCCGGGGCTCAGCGTGCCGCCGCAGGCCAGGCCGCCTCCGTAGAGGCCGGGGCCGTAGTACGAGGCCTCGGCCGGCCGGAACGCGTACACCGTCATTCGGTGCGAGCGGACGGTGGTGTTCGCCACCGTCGCGCGGGCCCCGTACGTGCCGGAGCCCGACGCGTGCCAGCGCACGCTGAAGCTGCCGTCCCTTTGGGTGTGCGAATGGAGCCTGCGCCCACCTACCTGCACGACGACTTCCCTGCTGCCACCCGGGGTGACCCGGCCACGGAACTTGACGGTGTGATGAGCCATCACGTTCCGGTGACCGGTCAGGCTGATCCCGGTGGCGGGGCTGCCGGACGCGGTCGCCTCCGGGGCCGTTCCGGTCGTCGGAACGGCGGCCGAAGCGCCCGCGATGCCTGCTGTGACCATCATTGCCAGGGCGGGCAGCAGCGCTAGCGCAGCCCGCCTCCGCTTCCAACGGAAGCGACGCAAGTGAATCCACCTGCCTCTCTCTGCCGCCTACGGGGTTAGCTGACGGGCTCGCGACACTGGCTCCGTTGCCAATGCCGTTAAGGGCGGAACACCGCCCTATTCGCCCCTGCTGCTTGGGTCCCCCGCTGACCTGATATCCGTCAAGGTCACTCGGCGAGTTGTTGGTGACTAATCGACCGGGCAGGGTAGGTTCGCTATTTGCGAACTTGTGTGACGGTCGGCACAGTTGGTATGCGACGATCATGAGCATGACCGACCGTCTCAGTGGGCTCGACTCGTCGTTTCTCCATCTGGAGCGGGATGGGACGCACATGCACGTCGCCTCGACGACGATCTTCGAGGGGCCGCCCCCTCGCTACCTCGAATTCCGCGACCACATCGAGTCGCGCCTCCACCTCGTTCCCCGGTTCCGCCAGAAGCTCCGCTTCGTGCCCTTCGGGCAGGGGCGCCCCGTCTGGGTCGACGACCCGCACCTGAACCTCGCCTACCACGTGCGACACACCTCCCTGCCGGAGCCCGGCTCCGAGCATCAGCTGCGCGTGCTGGCGGCCCGGATCTTCTCTCAGCAGCTCGACCGCTCCAAGCCGCTCTGGGAGCTCTGGCTGATCGAGGGGCTGAAGGGCGGCCGCTTCGCGATCGTCGCCAAGACGCACCACGCGATGGTCGACGGCGTCTCGGGAGTTGACATAACCACCGTCCTCTTCGACGCCGAGAAGGAGCCGATCGACCCACCTCGGGTGCCGGAGCGTTGGGCACCAGCGCCCGAGCCAAGCAGCGCGCAGCTGCTCTCCGAGGCCCTCTTCCACCGGGCCATCGACCCCCGTGAGGCCGTCCGCGGCATCCGCCGCGTCGTGCGAGGGCCGAGGCGCGCTCTCCGCAAGGCGACGGAGGCGGTCGCCGCCGCCGGCACGTTCGCTTGGGCCGGCATCGCGGCTCCCAGGAGCCCCTTCAACTTCGACGTGGGCCCGTATCGGCGGTTCGCCTGGGTGCGCGCCTCGCTCGCCGACATGAAGCAGGTCAAAAACGAGCTCGGAGGCACCGTCAACGACGTCATCCTGGCTGCGGTCGCCGGGGCGCTCGGCCGATACATGCGCAAGCGGGGCCAGCCGACCCAGGGGCTGGAGCTCCGGGCGATGGTCCCGGTCAGCGTCCGCACCACGGACCAGCACGGCTCGCTCGGCAACCAGGTCACCACGATGATGGCCCCCCTTCCCGTCTGGTGCGAGGACCCGGTGGAGCGGATGGAGATCGTCCGCCGTTCGATGGGCGACCTGAAGCAGTCGAAGCAGGCGATGGGCGCCTCCCTCCTCACCCAGCTGGCGGACTTCGCGCCCCCAACCGTCGCGGGGCAGGCGGCGCGCCTGCAGTCGCGGCAGCGCTTCTTCAACCTCGTGGTGACCAACATCCCCGGGCCGCAGTTCCCCCTCTATCTGCTCGGGCGGCGCATGGAGCGCGTCTTCCCCATGGTCCCGCTCGCCAAGAACCAGGGCGTCTGCGTGGGGATCATGAGCTACGACGGCCAGGTCAACTTCGGCCTGATCGGCGACTACGACGGGATGCCCGACCTCGAGGACCTGGCCAAGGACCTCGAGGAGTCGATCGGCGAGCTGGTCGAGGCGGCCGGCGGGCGCCCCGGGTTCTTGAGGCGCTTCGTGCCCCGCGCGGATGTCGAGTCAGCGCAGCAGAACGGGCACGGCGAGCGCGAGGAATCGACGACCGGCTAGTCGCCGGGACGCTCGGCGGCGGGCTCGCTCTCCCGATCCTGGACGAACGCATCCTTCATGGGTGAGCGGCGAGCGCCGCTCCAGACGGGCTCGTCGAAGCGGGCCCGGACCATGACCCTCTGGAGCAGCGCCAGGTCCTCCTGGCGCGCCATGTCGTAGTCCGATCCCGACTCCTTGTCCGGGTGACCGGGATGTGTGACCCACTCGGTCACGCCGGGATCGAGGTGCCTGAGCTGCTCGGGCTCCGCGGGCTGCTTGCTCTCGGTGCGCCCGATCAGGAGGTCCGGCGTCGGGATGCCGCGCTCGCGCAGCCACTGCCGGTGGTCGGGGTTCACCGAGCGGACCGGGACGTCGATCTGCTTGGCCATCTGGAAGACCGGCGTGGCGAGCTCGGGCCGGGCATGGCAATGCTGGTGCCCGTTCAGGAAGGCGGGCCAGCGGCCGAAGATGTCGCCGAACCGTTCGAGCTGCACCCGCAGCGCGGTCCGGGCCGGCGCCCCGCTGCGCGGCCCCCACCGCCCCTCGAACTCGATGTGCAGGCCGATCTCCACCCCGCTCTCGAGCAGCGGCCCGGCCTCGCAGTACTCGCGCTCGACCATCGCGCTGACGGAATCGATGGCGCCCATCTCGATCGCCTCGAGAATCCCCTGGTTGTAGGAGGGCCAGTACCCGTAGTCGTCCGCGGTGATCACCAGCAGGCGGCGGCTGTCTCGCTGGTTGGAGGCCATGCCCCCAAGGTAGCCCTAACTGACCTGCTGGATCGCCGTCTGGATCTCCTGGAGGGTTGGAATAGAGGAACCGCCTATCGCTTTCTGGCCGCCCGGCCCCACCACCTCGATCGACGGGGTGCCCGTGAAACCGAGGGCATCCGCCTGGGAGCTCCCCTGCTGGATGGTCGCGTCCCACTTCGAGCTGTTTCGGGACTCATTCCACTTGCCTATGTCCGGCACGCTCGCGGCCTTGGCGAGGTCGGTCAGGAAGTCGTCCGTCACGTATCCGGAGTTCTCGCCCCCCTGGTTGAGATAGAAGAGCTGGAGGAATTGCCAGAAGCGGTTCTGCTCTCCCGCCGCGAGCGTCGCTCGCATCGCCGGCTTCGAGTCCGGGCCGATGATCAGGAACGGGCGATACTCGTACTTGGCCCTGCCCGGACGAACCTCGCTCGAGATCAAGTCGGGCACGACGCTCTTGGAGAAGAACTGGCAGGAGGAGCACTGTGGGTCTCCGTACTCGATCACTGACACGGGCGCGTCGGATTTGCCCATCACCTGACCGCTCTGCGGAATCCCCTTCAGCTCGGTGTCCACCTGGGCGACGCCCGCTACGTTCGCGGGAGGATTGGAGCTGCCTCCGCCACCGGACTGGCTGATCACGACCAGGGCGACGATCACCACGACGGCCGCAAAGGCAGCCAGGCTCAGGTACTGGATCCTGCGCTTTCGGGCGTGCTCCGCCGCCGCGTCCTGCGACTCGGCCGCCTGGCGCTCGGTCCGCAGGCGCTCCCGCTCGTCGTGCCTACCTTCCATGCGAGGACTCTAGCCGGGCGGCGGTCAGTTCCCTGCCCGTGTAGGCGAACGCCCGGGTCGCCGCCACGGCGAGAGACAACGTCATCAGGACCGCGCTCGCGACGCACCACTGGCAGATCGCGTCGATCACGAACAGCTCGAGGTACGTGAGATAGGCGCTGAAGCCGAAGCCGACGAGAGCTGTGAGGAAGCCGCCGAACCGACCCGCGTCGCCCGGTAGGAGCGCCGCGACGAGCAGAAGGACGTATCCGGCGATGCCGAACACCGCGACGTTTATGCCCGCTACGTGCGAGTAGTGGCTGTGGGCAACGGTCTCGCAGCCGTGACCTCCGGCGAGACACTTCGGGGTCCCACCCCCGAACTCCGCGATCGCGATGTAGGTCGCGACCGCGATGCCGAGCAGGGCGAGCACGGCGGCGGCTGTGCGAAGAGTCCGTTCGCTGGGCACGCCCTAATGCTATGAAGCTCACGTGAACGGTTCCGAAATGGCCCAGCTGTCGATTCGTCCGGCGGAACCCGCTGACGCGGAGCGGCTGGCTGAGATCTTCAACCAGGGGGTCGAGGACCGCGTCGCGACCTTCGAAACCCGGTCGGCCGACGCGGGAACCGCCATCCGCTGGATCGACGGGAACCTCGTCCTCGTGGCGGTGCGAGGCGACGCGCTGGTCGGCTGGGCGAAGGCGAGCCCGTACGCGGATCGCCACCACTACTACGACGGCGTGCGTGAGGCGACCCTCTACGTCGAGCGCTCCACGCGGCGAACGGGCGTCGGACGACGTCTGCTGGATGCGCTCGCGGACGCCGCCGTCGAGGCCGGCGCCCACAAGCTAGTCGGCAAGATCTTCACCAGCAATGAGGCCAGCATCGCGATGGTCGGCGAACTCGGCTGGCGCGAGGTCGGCGTGCACGAGCGCCATGGCACGCTCGACGGCGAGTGGAGGGACGTGCTCGTCGTCGAGAAGTTGCTCTAGCGATCGCACCTACTGGCTTTTGGATGTGTTCGTGAGGGTGATGAGGAAGGTCTCGTTCGCCGCAGTCCTCGCGTTCGCCCTTGCCCTGTGCGGGGCGCCGGATGCGCTCGCATCCAGCGTCACCGTGACCGGGGGCAACACGGTCCGCGTGCTCGAATCGGGCAGTGAGGTCAACCGGGTGACGGTCAGCTACGACGCCGGGATGGACCTCTATGACGTTGCCGACTCCGCCGCGAGCCTGACCGCCAGCGGCGCCTGCACGACGGTCAACGCCCACAGCGCCACCTGCCCCGGGACAGGGATCAAGACCATCTCCGTCGACACCGACGCCCAGGCCGACTCGATCACCATGGATCTGGCCACGATCCCGTCGAATGTCGTGGGGAACCTGGATGGCGGCCCCGGCGATGACTCGGTGAGTGGCCACGGGACGCTGAACGGCGGCTCCGGCAACGACCTGATCCATGGCTCCGCCCAGTCCGACAACGTGCGCGCGAGCAGCGGCCGAGACTTCATCGACGCCGGCGACGGTCCGGATGACATCGAAGGAGGCAGCGGCACCGACACGCTCGCCTATCCGGCGAGCCGCGGTACGCCGGTCAACGTCACCGTCGGCAGCGGAAACGGCAACGACGGCGGCGCGGAGGACCAGGGTTCCGGCAGGCGGGACACGGTCCACGGGGACGTCGAGGGGATCGTCGGGACTCCGCAGGCCGACCTGATCGCCGGCGACTCGAGCTCCGAGACCCTGATCGGCGGAGCGGGCAACGACGTCCTCTCGGGCAACAACGGCAACGACACCCTGCTCGGCCTCGAGGGCGACGATGTGATCCTCGGCGGCGAGGGGCAGGACCTCCTGCGCGGCTGGCTCGGCGCGGACCGGCTATTCGGCGGGCGGGGGAACGACCGAGTCTCCGGCGGGCCTGACGGGGACCTGGTCGTGGGCAACCGCGGGCACGACGTGCTCAAGGGGAAGGGCGGCATCGACTTCCTGCGTGCCAAGGACGGCACGCGCGATTTCCGGATCAAGTGCGGACCCGGCTCGAACCGCGCCGAGGGCGCAACGCGCGACAAGCGCCAGGATCCCCACCCCCGCTCCTGCTGAGCGGTGTCGTCCTGCACGCGGGCGATCATGCCCCGCGTGCACCGGATCCACTACCGCTTCGGGATCGTCCTCTGTCTCATCCTGGTGACGGTCACGTTCACGTTGGCCGCGCCGGGCGGGGACCTCGGGCGCTTCATCGCGGTGGTCCTGCAGGCCGCGGTGCTGGTCGCGGCGGTGGTCGCCTCGCGAGCGCATCGCTCGGTGATCATGCTCAGCCTCGTCGCGGCGATCGTCGGGATCGTCGGCACGGCCGCCGCCCTCTTCGGCAGCGGCCAGTTCGGCAACGCCTCGGCGGAGCTCGTCGCGCTCCTGTACGTCGTCCTCACCCCTCCGGCGCTGATTTCCGGGCTGCGCAAGCAGTTCGAGGACGCCGGCGCGGTGACCATGCAGACGATGTTCGGGGTGCTCTGCATCTACCTACTGATCGGCCTGCTCTTCGGGGTCGCCTACGCGACGGTGGACCAGCTCTCGTCGACGCCGTTCTTCGCCCAGGCGGGGTCCCACGGGCGTGACGACTTCCTTTACTTCAGCTACACGACGCTGACCACCGTCGGATACGGAGACCTGGTCGCCGCCACGAACCTGGGGCGCTCCTTGGCGATCGCCGAGGCGCTGCTCGGCCAGCTCTATCTGGTGAGCGTCGTAGCCGTGATCATCAGCAACATGGAGGCGGTGCGCCCCGGCCAGCGCCGGACCCGCCGCAAGACGGTCTAGCCCAGCTGCAGCAGGGCCCAGAAGGGGTGATCGCGCGGCGGGATGCGCGGGGGCACGCGTCGGTGCTGGCGGTTCCGCGCCCAGGCGAGATAGCCCTGGAGGCGGCGAGCGATCGAGCGCTTGGTCGCCGGTGTCGGCTCGACCGCGCTGTGCTCGAGAGCGAACAGCCACGCGTTCGCCTCGGACTCCAGGCGCGGCGCGGAGCGGCCCTTCCCGACCAGATGCCCGATCTCGTGCAGGGCGATGAAGTAGGAGACCTGGCCGCGGATCGGCGGGATGGAGATCTCGAGCCTGCCGCCGCGCCAGCGGATCGCTCGCCCGCGTGCCGAGGAGCCGGACAGCTCGATCCCGTACTCGCGGCAGAGGTCCTCCACGTGCGCCTCCATCAACTCCACTCCCTTGCGGGTCCGCGGTGAGCGCTCCTGCCTGAACACGCGCGGCAGGGTAGCCACCTCCACGGACGAGTCTCCCCCGTCGCCATACTTGGTCAATGGCCGAAGTGAGGGATCTGCGCCTGGCGCTCGCCCAAATCGATCCGACCGTGGGCGACATCGACGGCAACGTGCGCCTGATCTCGGAGTCGATCGAGCGCGCCCGCGACGGTGGCGCGCAACTGGTCGTGCTGCCCGAGCTGTGCGTCTCCGGCTACCCGCCCGAGGACCTCGTGCTGCGCGCCGACTTCCTGGACGCCGTGCGGCAGGGACTTGACGCGATCGCCGCCGGCGTGGAGGGACTCGTCGCCCTGGTTGGGTTTCCGGAGCGGATGGAGCGCTCCGCCGAGGAGCTCGAGCACTTTGACCCGCTGATCGACCCGCCCCCTCCCCCGGCCTGTAACTCGCTCGCGGTCCTCGTCGACGGAGAGGTTCGCTCGATCTACCGGAAGTGCCAGCTCCCCAACTACGGCGTCTTCGACGAGCGCCGCTACTTCGAGCCGGGGACCGAGCCGGCGCTGATCGACGTCGACCCCGCTCGGGTGGGGCTGACCGTCTGCGAGGACATCTGGCATCCCGGCTTCCCGGAGGCCGATGAGGTTGCTGCGGGAGCCCAGCTGGTCGTCAATTCCTCGGCCTCGCCCTACCACCGGGGCAAGGGCCTGGCGCGCGAACGGATGGTCGCCGAGCGCGCCCGGACCAACGGAGCCGCCTTCGCCCTCTGCAACACGGTCGGGGCCCAGGACGAGCTTGTCTTCGATGGCGCCAGCGTCGTGATCGGCGCCGACGGCCAGACGCTCGCCCGCGCCGCCCAGTTCGAGCCCGAGCTGCTCTTCTGCGATCTGACCCTTCCCGGCGGCGGCGAGCCGACGGGGCGCATAGCGGAGCCGCTCCCGAGCGAGGAGGAGGAGGTCTACGCCGCGCTCGAGCTCGGCCTCCGGGACTACGTCGAGAAGAACGGCTTCGAGCGCGTCGTCATCGCGCTGAGTGGTGGGATCGACTCCGCCCTGGTCACGCTGATCGCGGTCGATGCCCTCGGTGCTGATCGCGTCAGCGTCGTCGTGATGCCCTCCCCCAACTCCAGCGACGACACCCAGGCGGATGCCAGGGAGATCGCGCGCAACCTCGGCGTGGACTTGATCGAGATCTCGATCGAGGAGGCGATGCGGGCCTACGAGCACGAGCTCGCCCAGAGCTTCGAGGGCACGGAGCCCGACATCGCCGAGGAGAACCTGCAGGCGAGGATCAGGGGCAATCTCGTCATGGCGCTCTCCAACAAATTCGGCTGGCTGGTCCTCACCACCGGCAACAAGAGCGAGATGTCGGTGGGCTACGCGACTCTCTACGGCGACATGGCCGGCGGCTTCGCCGTGATCAAGGACATCTTCAAGCTGCTCGTCTACCGGCTGGTGCGCTGGCGGAACGAGCGCGAGGGGCGTGAGCTCATTCCGGCCTCCGTGATCGAGCGACCGCCCTCGGCGGAGCTGCGCCCCGATCAGCTCGACCAGGACTCGCTGCCTCCGTACGAGACGCTCGACCGGATCCTCGAGGCCTACGTGGAGCGCGATGAGGGCATCGACGCCCTGGTCGCCCAGGGCCTGCCCGAGGACACCGTGCTCGACGTCATCCGGCTCGTGGACCGCGCCGAGTACAAGCGCCGCCAGGCGCCGCCAGGCATCCGGGTGTCCAACAAGGCCTTCGGCCGGGACCGGCGCCTGCCGATCACGAACCGGTTCGGCTCGATGCGGCCGCTCCCCCGGTAGGCCGACCTACCTGCGGGCCTTCGGGACCCTCTTCGCGGATCTGCTGCGCTTCGCGGCCTTCGCCTTGCGAGTGACGGCCGCCTTCTTCGCGACATTGGAGCGCTTCCGCGAGCCTCCGCCCGCGCGCTCCCTGATCGCCTCGGCCGCGGCCGAGAGCTCATCGGCGAGGCGATGCGCCCGGGCGGGCTTCTTCTGGCCTTTGGCCGGCAATGCCTCGGCGACCCGCTTCGCGACGTTCTTTCTCACGCCGCTGTCCCGGAGACGTCCATAGAGCTGCTTGTTCGATTTCGTTCTGGCCATCCGCTGGCTCCTTCCTTGGTTTCTGCCTTTCCCCCGTTCTACCCACCGGCGGGTCTCTCGACACGCGCGCCTGGCTGGGGAGCTTGACGTGGGAGGAATGCTCGGAGTCGCTGAGGCTACCGCTGCGGCCTGACGGCGATCGTCATTCGCGAGAGCGCGCAGACGCGGCCCTCGTCATCTGACATCTCCACGTCCCAGACCCAGGTGGTCCGCCCGCGGTGCCGGGTCTTGGCCGACGCGTTGATGTGGCCCTCGCCGGCTGGGCGCAGGAAGGTGGTGTCGTTCGACTGACCCATGGCGAGCATGCCGTCGTCTCGCACCGCGCCGTACGTCGCCGCCGAGCAGATGCTCTCAGCCAGCGTGGCGTAGACACCGCCGTGGACGATCCCATAGGGCTGCAGGTGGCGCGGCTCGATCTTGATCCGCGCCCGTGCGTTGTCGGGATCCAGGTCGATCCACTCGGTCCCGACCTCCTCGGCGAACCCCGACGGCATCGTCTCCTCTTCGTCCATGGCGCGGCACCATAGTCTGCGCGGCATGCCCTTCATCGTCTGGACGGGAGTCGAGGAGTGGCTCACGGAGGCCGCTCAGGTCGAGCTCGCCGAGAGCGGCCTGAGCGCGAGGGGCGTTCAACTGGGTGCTGACCCCGCCCCGTTCCGGGTGGACTATCGGCTCGAGGCGCCGCGGAGCCACGTGACCAGCGAGCTGGAGTTGACCGCGACGGCCGAGGGCTGGAGCAGGCGCCTGCTCCTCGAGCACGACGGCGAGGGCGGTTGGCGGGCGGACTTCGCCGACACTGGGGACGTCCCCGGAGGCCCCTGGGACGGTCTCCCCGATCTCTCGGAGGCCCGCGACATAGACATCGAGAACTCGCCGCTCACCAACACGATGCCGATCCTGCGCGAGGGCTTTCGGGCGGGTGGATCGGGCGACTTCGTGATGGCCTTCGTGCTCATGCCGACCCTGCGAGTCGAGGCCTCCCCGCAGCGCTACGAGCACCTGCGGGTGACGGACGGCGGATCGGTGGTCCGATACATCAGCCGCGATGGCGATTTCCAGGCCGACCTCGAGCTCGACGCGGACGGGCTGCTCGTCCTCTATCCCCGCCTGGCGAAGCGGGTCGAGCCCGGATTAAAGGTCGGATAAGGCCTGCGTCGCGCATCGGGTTGCTGCCCTAGGCTTCCACGCTCGTGCCGGTCACGGACGAACAACGCGCGATGCTTCAGCTGCTGCTCGAGGGGGGGCAGGGATATGACGACATCGGCTCCCTGTTGGGCATCGCGCCCGACGAGGTGCGCTCACGGGCGCGCGCCGCGCTCACGGAGATCGGCGGCGCCGATCCCGACTTGCAGGTCGCCCTCAGCGCCTACCTGCTTGGGCAGGCCGATCCGATCGGCCGCGCGGACGCGGTCCGTTACCTGCAGAGCGACCCGGACGCAAACGCCCTCGCTCAGCGCCTGGTCCAGAACCTGAGGCTTCTCGCCCCCAAGGCCACCCTTCCCGAGGTTCCGGAGCCGCGCGGCGGACGCCGCGCCGCTGCGCCCCCGGTGATCGTCCCGGCATCCTCAGGGACGACCGCCCCACGTCCGCCGCCTGCACCCGGCGCGCCGACCAAGGGCTCCGGCGTCGCCTCGCGCGCGGCGGGCTTCTTCAGCGGCCTCGGCTCGCTCACAGGAAAGCGCCGGACGCAGCTGATCGTCGGTGTCGCCACCGCGGTCATCCTCGTAATCGTGATCCTCGTGGTCGCGACCGGTGGCGGTGGCGGCGGCAGCGGCGGCGACTGCCAGCCGATCAACACGACCGCAGCCCAGCAGGCCGGTGTGCCCACCACCAAGCTCGCCGCCGTCGGCGACCTCGCCCATCAGGACTGCCCACCCGCGGGCCAGGTCACGCTGGTGCCGGTTTCCCCGCAGCAGAGCCAGCAGAGCTCGAAGAACAAGGCCGCGATCGCCGGTTTCGCGCTCCAGACCAATGCCGCCCACCTCGATCCGACCTCGAACGGCGACGAGTATGTGCTCTGGCTCTATGGCTCCGACCAGCAGGCGAGGCCCATCGGCCAGGAGACGGTCGCCGATAGCGGCAATCTGAACGGTGCCGCACCACTCGCCACGCAGGAGCTCGTCTATCTCCAGGCGCTGCAGAAGATCCGGCTCTCGCGCGTCACGGCGGCCCAGAAGAACCAGATCCAGCAGGCGCTGCAGTCCCAGCAGGGCAGCAAGAAGGCGACGGGCGTGATCGCGTTCGTCGGCACCCCCGTGCTCGAGGGCAGCGGGACGGATCTGCTGCAGCAGCTCCAGCAGCAGGTTCAACAGGCTCAGAGCCAGGGTCAGTCTCAAGGTCAGGCGCCGACCGGCACAGGCGCCTCCAGCGGTACGAAGGGCTGAGCGAGAGCGCCAGCATGGCGTTGAGCGAGGATCAGCGCGCCCTGCTCCGGCTGCTCCTCGCAGGCGACACCTATGAGCAGGTTGCTGGCGTGCTGGGAACCGGCCCCGACGAGGTCCGCCGGAGGGCGCATGAGGCGGTGGAGGTCCTCGATCGGGCACCCGACCGGGAGTTCCCCCTGGACGCCGTCAGAGCGCGCCTGGAGTCGCTGGAGGGCACCCCCGGAGCCCGAGCCGTGCCGGCGCCCGCCTCACCCGCTCCTCGCGGACGGGGCAGAGGGTGGTTGCTCTGGCTGGCCGCCGGCGCGGCGGCCGTCGCCGCGATCGTCGTCGTGGTGGTCGCCAGTGGTGGCGGTGGCGGCGGGGACAGCCAGAGCACGACGAGCGGCGCACAGGAGGACGTGGTGCCGATCAGGCTCACCCCGGTCGGGGCCTCGAGGGCGAGTGGGAGGATCTCGGTCGTCCGCGTCGCCGATCAGCCCGCCGTCGACCTCGCGATCGTCGGCCTCGAGCCGAGTGGCCCCGGCGAGAGCTACGTGCTCTGGTTCGTGGGCTCGGCTGGCCGCAGCCTCCCGGTCGCCTTTCATGCCGTCGGAGCGGACGGCAGGCTCACGGGTCGGACGCCGATCCCGACCGCGGCCGAGGGCCTCCTCCCCAGCTTCACGAGCGCGGTGCTCACCCTGACGCACCAGCGCGAGGCTGCCGCCGCCGTCCAGCAGGCGGCGCAGAACGCCACCCTGCCGGAGGTGGTGGGCACGCCCGTGATGCGCGGCGCGCTGCGCTAGCCGGTCGGCTCAGCCCGGGAGCAGCTTGCAGGGATTCATGATCCCGGCAGGATCGAGTCGCTCGCGGACGGCGCGAAGCGCCTCGAGCCCGAGCTCGCCGACCTCGGCTGGCATGTATGGCGCGTGGTCCCGGCCGACCGCGTGATGGTGGGTGATCGTTCCCTCGGCGGCGACGATCGCCTCGCAGGCGGCGGTCTTCGCCTCTCGCCACTGCACGAGCTCCTCCCCGCGCCGGGCTCGGGCGAAGAAGGTGAAGTAGAGCGAGGCACCGTCCGGGTACGCGTGCGAGACGTGGCACATCACGATCGACCGCTCTCCCAGGGCCCCACGCAACGCTGCTCCGACCGCCCGGTAGAGCTCGTTGAGGCGGCTCCAGGTGTGAGCCGTCTCCAGCGTCTCGACCATGACGCCGAGGTTCATCAGCTCGTCCCGCAGGTACGGGCCTCCGTAGCGGTTGCGGTTCCAGGAGCGGCCGGCGGCCGAGCCGAGCGGCACCGCGCCGCCAAGCCGAAGGCGAGTCTGGCCGAGGGAGCGCCGCCGCCGAACCGACTCCCGCTCGCCCTCCCAGCCGCAGATCATCAGGCAACCACCCTTGCGGCGGCGTAGGGAGAGGTACGCCTCCAGGGCCTGCTTCTGGAGCCCCTGGGTCCCGGCGAGGTCCAGCGACACGCGCGTCTCCTCCTCGTCCGAGAGCCGCAGCACGTCGGGGGCCTCGTGGTGCTGTGCGAGGTTGCGGACGATCTCGCGCCCGGCATCGAAGCTCTCCGCCATCCAGCCCTCGTAGTGGCGCTCGCGGGGTGCCGGCCGCACTCGACACGTGACCTCTGTGATCACGCCGAGGGTTCCCTCCGACCCGAGCACCAGCTCGCGCAGCGACGGCCCGGCCGCCGTGTGCGGCGTCTGCCGTGTCCGGAGCCGTCCGGCGGGCGCGGTCAGCTGGAGGGACGTGACCATCTCGTCGAAGCGGCCGTAGCCGCTCGAGGCCTGGCCGGCCGAGCGGGTGGCGGCGAACCCGCCGATGGTGGCCTCTTCGAAGGACTGCGGGAAATGGCCGATCGTGGCCCCGCGCGCTCCCAGGGCGGCCTCTGCGTCGGGGCCCGAGAGGCCAGGGCCGAGCGTCGCCGTCAGGGAGGTCGTGTCGAGCTCGACCGAGCGCAGGCGGGAGAGATCGAGGGAGACGACCGCCGTATGTCCGCCGTCGACGGCGTCGAGGCCGCCGACGACGCTGGTCCCGCCGCCGTAGGGAACGACCGCCACCCCGGCGGCCGCGCAGGCACCGAGCACGGCCTCGACGCCAGCCGGATCGGCGGGTCGCAGGACCGCGTCAGGGGCCTCCTCCAGGCGCCCGGAGCGCAGGCGGATCAGGTCCGGATAGCTTCGCCCCGCAGCCCGGCGCAGACGGTCCTCAGGCCCATCGAGGACCTCGCCGGCGGCGGAGCGAACCGCATCGGAGACAGCACGCGGCTCGGGCAGCGAGACCTGGTCGAGAGCCACCGGCTCGCCGGCGTCCTCGCGCTTCACACCGAGCTCCTCGCGCAGCGCGTCGGCGGCCTGTGGTGGCAGGTCGAGGCGGCGCTCCGCATCACCCCATCCCCACCACTTCATCTCGGCGGTCATTCCTACTCGCCTCCGGTCGCGGCCGTCTCGAGGCCCGCCAGCGCCTCGTTCAGCGTTCGCCCGATCGCTCTTCGCATCATCGGCGCGCCGAATCGCGAGAGCCCGCGCAGTCGCCGGTCGAGCGACATGGTCACGTCCGTCTCCCCGTCCTGCGGGCTGAGCCTGATTTCGGTCCGGGCGCGCTTCACGAAGCGCTCGAATGGAGTGCCCTCCACGGTCTGCTCGAAAACGTAGCGCTCGCCGTCGGTGGCCTCGACGCCGTGGTAGTCGGCACGGACGCCCCGCCCGTCCCTGGTCTCGAGGACCTGCGTCCAGCTCCGCTCGGCGGGAGCGCCCTCGCTGACGTTCTCGACCCGCTGGGTATTCGGCCACCAGCGCGGCAGGTGATAGGGGTCGGTGATGACGGCCCAGAGGGCGCCAGCCGGCGCTGCGATGCGGCGCCTGCGCACCACTCGTGCCATGGCGCGGCTTTACTCCTCGCCGGTCAGCTTCCGCAGATCGCGGACGAGCAGCATGTGGGTGAGGTTGTTGCAGGCGGCGGCGAGGCTCTCCAGGTTCTCGAGCGCCTCGCGGCGGGTGTGGTGGTTCGTGGAACGGAGGGCGGCCCCGACGACTGCCTCCAGCAGCTGAGCCTCTCGGTCCGCGGCGGTGCGCAGCACCTTCAGGTTGCGGCCGCCGACACCGAATCGAGCGAGCTCAGCACTCGCCTGGACGATCTCGCGATCGGTGTCGTCGTAGAACTTCGTTCCCTCGAGGCTCTCCGGCTGGACCAGCCGCCAGTCCTCGAGGTCCTTGACCAGGGCGGGCGCGACGCCGGTGACGTCGACCAGCTCCTCGAGCGACATACGCGAACCCTTGCCGGCCTCGACGGTTGCCGCTCGGCGCAGCGCGGCGCCGGTGCGCTCCTCCCGCGCCCCAGCCGCGAGCTCCTGGCGGATCACCCGGAGCGGCAGGAACTCGTCGCGCTGCATGCGCAGGATCGCCCGCAGCCGCTCGACGTCGGCCTGGCTGTAGAGGCGATAGCCGCCCGGCGTGCGCCGTGGCGAGAGCAGCTTCTGGTCCTCGAGGTAGCGGATCTTCGAGATCGAGACGTCCTCGAACTCCCGTCCGAGGATCTTGGCCACGGCGCCGATGGTGAGCGCCTTGCGATTGGAGGGTGCGCCGTCGGAGGCCCCGTCCGTCGGGGCGTGACTGCGGTCGTAGGGCGTGGCTTCCATGGTCACTTCTCCAGATAGCTCAGCTTGTACTTGCCGATTTGAATCTCGTCCCCGTCCGCAAGCTGATGGGATTCGATCCGGCGCCGGTTGACGTAGGTGCCGTTCAGTGACCCGAGATCGTCGATGTAGAGGCCGTCCTTGCGCTTGACGAGCAGGGCGTGATTGCGGGAGACGGTGACGTCGTCGAGGAAGACGCCCGCGTCGGGCGTGCGGCCGATCGAGATGCGATCCTCGTCGAGGGTGAAGCTCTCCCCCGCACGCCCGCCGCCGGAGCGGATCACCAGCGCCGCACCATGCTCCTCGACGACCTCGTCGATGTCGACCTGGTGCATCTCGCCCGACTCGTCGACCGTGTAGGTCATCGTCGTCGGCTCGTCCTTCCCCTCCGGACGGGAGAGGTAGGCGCCGCACTTCTGGCAGTAGTTGGCCCCCTCGGCGTTGACGAACCCGCACTCGGGGCAATGAATGGCCACGATTGACCCCTGTCTAGGTCGGAGGCTTGGTCGGGGGCTCCGAGCGGCCGGCGAGTATCTCGCTCAGTCGCTGGACGTCGTCGCCCTTGATCAGCGTGCCGCCCTCGGGGCGGTTCTCACGCAGGCGGTTGACGAGCTCCGCTCGCAGGATGTCGATCTGCCCGTGCAGGATCCGGCGGCGGTACGACACCTCCTGCTCCTCGGCGGTCAGATTGTCGATCAGCTCCTTGAGCTCCTGGTCGCTCATCGAGCCGATATCGGGAAAGGTTTCTTCCTCCACGGATCCTCACATTCATTAATCGGGCCGCGCTTATGCGCGCCCTCGCATCGGGGGATGATTATATGGCTGCGAGGCCAGCCTCAACCGCGGCTTGAAGGTTCGGTCGAGGGATTGCACGGTCGACCGAGCCCAGGCTCCCCTTCTCCCGCCTGAAGCGTGACGCATCCCGGGACAGGCGACTACTGCGTCCGACCGCCCCAGTTGGCTCCTAGCGCCTCATCCCCTAGGTGGCCGCCAGCTCTCTCAATCCGGTTCGCGCGTAGGCGATCGTCCCCAGGATCCCGAGGACGACGCCGACGATCAGCATCGCGCTCCACACCCAGCTGTCCGAGACCATCGCGAAGAAGAGCGACGCCATCACCGGAGCCACGGCGATCCGGCCCAGCCAATTGACCTTCAGCTCGCCGATTCTCCGCAGCGCCAACTCGGCGAGGAGGGCGGTGATCACCTCCCTCGCCACCAGGACAGCGAGCGCCCAGCGGGGCAGCAGCTCGAAGTGCCAGCAGACGACCACGCCCGAGAGGATCGTGAGCCGGTCGACGATCGGGTCGAGGATCGCCCCCATCCGGCTGTACTGGCCCGTGGCCCGCGCCAGGAAGCCGTCCACGTAGTCCCCCACCGAAATCAGCCAGAAGATCGCGGCCGCCCAGGGGTCGCGGCCATCGCCTGAGGAGAACGCGAGGTACAGGAAGACCGGCAGGCCGGCGAGCCGCAGGTATCCGACCGCATTCGGGATGGTCCAGGGCCGCAGGGGCTGCCCCGGCCTGGTCTGGCGCGGCGGGGGACCCGAGCGGTCGAGCCCGAACTGGCGCCGGAAACCCTTTCGCCGCCCCTTACGCAAGGATTGTCCGCGGCTCCTGGCCATGGAGCGAGCATATGGAAGGCAAGGCGAAAACCGGCATCTCACCCACGCGCGCTGAGGACTTCCCTCAGTGGTTCCAGAGCGTGGTCCGCGACGCGGAGGTCGCGGAGCTCGATCACGTGCGCGGGGCGATGGTGATTCGGCCGTGGGGCTACGGGACCTGGGAGCTGATGCAGCGGGCGCTGGACGACGGCATCAAGGAGACCGGCGCCGAGAACGCCTACTTCCCGCTCTTCATCCCGCTGAGCTACTTCGAGGAGGAGGCCAAGCACGTCGAGGGCTTCGCCAAGGAGATGGCGGTGGTCACCCACCATCGGCTCGAGCAGGGACCCGACGGCAAGCTCCACCCTGCCGCGGAGCTGCCGGAGCCGCTGATCGTCCGCCCCACCTCGGAGACGGTGATCGGGCGCTCCTTCGCCAAGTGGATCAACTCGTACCGCGACCTGCCTCTTCAGGTCAACCAGTGGTGCAACATCGTCCGCTGGGAGCTGCGCCCCCGCGTGCTCCTTCGCACGACGGAGTTCCTCTGGCAGGAGGGCCACACCGCTCACGCGAGCGAGCAGGAGGCCCTCGAGGAGACCAGGAAGATGCTGGGCGTCTACCGCGAGTTCGCCGAGTCGGTGCTGGCGATCCCGGTCATTCCCGGCGAGAAGCCCGAATCCGAGCGCTTCCCGGGCGCCGAGATCACCCTTTCGATCGAGGCGATGATGCAGGACGGCAAGGCGCTGCAGTCCGGCACCTCCCACTACCTCGGCCAGAACTTCTCGGGGGCGATGGACATGGAGTTCACCGACGAGGATGGGGAGCGGAAGCTCTGCTACACGACCTCCTGGGGGGTCTCCACCCGGATGCTCGGCGCCCTGGTGATGACCCACGGCGACGACAACGGCCTTCGGGTCCCGCCCCGTGTGGCCGCCAAACAGGTGAAGATCGTCCCGATCACGCGCGACGATCCGGCACCCGTGCTGGAGGCCGCCGCGCAGCTGCAGGCCGAGCTCACGGAGCGGTCCTGGATGGACGCTCCGATCCGCGCGGAGGTCGATTCCCGCGACCGCAAGCCCGCGGAGAAGCGCTGGGAGTGGATCCGCAAGGGCGTGCCGGTCGTGATCGAGATCGGCGAGCGCGACATCGACCAGGGCGTCGTGACGATGACGCGCCGCGACGATGAGAGCCTCGCCCGCGACGCCGTTCCGCGCGACGGCGCCGCCGACGCGGTCGTGGGCGTCCTCGGCGACATCCAGCTGGGCCTCTTCGAGGAGGCTGCCAAACGCCTGCGGGAGCGGACCCGCGACGACATCACGACGCTCGATCAGTTCAAGGAGTTCTTCTCGGGCGACGAGACGGACTCCGGCGGATTCGTCAGGGCGCCGTGGAGTGAGGAGCCCGAGACCGAGAAGACGATGGGCGAGCTCGGTGTCACCGTGCGCTGCATCCCGTTCGATGCGGAGCTGCCTCCGGACGCTCGCTGCGTGATCACAGGTGCCCCGGCGAAGGTGATGGCGATCTTCGCGAAGGCGTACTGAGCTGCCGCACCGGTCGGATCTGGGTATATCTAAGAGAACTCTCATCGGGCGCCACGCCTGAGTAGGTGGTGAGTGCGTAGTCCGCCTCCGTAGCCGCCCCCGATGTCTCGCCGCGCGGTTCGGCGGAGTCTGGACTCATGGTCGCCTCGATCTTCAATCTCAACGGGCCCGCCCACTACGTCCACTGGCATTTCTTTCAGATGTCGGTGGCCAACCTGATCGTGATCGGGTTGATGATCGTCGTCTTCATCCTGGCGATAGTCCTTCCCTTCCCCAAGCGGGAGATCGAGGAGTGAGCCCCGCACAGGAGCAGCCACAGGAGCAGCCACAGGAGAAGCGGATGTGGACCGAGCAGGTGCGTTCCCGCGCCGTCGGCGCTCTGCCGCCGGAGAAGCTCCTGCCCGATCGGCAGCCCGCCTACGTGTCGTCGTGGATCTACGTCTTCGGCGTCG
>DASUPK010000061.1:0-4322 GCA_036276255.1 Solirubrobacterales bacterium
CTCTCCGGCTCCTGTGGTGGCAAGGAGCGCGGCATCCTGATCAATGAGACGGGTCCGCAAGGCCCGGCAGGGACCCCAGGAGGCCCCCAGGGGCCGATTGGTCCGCAGGGCCCCCAGGGGCCGGCCGGCGCTCCGTGTCCGAATAGGACAGTGATCACCCCTGTCGATCCGCCGGCGGTGCCGGTGACGGTATGCGTTCCCTGACCGACCCGGGCGCCGCTACGGCCGTATAGCCCTGGCGCCCGAGGACGACAGGAAGTCAAACCGGGGCGGCTCCACGCCATGAGGGGTGGCCTGTCAAGACCGCGCCTGGCCTTGGGGATCGGCATTCTCGCGGCCGCAGGCATCATCGCCTTCCTCCCTCGATCAACTCCGCGATCTCGGGAGCTCGGTGGGACACCCCGTCTACTGGGCGGGACAGCAGCCTGGACGCCACTACGAGCTCACCGTTGATCCCGATGGGAAGGTCTACCTCCGCTACCTGGCGGAGGGCGTCCCGGTCGGGTCGCGAGTCAGTTCGCTGACGATCGGCACCTACCCGTACATCGATGCTTTCGGCGCCCTTCAAAAGGCTGCCGGGCGATCCGGGGGGATCACCGATCGGACTCCCGACGGCGGTCTTGTGGTCACCTTCCCGACCAGCCCGAACAACGTCTACGTCGCGTTCCCGGGCTCGGATTACGAGATCGAGGTCTACGACCCACATGCCGGGAGGGCGCTCGAGCTGGCCAGGGCGGGCGCAATCTCGCCCATCAGGTGAACGAGCAGTGAAGGACCTGGCGCTGACGCCTCACTTGGTTTAGCCTCATCAGCATCATATTTTCCTCCAGAAAATGCGTCCGTCGTCAGGAAAGCGTTCAGGGAATCGGCCTGAGAGGCAGATCGAGATGAGCGCGCCGAGGCGCGCCACAACCGCGAGGCGCACCAACGGCGCCTCTGCAGCGGATCCCTCCGACGCGCAAGTCGATTCCCGTGCCGCACGGAGATCCTTGAAGCGCGTCACCGAGGGCGGACGCGTCTACGGCACCCTCGTCGCCAATCAGCGCGAAAGGCTTGGGCTGAGCCAAAGGGAGCTGGCCGCCAGGGTCCGCACGAGCGTGGCCACGATCGAGAGGATCGAGGACGGCCATCCGCCCGGTGCGGAGCTCCGGCAGCGGCTCTCCGACAACCTCTTTCCCGAGCCGGCCCGGAACCCGGTGCAGATCTTTCCCGAGCCGGCCCGGAACCCGGTGCAGCGGCTCTCCGACAACCTCTTTCCCGAGCCGGCCCGGAACCCGGTGCGTCGCCTGGCTTCGAGCCACCCGATAGACCGCCTGGTCCAAGGCGTCGCGCCCCGGAAGCGGGTGGCCGCGCTTCGCGTTCCGGGCAATCGCCGCCTCTGGGGCGCCGTGGGAGCCGCCGTGCTGTTCGGGTTGCTCCTGATCGCCGGCGCCCGGATCTTCAGCGGCGGCGACGGGGCACCCTCCCTCCAGCCATTGCAAGCGGTCTCGGTCCAGTCATCGGTAGCGGTCTCGCACACGATCGGAGCCCCGGCGACGATTCACCACGCGAGGGTGGAGGCTCAGAAGGCGGCCGTCGCCAAGGCACGCAGGGAGGCCGCGGCACGCAGGGCGAGGGCGCGAGAGCAGGCAGCAGCAGCGGCGGCGGCGGCGAGGAAGCGCGCCGCCAAGCAGGCAGCGAGCACGAACGGCAGCAGCTCGACGACGAGCCCGCCGGTCGCGGCGCCCGTTTCCCCCTCGCCATCGCCCAGCGGCGGTGCGGGAGGCGGCGGCTCCAGCGCTCCGGCCCCGGAGCTGGGGCACGGCATAGGGTCCGGCTGAACCAGACTCCGCTGCCGCGGGGTCCGCCGGAAGCTAGACGTGCCAAACCGTGCGCGCTGTCGCGTATTCAGAGGATTCGTGCCGAGCGTTGGCTGGAATGTCCGGCAGCTAAGCGATGGCCCCGGGGCTCCAAACCTTCAAACGAGTTTCAAACGCACGAGGCCGAACGCGTCGATACGCTCCCTCAGGACGATCGCTCAACGTCAACGAATCTCCTGCAAATGACGAACACGCCGACACGCAGCGCGACGGACCGCCACGGCGCCAGCCGGAGATGATGTCCGAGGACGCCAAGTTCGCGCTCGGATACTGACCGACCCACCGTTCCCACCGAAGGAGCTGATGGCGCGGGTCGGTCGCGAGCCGCGCGAGGACCTGGAGGCCGCCTATCTGTCCACGGGCCGTGCGCTCAAGGGAGGCGTCCTCGACCTGCTCGGGACCGATTGGACCTGGGAGGGGAAGCGGATGCACGACTTCGGCTGCGGCTCCGGCCGGCTGCTCAAGCAATTCCTCGACGAGGCGCGCGTGGCCGAGATTCATGGCTCCGACGCCGACAGGGAGATGGTCGATTGGGTGCGGCAGAACCTCTGCCCGCCGATCGCGGAGGCGACGCCGAACGGACAGCAACCTTCCCTCGACTACCCCGACGACCACTTCGATCTGGTCACCGCACTGTCCGTCTTCACGCACATCGCCGAGGGATGGAGCGATTGGCTGCTAGAGCTCCGCCGGGTCCTGAGGCCGGGTGGCCTACTGATCGCCACGTTTCTCGATTCGAGCTACGGAGCGACGCTCACGGCCTGCCCTGGGACGAGGACCGCGTCGGGATGAGCGTGATCGGCTTCGCGGATCCGGAGACCCCATGGCCCAACCTGCACCCGCACTGGTGGCTCCGGGAGCACTGGGGACGCGCCTTCGAGATCGTCGCGCTGCGGCCGGGTGGCGAGCTCCCGATGCAGGGATGGGCGCTGCTCCGACCTCGCGAGGGCGACCTGATCCCCGAGTAGCGCGAGCGTGAGCAGCAGGACGACCGTCGCTATCACGAGGCACGCCGGTTTCAGCTCGAGCTGGCGCGAGCCGAGGGCGAGGAGCTGAAGCGGCGCCACTCCGAGCTCGTTGAGAGCGCGAGCTGGCGGCTCACGGCTCCGTTCCGGCGAACCAAGGCGCGCGCCTGCACCGACGGTAGCGTCGGTCCCGGGCTCGCCGGGCGTCCCGATGTGCGGGTCTCGCTTTGTCCTGACTCAGGACATTTCCGACCAGATTTCAAAGAGGTTCCTCCGGAGACTTGACAAAGCCCCAATATTCGTTAAGGGTGCGGCTCGCGTGGAATCGGCGGACTCCGGATCTCTCCGTTCCCTCCGTGAGCTCAATCGCGGGCGCGTCATCGACGCGCTCCGAGGCCGGGGCACCGCCAGCCGCGCCGAGATCGCCCGTGCGACGGGGCTGTCGCGCTCCACGGTCTCGAGCATCGTCTCCGACCTGATCGAGGCGGGCCTGCTCACCGAGCGGGAGGAGGCGACTGGTGTCGCTCACGGCGAGGCTGGGGGAAGGCCGCCGGTTCTCCTCTCCCTGAATCCGTCGGCCGGCCTCGCCGTGGGCGTCGACTTCGGCCACACCCACCTCCGGGTGGCGGTGTCGGATCTCTCCCACGAGGTGCTGGCCGAGGCCCGGCGGGAGCTGGACGTCGATCACTCCGCCGACGAGGGGCTGGACGCCGCGGCCGAGCTGGTCGACGAGGTGCTGAACGAGGCGAAGGTCGACCGCAACGGCGTGATCGGGGTCGGTATGGGACTGCCCGGCCCGATCAACCGGTCGACGGGCGCCGTGGGCTCGTCCTCGATTCTGCCGGGCTGGGTCGGCGTCAACGCGTCGATGGAGATGGAGCGCCGGCTTCGCCTGCCGGTGAAGGTCGAGAACGACGCCAACCTGGGCGCGCTCGCCGAGGTCGTCTGGGGCTCCGGCCGCGGGTTTTCCGACGTCATCTACATCAAGCTCTCCTCGGGGGTCGGAGCCGGCCTTCTCTTCGGGGGACGGCTTCACGAGGGCTCCGGCGGCACGGCCGGGGAGATCGGCCACATCCCCGCCCATAACGGCACCGCCATCTGCCGCTGCGGGAGCAAGGGCTGCCTCGAAACGGTCGCCTCCGCTCGCGCGATCGCAGAGCAGGTCGGGGCGAGCCGGGGCGAGTCCGTGTCGCCCAGGGAGCTGCTCGAGCTGATCGCAAACAGGGACCCCGCGGCGACCAGGCTGATCGGCGAGGCCGGCCGCGAGATCGGGGTGGCGCTCGCCAGCATCTGCAACCTCGTCAACCCCAATTGCGTGATCATCGGCGGCGACCTGAGCGCCGCCGGAGAGCTGATCACCGAGCCCGTGATCGAGTCGATCCGGCGCTACGCCATCAACAGCGCGGCGGAGCAGGTGAGCGTGGTGGCGGGAGTTCTCGGAGAGCGCGCGGAGCTGCTCGGCGCGCTCGCACTCGTCTTGCATGCGACCGACGGAATC
>DASUPK010000062.1:0-3445 GCA_036276255.1 Solirubrobacterales bacterium
CTTGGGAGTGAAGACGAAGACCTCGTCCTCGAACAGGTCGACCTTGAGGGCCTCGAGGAACGCCTGCGGCCCCTGGTTCTGCTCGTTCTCGACCAGCTGGCGCAGCCAGGTCATCTTCTGCTTCGAATCCGGGTCCGCCCCACCCTCCTTGTAGATGACGTGAGCGGCGATGCCGTACTCCGCGAGATCGTGCATCCCGGGGGTTCGGATCTGGATCTCCAGCGGCCGGCCCTCCGGGCCGATCACGGTGGTGTGCAGCGCCTGGTAGGCGTTCGCCTTCGGCATCGCGACGAAGTCCTTGAAGCGGCCGGGCAGCGGCTTCCACAGCGAGTGGACAATGCCGATCGCGCCGTAGCAGTCCTTCACCGAGCCGACCAGCACGCGCATCGCGGTCAAGTCGAAGATTTCGTTGAACTCCCGGCCTTTGCGGGTCATCTTCGTGTAGATCGAGTAGAAGTGCTTGGCGCGGCCTGAGATCTCAGCCTCGATGCCGACGTTCGCCAGCTCCTTGGCCAGGAACTCACCGGCCTCCTCGACGTAGCGCTCCCGCGCGACGCGCTGCTGGGCGACCAGCTCCTTGATCTCGTCGTACTTGCGCGGGTGAAGGGTCGCGAAGGAGAGGTCCTCGAGCTCCCACTTGATCGCGTGGATCCCCAGCCGGTGAGCCAACGGCGCGAAGATCTCGAGGGTCTCCCGCGCCTTCTCCTGCTGCTTCTGCTTCGGCAGCGCGCCGATCGTGCGCATGTTGTGGAGGCGGTCGGCCAGCTTGATCAGGATCACCCTGACGTCGGTGGCCATCGCCACCATCATCTTGCGGTAGTTCTCGGCCTGCCTCTCGTCGCGGCTCTTGAAGGTGATCTCGGTGAGCTTGGTGACGCCGTCGACCAGCTGAGCGATCTCATCGCCGAAGTCGGCGCGCACCTGGTCGAGGCTCGCGGTCGTGTCCTCGACCGTGTCGTGCAGCAGGGCCGCGCAGAGCGTGGCGGTGTCGAGTCGCAGGCCGGCGCAGATGCGGGCGACACCGAGCGGGTGGGTGATGAAGTCCTCGCCGGAGCGCCGCTCCTGGCCGGCGTGGCTCTCGCAGGCGAAGGCGAAGGCGCGCTCGATCTCCTGGCGGTCGATGGGCTCCGTGGCGTCCGAGGCATGCTCCTCGATCACGGCGAAGAGGTCGCCGAGCAGCGCGCGCTGGTCGGTTGTCAGCTCGCGGGTGATCGAGTCCGCGCGTGGCGCGCTCGGCTGCCCGTTGACCTCGCCGACCCGAGTGTGGCCGCGGCGATCCTGCTCGCGCACGGCGCCGTCGCCGGCGAGGGCCTCGCCGCCGTCGGTCTCCGTTACGCCTGTGCTCTTGCTTGGAGGAATCGGATGGCCTCCTGGTGTCTGGCGACACAGGCCCCGTAGGCCCGGGATCGCCCCAGATCGGTCCTCTCCGAGGATAAAACCCTGAGGACGGGGGCGGCGGGATCGGCCCTCCATTCGCACAGCCCGAGCTCGCAGAGAACCCGCACGCAGCGGGCAGCCGTCTCGGGGGTGCGGGGATACTCGGAGCCGCCCGACAGCGCCGCGCGCAGCGCGGCTCCCTCGGCCTCGCCCCCGAGGTCGGTGAGCGCGCGCCAGGTCTCGCCGATCGACGCACGCAGATCCCACTCACGGCCGAGCAGGCGCTCGGTCAGCTGGACCTCCGCGGGGCCGTAGGCGAGGTGGAGGTAGCCGGGGGCCCCTGGGGCCGCCCAGGCCAAGCCCTCGACCGCCTCGCTCGGCGCGGGATCGATCGCCACGAGGTGGCGGAAGGGGGTGGCCGCATCGGGCCGCAGGGCAAGGACGGTCCAATCGACCAGCACCAACGTGGCCCCGTCCGGGCTGCGAAGAGCCGCGTCGAGCGATTCGGAGCCACAGCGACAGCAGGCGATCCTCGGGAGGGACGCCCCGAAGCGCCGCGGGTCCGCGGCGGCGGAGGCGAGTTGCGCCCGCCTGGCGGCGTCGGCGCAGATCGCGAGCACGGGCTCACCGCTCGAGATCAGCTCGGCGAGCGAGGCGACCGCGGCGCCCCCGCGGCGATCGATCCGCTCGCGCCGGGGCCCATCGGCAGCGCGGACGTCGAGCAGCCCGCCCGGCCTCCCGGCGCTGACCCGCTCGAGTTCGTGTTCGAGCCTCTCCCACCATTCCGCGTCGGGGCCCGGGCAGCCGTCGCCACAGAAACGGCGCTCCGGGTCGTCCGCCCCACCGCCGAGCGGGTAGAGCTCGCGGACTACAACTCGCGGCTGCTCGGCCCCGTTCCAGCGGTCCACTTCGAGCTCAACCGAGAGGTCCAGGGGCTGGTCCTCGCGGCGAGTGATCTCGCCGTTCATGCCGAACGCGACCCCGGCCGCGCGGCCGGCCCCGCTCTCGAGCTGAAAGCGGGAGTGCTTGCCCTCCTGGCCGAGTGGGCGGACCTCCCGAAGGCGGCCCGAGGGAACCAGGAGCCGCGGGCCGGGGTTCCCCATGCCGAACGGGCCGAGGCTCTCGAGCTGGCGCGCGAGGTCCATGCCGATCCCCTCGCGGCCAACGCCCACCAGGGCGTCGAGGCGCTCGGTCCGGACCAGATCCTCCGGGCCGATCTCGGAGGCGGCGTGCTCGATGAAGGCTTCTCGGAAGTCATCGAGGCGGCCGGCCTCGAGCTCGAGGCCGGCGGCGGCGCGGTGGCCTCCGTAGCGGGTGAGGTGCTCCGAGGTGGCGTCGAGGGCGGCGACCAGGTCGAATCCGGGGATGCTGCGCGCGGATCCCTTCGCCCGGCCGTTCTCGACCGAGAGCAGGATGGTGGGCCGGAAGTGCCGCTCGACCAGGCGGGAGGCCGCGATGCCGACCACGCCGGGGTGCCACCCCTCCCCGGCGAGGACGAGGGCCGGTGCCTCCTTCAGGGAGTCGGGCAGCTCCGAGCGGGCGCGCTGCGCCCCCTCCACCACCTTCTGCTCCGCCCAGCGGCGCTCGGCGTTGGCGCGATCGAGCTCGGCGGCGATCGCGGCGGCGCGGTCGGGATCCTCGGTGAGCATCAGCTCAACCCCGGCGTCCGCTCGGTAGAGCCGGCCGGCGGCGTTGATCCGCGGAGCGAGCCGGAAGCCGAGCGCGCCGGCGTCGATCGACTCGGGGTCGACCGACGCGGCGGCCATCAGAGCGCGCAGTCCGACGCGGGGGGTCTCGCGGAAGAGCCGCAGTCCCTCACGGACCAGGCGGCGGTTCTCCCCGACCAACGGGACCATGTCGGCGACCGTCGCCAGAGCGACCATGTCGAGCAGGGCATCGGTGGGATGCCGCGTGCCCCCGACCGTCTCGGTGGCGCCCTGGCCGGCGGCGTCACAAAGGGCGGTCGCCAGCTTGTAGGCGACGCCGGCGGCGCAGAGCCCCTCGAACGGATAATCCGAGACGACCGGATGGATGATCGGGCAGTCCGGCAGGGTTTCGCCCGGGAGGT
>DASUPK010000063.1:0-2451 GCA_036276255.1 Solirubrobacterales bacterium
GTCCGCCCGGGAGCGGCGCCGCGGCGGCGCGCGCGCGATCGGTTTCCATGTCAGCCACCGGCGTGAACACGTTGGTGGCCGGGTTGAAGACCTCGGCGCTGGACAGACGGGTGGCCCCGTCGTTGCCCCCGGCCACCAGCACCCGTCCATCCGGGAGTGGCGCCGCGGCGGAGCGAACACGGGCGATGCCCATGTCGCCCACCGGCGTAAAAGCGTTGGTGGCGGGGTTGAAGACCTCGGCGCTCGCGAGGTAGTGATCCCCACCGCCGTCGTCGTAATATCCCCCGGCCACCAACACCCGCCCGTCCTTCAGTGGCGCCGCTACGGCGGCGTAGCGGGCGGCGCCCATGGAGCCGGTCGGGCCGAAGGATCCCGCTCCGGCGCCGAGCGCGGCTTGCGGGACGAGCAACCCGAGGGCCAGCGCCAGCCCGGCGGCGAGGCGGAGCTTCCAGAGCAAAGATCGCAATCCAGGTGACCCCTTCGATCGAATGAAGCTCCGCAACTGACCCTACCTAACACAGGGAAGAGGCCGCGACATCGCCCGCGCACTATCTCTCGACAAACGGCTGCTTTCCATGCAAAGCAGTAACGGAGCGCCCCGCGGAGCCGCTGCTCCGCTGCGCGAAAAGCGTGAGCGTGGGCACGGGCTCCCCAATCATGCAATGGGGTAGCGGATCGCCTTCCTAATCCACTCTTTGTTTGCACCCTTTCACGTGAGCCGAGATGGGGGGGTCGGCGAGGCGCTCCCCGGGCGCTCCTATATATGCAGACCGCCTCCCTACTTAACGAAGAGCGCCGCTTCTCGTCCAAAGCGGCTACTCCGACAGTCCGGCGGCTTCGAGCGCACCGCCTTGAGGCTAGGTATCAGCCGCTACGCGCCCCGGGCCTCGGGATGGGCACCAGCGTTGCGCGAGCGCACGTGACCCGTCCTGCCGTCGCCGAGGGTGTCGGCGTAGAGTAGGCGCCGAAAGAGGTCCTCGGGCTGTAGTCCGTGGGGAAGCGAGCAGTAATGAGAGAGTGACCGAGCCGACAGGAGTGGATCAAGTTGAGCATGTACGCAGTCGTTAACCCGGCCACCGGCGAGAAGCTCGAGGAGTACCCAGAGATCTCAGACGACGAGCTCGACGCCGCCATCGCCAGGGCTTGGGAGGCGCGTGAAGCGCTCACCTCGCTCTCTGCGGCCGAGCGCGCCGAGAAGATCAAGCGCCTCGGCGAGCTCCACCTCGAGCGACGTGAGACGCTTGCCGCAATCGCGGTGAAGGAGATGGGCAAGCCGATGGAGCAGGCCCTCGGCGAGGTCGACTTCTGCGGCGACATCTACGCGTACTACGCCGACCGCGCGGCGGACTTCCTCAAGGACGAGCCGATCGAGCTGCGTGCGGGCGAGGGCACGGCGGTGATCCGCCGCTCGGCGATGGGGCCGCTGCTCGGAATCATGCCCTGGAACTTCCCCTACTACCAGGTGGCCCGCTTCGCGGGACCGAACCTGATCGTCGGCAACCCGATCCTGCTGAAGCCAGCGCCCCAGTGCCCCGAGTCGGCCGAGGCGATCCAGAAGATGTACGACGACGTCGGCCTCCCGGAGGGCGCGTACCAGACGATCCTCGCGACCCACGAGCAGATTGCCGAGAAGGTGATCCCCGACCCGCGCGTGCGCGGTGTCTCGGTCACCGGCTCCGAGCGAGCGGGCGCCGCCGTCGCCGAGGTCGCCGGACGGAACCTGAAGAAGGTGGTCCTCGAGATGGGAGGCTCCGACCCGTTCATCCTCCTCGCGACACAGAACCTCGACGAGGTCGTCGACGCCGCGGTCGACGCGCGGCTCGACAACACCGGCCAGTCCTGCAACGCAGCGAAGCGGTTCATCGTCGTCGACGAGCTCTACGATGACTTCCTCGCGAAGTTCATGGAAAAGATGAAGGAGGCGGAGCCCGGGGATCCGACCGAGGACCCGGCGATCGGGCCACTCTCCTCGTCGACCGCGGCGGAGCGCCTTCAGGACCAGATCGATCGTGCGAAGGCTCAGGGCGCCGAGGCCGTTCTCGAAGGCGACCGGACGGACAACTTCTTCGGCACGACGGTCCTCACCGGTATCAGCCCCGAGAGCGACGCCTACCGGGAGGAGTTCTTCGGCCCCGTCGCGAGCGTTTACAGGGTCTCGTCCGAGGAGGAGGCGATCCGGGTCGCCAACGACACGCCGTTCGGCCTCGGCTCCTACGTCTTCACGACCGACCCTGAGCAGGGCGACCGTGTCGCCAACAACATCGAGGCCGGCATGGTCTTCGTGAACGGCGTCCTCCTTGACGGCGCCGAGTTGCCGTTCGGGGGCGTCAAGCGTTCCGGCTTCGGACGCGAGCTCGGCCCGTACGGGATGGACGAGTTCGTCAACAAGAAGTTGATCCGCGTCGTGAAGTAGCGCGTCGGTCGGTGGGCTCCGCTCGGGGCGGAGCGCAA
>DASUPK010000064.1:0-5743 GCA_036276255.1 Solirubrobacterales bacterium
CGGCCCGCGTGTCCTCTTCCTCGACGAGCCCACGACCGGCCTCGACATCCAGAGTCGCAGCGCCCTGTGGGACGAGGTCGCGCGTCTCTCCCGGGACGAGGGGATGACCGTCTTCCTGACGACCCAGTACCTCGAGGAGGCGGACCAGCTCGCCGACCACCTCGGGATCATCGACCACGGCAACATCGTCGCCGCGGGGACACCCGAGAAGCTCAAAGCCGAAGTCGGCCGGCCCACGGTCGAAGTGGTCCCCACCGACCACGCCGAGCGCGACCGCGCGGTCGAGCTGCTGCGGCCGTTCGGCGAACTGGTGCCCGGCACCCCGCAGGGCGCGGCGGTCAGGCTCGACTCGGACGGCGGCGAGGAGCTCGCCAACATCATCCGCGCCTTCGACCAGGCGGGGGTCAAGGTCGCGAATCTGGAGCTCCACGAGGCGAGCCTGAACGATGTCTTCCTCGCCAAGACCGGTCGCTCCCTCGAGGGCGCCCAGGCCGAGGCCGTGGAGGAGGGCGAGACCGGGGAGCAGCCCGCGCTCGAGGGATCCCCCGCCTGATGGAGGCGGCCGCTCTCCCAATCTCGGCGCCCGTCCGTAGGCGCCCCTCGATCTGGACCCAGGCGCCGGAGCTCGCCCGGCGTTCGATCAAGCGCACCCTCCGCCAGCCCGCCGCCGTGATCCCGGCGACCACCTTCCCGCTCATCCTGCTGGCGATCAACTCCGTCGGCCTGAAGTCGGCAACCTCCCTCCCGGGTTTTCCGACCAACTCCTACGTCACCTTCGCCCTGGCCTTCGCCTTCATCCAGGCGGGCGTGTTCGCCGTGATCGGCACCGGCCAGAACCTCGCCGAGGACAACCAGGGCGGGTTCTTCAACCGACTGCAGCTGACCCCGATCCACCCGGCGGCATTGGTGGCCGGGCAGCTCGCCGGGACGCTCGCCCTCGGCCTCTTTCAGGCCGCGACCTACATCTCGGTCGGCCTGATCGCCGGCGCCCACATCGAGGCCGGCTTCGCGGGCGCGCTCGTGATGGTCGCACTGGTGGTCTGCATCTGCCTGGCCTTCGGCAGCATCGGCCTCGCGATTGGAATGCGAGTCGACGCGCCGGAGAAGGTCCAGAGCCTCTTCCCGCTGATCTTCGTCTTCCTCTTCATGAGCTCGATGAGCCTCCCCCGCAACCTGATCCAGACCGACTGGTTCCGCACGATCGCGACCTACAACCCGGTCAGCTACATGGTCGAGGGGCTGCGCAGCCTCCTGATCACCGGATGGGACGGCGAGGCGCTGGCGCTCGGCTTCGGCTGCGCGCTGGGCATCCTCGCGATCGGCCTGTTCTTTGCCTCCACCGGTCTGAAGGAGAGGATGGTCCGCACATGAGGCGCTACTTCTCGGTTGCCGGTGGGCTCGCCTGGAGGCTCCTGCACAGCCTGTTCACGAATCCGCTGCTCTTCCTCCCGCCGATGCTGATGCCGCTCTTCTTCTTCACGGCTTTCGCCGGCGGCCTCTCGGCGATCAGCAACGTGCCCGGGTTCGACTACGCCCCCGGCTACACCTCGTTCATCTTCGCCTTCGTCCTCTGCCAGAGCGCCGCATTCGGCGGCGTCTTCAGCGGCTTCTCGATCGCGGCCGACTTCCAGTTCGGCTTCGGCCGCCGCCTGCTGCTGGCAACCCCGCACCGCAGCGCGCTGGTCGTCGGCTACGGCGTCGTGGCGCTGATTCGCGCCACGATCACGATCGCCGTCGTCACCCTGGTCGGGCTGATCGCGGGCCTGAACATCGGCGGCAGCGGGCTCGACGTGTTCGGGATGTATGCGCTCGCGGCGATCATCAACGTCACCGGCCTGCTCTTCGCCGCCGGCGTGGCGCTGCGCTTCCGGAGCCTGCAGTCGACTCCGCTGATGCAGGTGCCCGTGTTCCTCTTCCTCTTCCTTGCCCCCGTCTACGTCCCGCGGCACCTGCTCGGCGGCTGGGTCCATTCGGTCGCTCCCTTCAACCCGGCGACGCACGTGATGGAGACCGTCCGCGACCTGATCGCGGGAACCGGCACGGATTACCTCGCGACGCTGGGCATCATCGTCGCGCTGCTCACCGTGGTGACCGTCTTCATGTTCCGCGGGCTGCGCCAGGCCGAAGCGGCCGGCTAGCGGCCACCAGGCCGCTCCACCTTGGAGCGGAGGGCGAAGCCCGTAGCGACTTATGCGGGGCGGCCGCTCGTGGCCGCGACCTGATGGCGAAGCCGAGCGGCGATCCGCTCGTCCGCCCGCCGCTTGGCGCCGTCGGTGACCACCTTGCCCCAGATGCCGCGGTTGCCCGACACGAACCGGTAACCCAGCTCGGCCGCACCACCGAACCGGCCCGCCGCCGCCGCGAAGGGGCCGCCGCCCGGCAGCAGCCGAAAGAGCGGCTCGAAGCCGGCGCCGGCCGAATGGACCTCGCCGGCCTCGTCCACCAGATGCCACGAGGAGCGTTGCTCGTCGCCCGGCATGTCGCCGAGCAGCCGGTCGGCCTCCTCGGTGCCCAGCGCGACCGGCCTCACGGCCCGCCGGCGATCCCAGGCAAGCACCTTGCCGAGGCACCAGCGGCAGAAACCGCAGTCGGGGTCGTAGATGAGGATTGCGCGGTTCATCGGTCGCCGGCCCACGTGTATAGCTAGTCTCAGCCTCGTGGCCACCACAACCCTGTGGGAGGACATCGTGGACGCGCTCAACGCCGCAAGCGGCGGGCCGTATCCCGGCCACCGCGCCGTCCACGCCAAGGGGACCGTCTGCAGGGGCACGTTCACGCCCACCCCGGAGGCATCGAGGATCTCGCGCGCCGCGCACCTCCAGGGGGACCCGGTCGAGGTGACGGTTCGCTTCTCGAACGCCAGCGGCGATCCCAACACGTCGGATGCCCACCCGATCGCCGGCCGCGGGATGGCCGTCCAGTTCCACCTGCCGGATGGGAGCGAGACCGACATCGTCTCGGTCCCGCTCGTCGTCTTCATGGTCCGGACGCCGGAGGACTTCCTGGCCTTCACCCGCGCGCGGGTCCCCGATCCCGAGACGGGCCATCCCGACCCCGAGAAGCTCGGCGCGTTCCTCGGCGAGCACCCGGAGACCGGGATCGCCATCCAGAAGAGCATTGGCAGGCTCGCCCCGACCACCAGCTTCGCGACCTCCGACTACCGCGGCCTCCACGCCTTCTGCCTGGTCGACGCCGAGGGCGGCAGGCATTGGGGGCGCTACGTCTGGGAGCCCGAGGAGGGCCTCGAGTACCTGACCGACGAGCAGCGCGAGGCCGTCCCCCGCGACTACCTGCAGAAGGAGATTCGCGAGCGGCTCGGATCGGGCATCGCCCGCTTCACCCTGGAGTTCACGCTCGCCGATGAGGGCGACCCGCTCGACGATCCGACCCACGAGTGGGAGGGCGAGCGCGAGGTCGTCGAGCTCGGCGAGCTCGAGATCACCGAGGTCGTGGAGAACCCCGAGACACCCGACGAGCCGCTGGTCTTCGATCCCATGCGCCTCACCGACGGAATCGAGCCCTCGGACGACCCGATCCTCGCCGCGCGGCCGAAGGCCTACTCGGTCTCGATCGACCGCCGCTGCGCCGTCTGACCCGTCAGTCCGTGAAGGTGAGGGCGAACGCCGGGTGGTCCGGCAGGATGCGCTTGATCTCCTCGTCGGACGCCTTCGCGTCGATGCCGAGGAAGCCCTTCACCTCCCAGGACCACTTGTCCATGTAGAGGCGCATCAGCGGGAGCTTGTCCTCGTCCGGGACCTCCTCGGCGGTGAAGTGGCGGACCTTGCGCCCGCTGTGGAGCTCCCCCTCCTTGGCAACCCGCATGTTGCGCACCCACTGCGTGGTGCCGCGCGGGGAGAGCAGGTAGGTGCGCCCGTTGAGCTCGAACGGGTTGACCGGGTTGCTCCGCATCTCGCCGCTCTTGCGGCCGCGCACGGAGAGGGTCTGCGAGCCCTGGAGGCTCAATCCCAGCTTGTGCAGCACCGCGACGAACGGGTTGAAGACTTTCCGCGTGAACCAGCCCGGCCTCTTGTACAGGGGTTCGCTCATCCAACAGGACCCTAACGATCGGGCAGATCGCGTCGACGCTGCTGGCGATCCTGCTCTGGCCCCTGATCCTGCTCTTCGACGTCAACCTGCACATCCACTGACGGACGGGTAGCTTTGGCCGGTGGCGGCCGGCGAGACGGTGATCGATTGGCCTGAGGGGCATCGCCCCGAGGAGTCCGTGTTCCATGCGGTGAACGAGTTGCAGATCCCGGCGGAGCCCGAGGTCGTCTGGGCCTGGCTCTGCCGCCCGGACCTGTGGGGCCGCTACTACTCGAACGCGAAGTTCATCAAGCACCTCGGTGGCCCCTGGCCCAAGCTCGACCTGGGCAGCCGCTTCCGCTGGTTCAGCTTCGGCGCCTTCGTCACCTCGGAGGTGGTCGAGTACGAGCCGGGACAGCGGATCTCCTGGGACGCCAAGGTGATCGGCGGACGCGGCTATCACGGCTGGGTGCTGAAGCGCCAGTCGGGTGGAACATTCGTCCGCACCGAGGAGACCCAGAAGGGCTGGGGAATTCAGCTGGCCAAGCCCATTCTGCGCCCGGCCATGGTGCGGGTGCACCAGCGCTGGCTCGAGGGGCTCTCGAAGGTCGCGGCCGAGGGCCCGCCTCCCGCTCCGTAGCCGGCGAGAGCCGAGCACTACATTCAGGGAATGGCCGCCGTCGAAGAACTTCGCGAACGCCTCGGCCAGATCCACGACCTGAGCCGAGCCGCCTCGCTGCTGGCCTGGGACGAGCGCACGATGATGCCGCCGGCCGGCGCCGAGGCGCGCGCCCAGACCCTCGCGACCCTGGCCCGCGTCCGCCACGAGATGTTCATCGTCGACGAGATCGGCGAGCTGATCGACCGGGTCCGCTCCGAGCAGGGCGAGGTGCCCCACGGCGAGTCGATCGACGCGGACCTCGTTCGGGTGGTGGCGCGGGACTGGGAGAAGGCCCGGCGGGTCCCCTCGGACCTCCGCGCCGAGATGGCGCACGCCAGCTCCGTGGCGGAGACCGCCTGGGTCGAGGCGAAGCGGCGCTCGGACTTCGCGATGCTGCTGCCGGACCTCGAGCGAAACGTCGAGCTCACCAAGCGCTACGCCGACTGCTACGAGGGATTCCCGGGCTTCACGCATCCCTACGACCCGCTGCTCGACGAGTACGAGCCGGAGATGACCACCGAGCGGATGCGGACGGTGCTGGCCGAGTTGCGAGAGGGCCTGGTCCCCCTGGTGCGGGAGGCCGCCGACAACGGCGCCGGCCAGGCCGATGACCCCTTCGCCGGCGAGTTCCCGGCGGAGCGCCAGGTCGAGCAGGTCACGGAGATGATCTCCGAGCTGCCCTTCCCGGAGGGCGGCTGGAGGATCGACCCGACCGAGCACCCCTTCGCCATCTCGATCGGCCGCGGCGACGTTCGCCTCACCACCCGATACGACGAGTCCAACCTGGCGATGTCGCTGTTCAGCGCGATGCACGAGGCCGGCCACGGCCTCTACGAGTCGGGCGTCGATGCTGAGCTGCGCCGCACGCCGCTGGCGAAGCCCCGCTCGCTCGGGCTGCACGAGTCCCAGAGCCGGCTCTGGGAGAACTGGGTGGCGCGGAGCCGCCCCTATCTCGAGCGGCTGCTGCCGGGGCTGCGCGAGCGCTTCCCCGGGGCTTTCGACGACATCGAGGCCGAGCGGCTCTACCGGGGGGCGAACCGGGTGGAGCGCTCGCTG
>DASUPK010000065.1:0-16528 GCA_036276255.1 Solirubrobacterales bacterium
CCGCCCTCCTCGTCGCGGCGGGCCAGGTCAAGCAGCGCGTCGAGTGAGCCCGCATGAGCGTCGATGTCCGCGGCCGGGTCGACCCCCTTCCTCAGCCGGTTCGGAACCGTGTCGAGCCGAAGGTCCGCCGGTTCCACATCCGGAACCTCATCCCACTCGAGCGGGCAGCAGACGCGGGCGTCGGGAACGGGCCTGACCGAGTAGCCGGACGCGATCGTCCGGTCACGCGCGTTCTGGTTGTAGTCGACGAAGACGCCGTGGCGCTCCTCCTTCCACCACTTGCTGGTGGCGTTCCTCGGCACGCGGCGCTCGACCTCGCGCGCCAGGGCCAGCGCCGCACGGCGCACCTCGATGTAGTCCCAGCGCGGCTCGATCCGGACGTTGACGTGGATCCCGCGGGACCCGGAGGTCTTCGGATAGCCGGCCAGACCGTGCTCGGAGAGCACCTCCTTGACGCACATCGCCACCTTGCGGACCGTGTTCCAGCGGACGCCCGGCTGCGGGTCGAGGTCGACGCGCAGCTCATCGGGGTGGTCGAGGTCGGAGCGGCGGACGGGGTGCGGGTTGAAGTCAACGACCCCGAGGTTCACCGCCCAGGCCAAATGCGCGGCGTCGTTGACCACCAGCTCGGTCGCCGTCCGGCCGCTCGGGAAGGTGAAGGTCGCCGTCTGCAGCCAGTCGGGCGCCCCCTTGGGCACACGCTTCTGGAAGAAGAACTCGCCTCCAACGCCGTCGACGAAGCGCTTCATGGTGCCCGGCCGCTCGCGCAGCTGGTTGACCGCGGCCTCCTCGACGGCGATGTAGTACTCGACGAGATCGAGCTTGGTGAACTTCGGCTTGGGGAAGAAGATCTTGTCCGGATTCGACAGCCGGACCTCGCGCCCCGCCGCCTCGATCGTCGTGTAGTTCGACTTCGCCACCGCGGACATCTTCTCCATTCAGACCGTCGATCCGAGCCCGACTCATCGGCGCTGATTGAATCCACGGATCGAAACGCTCCAGACGCTGACCTACGAGGTGACCGGGGCAATCGCCCGGATCATCCTGAACCGCCCCGAGCGCGGCAACGGGATCACGCTCGAGATGCCGCGCGAGCTCGCAGCCTGTGTCGAGCGCGCCAACCTCGACCCCGACGTTCACGTCATCGCCCTGGCCGGCAACGGCTCGGGCTTCTGCGGCGGCTACGACCTGATCGCGTCCGCGGAGCACGACATGGAGGGCATCGCGCAGCCCGACGCGCCCGAGGGATCCCCGTTGGACCCCATGGTCCAGGCCCGGAACCACGATCCGTCGGGCACCTGGGATCCGGTCACGGACTACCAGATGATGAGTCGCAACCTGCGCGGCTTCATGAGCCTCTTCCACTCGGAGAAGCCGACGGTCTGCAAGGTCCACGGGTACTGCGTCGCGGGCGGGACCGACATGGCCCTCTGCTCGGACCTGCTCGTGGTGGAGGACACCGCCAAGATCGGCTACCCGCCGGCCCGGGTGTGGGGCGTCCCGACGAGCGCCCTCTGGGCCTATCGGGTCGGCCCCGCGCGAGCCAAGCGCCTGCTCCTCACCGGCGATTCGATCGACGGCACGACCGCGGCGGAGTGGGGGCTGGCCTCCGAGGTCGCGCCCGCCGCGGAGCTCGACGAGCGGTTCGAGTCGCTGCTCGAGCGCATCGGGCGCGTTCCGATCAACCAGCTCGTCATGCACAAGCTGCTCGTCAATCAGACGCTCTACTCCCAGGGCCTGCAGGCCACCCAGGCGATGGGCGTCTTCTTCGACGGGATCGCGCGCCACACGCCGGAGGGGTTCGCGTGGCAGCAGCTTGCGGCCGAGAAGGGGTTCAAGGAGGCCGTCCGCGAGCGGGACGAGCCCTTCGGCGACGTCGGCCTTGGGTAGGGTGGCCCGCCTGTGAACCCCGAGATCACCCCCGAGAACATCAAGACCTGGCTGCCCGACACGTTTCCGGGCGACATGGCGATCGAGCCGCTCGAGATCAGCGACGAGGTCTCGACCGGGCGGATGGTGGTCGACAAGCGCCATCTGCACCCGGGCGGCTTCGTCCACGGCGGAGTCTGGACGGCGTTCGGCGACTCGGTCGCGGCCTGGGCGACCTTTCGCGCGCTGCCGCCCAATCACGACTTCACGACGATCGAGCTGAAGCTGAATGTCTTCTCCGCGGGGGTGCTCGGCGACGAGCTGATCTGCGAGGCGCGGCCGCTGCACGTGGGCCGCAGCACCGCCGTGATCGAGGCCAAGATCCGCAAGGGAGAGAAGCCGGTGGCGAATCTGATCGTCACCCAGTTCGTCCTGCCCGGCCGCGATCCGCGGGCAGAGCGGCCGGCGCCGGGCGACTACCCGCCCGGCGACTAGCCGGGCTGCTCAAGCGCCCTTGCGCGCGCCATCGGGTGGGCGTAGGGTCGGTGTGCAGGAGCACAGCAGCAGAGAGGAGATTGAGATGGGTGAGAACGCAGACGCCGTCAAGGAGCGTTGGGCTGACTTCGCGAAAGGTGACTTGGACGCGGCTGTCTCGACGACCGACGAGAACGCGGAGATCAGGCTTCCCGAGACCCTGCCCTGGGGCGGCACCTACAAGGGCCCTGACGGGTTCAAGGAGATGATCGGGAAGTTCCTGTCGAACTTCGAGTCAGTCGACCCGAAGCCGACGGCCTTCCTCGAGGCCGACGATGGCGAGACCGTCGTCGTGGTCGTCGAAGGTACGGGAAAGACGAAGTCGGGCAACGAGCTCGGCGGCCGCTCGGTCTGGCTCTACAAGGTGAGCGACGGAAAGCTCATGGGCGCGGAGTTCTTCGGTGACACCGCGCAGGCGCGCGATGCCGTTGGCTGACGTGCCCTACGGAACGCGGTGAATTTCAAAGAGGTTGGTGCCGACGCCCTGCGCCGGTAGCCCCGCCGTGATCGCCACCAGGTCGCCGGACTCGGCGATCCCCTGATCGCGGGCGAGGTCCGCGCAGTCGTCGAGCAGCTTGCGGATCGAGGTCCAGTCCTCGGCCTGGGTGGAGCTGATCCCGAAGAGGAGGTTCATGCGCCGCACGGTCTCCAGACGGGGGGAGACGGCGAGCACCGGCACCCGCGGCCGATGGGCTGAGATCAGCCGGGCCGTCCGCCCGGAGTTGGTGGGACAGACGATCGCCTTCAGGCCGAGCCGGTAGCAGGCCGCAACGGCCACCTGGGCAACGGTCTCGGCGATGTCGTGCTCCCGCTCCTCAACCCGGGTGAAGACCATCTCACCGAAGCGCAGGCGCGGCTCGGTGACGCGCGCGATCCGGTCCATGACCCGCACCGCCTCGACCGGGTGGTCACCGATCGCGGTCTCCTCAGAGAGCATCACCGCGTCGGTCCCGTCATAAATCGCGTTCGCGACGTCGGTCACCTCGGCCCGCGTCGGGCGGGAGGCTCGCACCATCGTCGCCAGCATCTGGGTCGCGGTGATCGCCGGCTTCGACGCTCGCCCGGCGAGGGCGATCAGGCGCTTCTGCGCGCCGGGGACCTCCTCGATCGGCAGCTCCACACCGAGATCGCCGCGCGCGATCATGATGCCGCTCCCCGCCGCCTCGATTAACTCCTCGGCGCGCTCGGCGGCCTGCGGCTTCTCGATCTTGGCGATCAGGGGGATGTCCACGTCGCGCTCCCGCAGGCGGGCCTCGACCTTCTCGAGGTCTGAGGGCCGGCGCACGAAGGAGACGGCGAGCAGGTCGATCCCGTTCTCGCAGGCGAAGTCGATCCAGGGCTGGTCCGACGCCCCGGTCTCGGGGAGGTCGTGATCGGCGCCGGGCAGGTTCACGCCCTGATGGGAGCTGACCGCCCCGCCGGCCTCGATTTCGCAGGTGACCTTGTCGTCTTCGACCGAGACGACGCGGAGCCGAACCCGGCCGTCGGCGAGGAAGACCGGGTCGCCCTCGTGCACGGCCTTCGCGAAGCCGTCCCACTGGACGGTGAGCAGCTCGGCGTTGCCGGGCGTCCCGTTGGTCTCGCCCTTCAGCACCACGTTCGATCCGGAGTGGAGGACCGCGACGTCGCCCTCGAGGTCGCCGAGACGCAGCTTGGGCCCGGGGAGGTCGCCCATGATCCCGACCTCGCGGCCGACCTCCTCGCTCACCGCGCGGATCCGCCGTACGTTCTCGGCCTGCTCCGAGGGCGTGCCGTGCGCGAAGTTGAGCCGGAAGACGTCCACCCCGGCCGCGAACAGCTCCCGCAGGACCTCGAGCGAGCTGCTCGCCGGCCCGACCGTCGCGACGATCTTGGTGCGGCGATCGAGGTGCACCGAGGTTCCGGAGGGCGTCACGATCGTCCCGAGGCGGGGGTTGGGGTCGGCGGCACGGAGAGCGACTCCGTCACGGGCCCGGTCGGGGCCTCGCCGGGCGGGCGATCCTCGAGCTGCTCGATCATGGGAATCCGCCAGACGACGCTCGCCAGCACCAGGCCCGCGGCCGCCGAGAGCAGCGCCAGGAAGAGCTGGCCCCCGCCCAACCGGGTCAGGTCGAAGAAGTCGCGGATCGGCTGCACGGCCAGGATCAGCGCGTAGAGAGCCCCGAGGGCGGCGACCAGGGCGAGCATGTAGCTCTGGATCGCGATGTGCTCGCGTCCCGGGCCGCGCTCGAGCAGCAGGATGAAGCAGAGGCCGAGCACCACCAGGGTCGTGGTCGCGGCGGTCCGCCCGGCCTCCAGCGACCCGCCGAAGACGGTGTCCACCAGAAAGAAGCTCGCGAGGGATGCCGCTGCGATCGCCAGCCCGGCGGGGACGGCGAAGGCAGCCAGGGCGCGCAGGAGCCGCCCCCTATATAAGGGGCCGTCGCTGGGGGCCAGGGCGAGCACGAACGAGGGGATGCCGATCGTCAGGAAGGCGGCGACGGTGAGCTGGCGGGGGAGAAACGGAAAGGCCCATCCAGGGAGGGCGACCAGCACGATCAGCGCAGCGGCGTAGATCGTCTTGGTCACGTACAGGCGGCCGAGGCGGTGGATGTTGCGCGCGATCCGCCGCCCCTCCGAGACCGCCTTCGGAAGCCGCGAGAACTGGTCCTTGAGCAGGACGATGTCGGCGATCCCCTTCGTGATCTGGCTCCCGGATCCCATCGCCACGGCCATTCTCGCGCGCTTCAGCGCCGGCACGTCGTTGACGCCGTCGCCGATCATCGCCACGAAGTGGCCCTGCTCGGCCAGGGCCGAGACCAGATCCTTCTTCTGCTCCGGCCGAATCCGGCAGAAGATGGTGTTCTCCTCCGCGATCCGGGCGAGGGAGGCATGGTCCTCCGGGAGGTCGTCGCCGGTGACGACGCCGGACCCGGCGGGGATGCCCACCGCGGAGGCGACCGCCGTGACCGTCTGGGGCGCATCGCCCGAGATCAGCTTCAGGTCCATCTCGTGCTCGCGCATGTAGCGAATCGTCTCGCGCGCGTCGGGCCGGAGGGTCTCCTCGAGCACGATGAGAGCGAGTGGCGTCACCGCGGGCGGCGGGTCCGAGTAGGGGTTGTCCGGCAGCCCGCCGGAAGCGCGGCCGAAGGCGACGACGCGGCGCCCTGCCTTCGTATTCGCCTCGAGGCTGCGCTGTAGGGGCACCGGAAGCGCGAGGGATCCTCGCGCCATCAGGACGTCCGGGGCGCCGAGGACGTAGGTCTCGCCGCGCCCGAAGCTCAGTCCGCTCCACTTCCACTCCGAGGAGAACGGCACCTCCGCCCGGACCCGCTCTCCCGTCGCCGGGTAGTTCTCGGCGATCGCCTCGAGGGTCCGGTTCCGCTCCCCCGAGCTCGCCGCGAAGCGGGCCAGCGCCTGCTGGGCGGCACTCGCCTCGGACGGGTCGGAGACGTCGACCGAGACCAGCTCCAGCTCGCCGCTGGTCAGCGTCCCGGTCTTGTCGACGCAGATCGTGTCGACGGCGGCCAGCGCCTCGGTGGCGCTCATCTGCTGGACGAGCGTGTCCAGCCGGGCGAGCCGCACGGCCGCGACGGCGAGCGTGACGCTCATCAGCAGCACCAGGCCCTCGGGGATCAGCGTGATGAGACCCGCGGTGGCGGTCTGGGCCGCTTCGTGGAGCGGGGTGCTCCGCGCCTGCAGGGCGAAGATCAGGACGACGGCGAGGGGGATCATCAGCCAGGTGCTCGCCTTCAGCACCAGGTTCACCTCGTCCTGGAGCGGTGACGGCGGATGACGGAAGGTCCGGGCCTCGCCGGCGACCTTCTCGGCGTAGCTGTCCTCGCGCACCGCGGTGACCTCGTAGTAGCCCGAGCCGTTGATGCAGAACGCTCCCGACAGCGCCGGCTGGCCGACGCGCTTGCGCACGCCGTCGGCCTCGCCGGTGAGCACGGACTCGTCCACGGTGAGCCCACGGCTCTCGGTCACCTCGCCGTCGGCGACGAGCTGGTCGCCCGGCTCCACGCGGATCCAGTCGCCCGGGACGATCTCCTCGGCTCGCAGCTCGACCAGTTCGCCGTCGCGGACGGCCTTCGCCTTCGGCGCCACCAGCAGCGCGAGGCTTTCGAGGGTCTCCTTCGCCTTGAGCTCCTGACGGATTCCGATGTAGCTGTTGATCACCGCGATGAAGCCGAAGAGCGCATCGGCGAAGAGCCCGAGCGCGAGCATGACCACGAAGAAGACCCCGATGATCAGGTTGAAGAGGGTGAAGACGTTGCCGGCGACGATGCTCGCGACCGAGCGGCTCGTCCGGTCCTCGACCGGCCCGAGCTGGTGGAGCCGCCGGGCGGCCTCCTGGCTGGACAGTCCCCCTGGATGACCCTGGTCGCTCACTGACGCATTGTTAGCGAAGCGCCCCGCCACCGGACGCGAAGCGGAGGAGGCGGGTTATGCCGAGTCCCAGAACCAGTCCTCGAAATCGCGGACGGTCCCTCGCCGGAGTCGCCGTCTTCCAAAGTAGGCGAGCTCCTCGCCGTCGGTGACCGCGCTGCGGGCGGCCACGCCCGGGAGCCCGGCCTCCTGCGCCCGCAGGCCGATCGGCTGGCAGCGGCTGTGGGGCACGATTCGCCGCCGGGCGTCTCGGGGATAGGTCGCCGGCAGCCCGGCGTCCCGGCAGCCGGCATCGGTGACGACGTTCAGGTAGCGGTCCTCGGGCACGGTCGCCCGGACGAGGATCGGGCCTGCCCCCGGACGGAGGTCCTCCGGACCGTAGGGCTGGCGCTCGAGGCGGCGGTAGACGTTGGCCCGGGCAACCGCGGCGCTGCGGCAGAGATAGACGACCGGAAAGGACTCCGGCGGGTTCCAGCGGCCCCCGCGTTCCGCGGCGTAGCCGCCGTCGAGCGGGTCGTCCCAGTCCGGGTCCGCGACGCGGAGATACGGACCGCCGCGCCGGATGCTGCGCATCTACGCCGTTGCGCCCCAGTCGAACGACCGCCGGATCTCGGCCTGCAGGTCGTCCTGGCGGTCGCGCTCGATCATCTCGAGCATCGACAGACCGCCGTAGGCCTTCGCCGGCCGGCGCGCGATTCCCGGAATCCGCTCAGGCTTGAGGCGGTGGCGGAGCAGGTCGCAGACAGCGGCGGCCGTCGCCAGCTTGGCCATCCGGCTCGAGGGGACGCCGCGCTCCCGCCACTGGCCCACCGCCTGCCTGCTGACGCCGAACAGGCGGCCCAGCTCCGTCTCCGAGAGCTCAAGGGTCTCGGCGACGGGATCGAGCAGGGTGGGGGTCAGGACCGGGCTCATCTCTCAACCGATCCTAGCGCAAGCATTTCGCAAGCTAGGCGAGGATCCCCCCACTATCGAGGACGGAACTTCTGTCCAGGCGTCCATTTGGGGTTGACTTTGCCGAGCGGGGGGACCGAAGCAAGCTACGTGTCGATCTTGATCAGGAGAATCACGCTGGCCGCCTTGATGGCGGCACTTGTCGCAGGGACGCTCGCCCTGCCGGCGGGCTCGAACGCGAGCCCGCTCGCGCACACGAGCAAGTGCAAGACGAAGAAAAAGAAGACGAGCGCGCAGAGCGCGAAGAAGAAGAAGTGCAAGCGCGGCGGGAGCAGCGGCGCTTCCCTGCCAGGCCAGCCGACGCATCCGAGCACTTCACCTGGCGCTGGGGTCAGCGGCGTCAGTCTCGCCGTCAGTCCGGTCCTGGCCGGAACCGGGACCACGGGCCTTGTCACGATCAGCGACGCCGCGCCGAGCGCCGGACAGGCCGTCACGCTGCAGAGCAGCGATCCGAGTCGCGTGACGGTTCCGGGGAGTGTCGTCGTCGCAGGCGGACAGACCACCGCGAACTTCTCCGTTGGCACCACCTCGGGATCCAATGTCAACGTCACTATCACGGCCGCGATCGGCACCAGCAACGCCACCACGCAGCTCAATGTGGTTTCTACCCCCAGCGTCCAGTCCCTCTCACTGGCGAGACAGTGCTTCACGCCCGGGAGCTTCTCGGGCAGCCGAGTCACCCTCGATGTCACCGTGCCCGTTGACACCGTCGTCGGGCTCTCGAGCGATGATCCCGCCGCCCTGGACGTCTCGCCCGGATCCGCCACCGTCCCGGCCGGATCGAGGACCGGCTACTTCGGGCTTACCGCCGGCAACGCGAATCCGCTCGTGACGGTGACCGCGACCCTCGGCACGTCCTCTGCGGGAGATACCGCCTCGGTCAACGGGTCGAGCACCGTGCCTACGCTCACTGGCGTCACGGTGCAGCCCAGCACTATCCCCGTCGGTACCCAATCGATCGGCACCGTGACGCTGGACTGCGAACCTGGGCCGGGCGGGGCGCTGGTCAACCTCTCCTCCGACCAGACCGGCGTGGCCGCGCCGAGCCAGTCAACAGTGCTCGTGCCGGCGGGCCAACTGAGCGCCCCCTTCACCGTCGACACCTCATCGGTCGGCAATGCCAACATCATTGCCACCTTCGGCGCGAGCACACAGCAGGCGCCGGTCGTCGTCATTCCCATCGATACCTAGAGACGTCGGCTACGCCGCTTCGGAGAGCCGCTCGCGCCAGTAGCTCACGGACGCTTCCTGCTCGAGACGCAGGCGCCGGGCCTCGAGGGCCTCCTCATACAGGCCCGCGCTCTCCCGCTCGCGCTCGAGCTCCCTGTAGCGCTCGAGCAGGTGCTTCGCCTGCTGGGCGCGGTATTCCATCTGCTCGAACGTCATGCCACTTCTCCTCGGCCATTGGCCCCCTGAACTTCACCCCAGAAACACGAGAAATCAGCTGAAAGCGCGCCCGATCCGCGTCGCGTAGGGTTCACCCACATGGGTTTGGAGCTTGGACTCAACCTCGGCTACTGGGGCATCGGCCCGCAGGGAGACGAGGCGACGGAGATCGTGCTCGCCGCCGAGCGCGCCGGCTTCGACTCGGTCTGGGCGGCCGAGTCATATGGCTCGGATGCGGTCAGCGTGCTCGCCTACCTCGCCGCCAAGACCGAGACGATCCAGCTCGGCGCCGCGATCCTCCAGGTGCCCGCTCGCCAGCCCGCCGCGGCCGCGATGGCAGGCGTCACGATCGACACACTGTCAAACGGCCGATTCATCTTCGGCTTCGGCCCCTCGGGCCCGCAGGTCTCGGAAGGCTGGTATGGCGTGCCCTACGAGAAGCCCTGGGGCCGTACGCGGGAGTACGTCGAGATCGTCAAGCAGATCGTCGCCCGCGACGGACGCCTGGAATACGAGGGCAATCACTTCAAGCTGCCGCTGACCGAGGGCGAGGGAGTCACCGGCCAGGGCAAGGCGCTGAAGCTGAACGTCCACCCGATCCGCAACAAGATCCCCGTGTACCTCGGCGCGATCGGCCGGAAGTCGGTTGAGCTGGCGGCCGAGATCGCGGATGGCTGGATCCCGATCTTCTTCTCCGTCGACAAATGGGAGGACGCCTGGGGCGAGCACATCGAGGCCGGCCTCGCGAAGAGCGGCCGGACGCGCGAGGACCTCGCGGTCTCACCGTCGGTGCAGGTCGCCATCGACGGCGACCTGGACGCCGCGCGAGGACTGGTCAAGGCGGGGCTGTTGCTCTATCTGGGCGGCATGGGCTCCAAGAAGACCAACTTCTACGCCGACCTCACCCGCCGCTTCGGCTTCGCCGAAGTCGCCGACGAGGTCCAGTCGCTCTACCTCGAGGGCAAGCGCGAGGAGGCGTACGCCGCGATCCCTGACGAGCTGGTCGACGCCACCGCGATGATCGGCACCGAGGACGAGGTGGCCGAGCGGGTCAAGCGCTTCTCCGATGCCGGTGTCGACCGGATGATCGTCTCCCCGATGCACGGTAATCACGACGAGAACGTGCGCTGCCTCGAGAAGCTCGCCGGCATGGTGGGCGCCGGCGCTCCCGCCTAACCTCTCGCGCGTGTCGCAGGACCCCATCGAGGTCGTCAGGGAGCAGTTCGCGGCGACCAACGACCGCGACTTCACGCGAGCCATGGACTACTACGCTCGGGATGTCGTGCTGGTGGTCGAGGAGGGCTTCTTGAATACGGGCACCTTCCAGGGCCGTGAAGCGGTGGGGGAATGGTTCGGTGACTGGTTCCGGGCGTTCGGGTCCGACTATCGCTTCGAGATTCTCGAGTCACGCGATCTGGGCGGGGGTGTCGCCTTCCTGTTCATCACCTACGGCGGCAGCGGCCGGGCGAGCGGCGCCGAGGTCCGCGACGCCCGTGCCTATCTGTACCGCGTCGTGGATGGCCTGATTACGCGCGTCCAGCTCTTTCTGACCGAAGATCAGGCCCTCGAAGCGGCCAGGATGCCGGAGTGGTCCGGAGGCGAAACCGACTAGATTGCCGCGACCAATCCCCGCCCCAGGGGGCGTGAATCGTCCATGAAGATCGGAGTCCCAAAGGAGACCACTGACGGAGAGCGCCGGGTGGCGCTGGTTCCCGACGTGGTCAAGGCGCTGACCGCCAAGGAGATCGAGGTGGCGGTCGAGGCCGGCGCGGGGGAGGGCGCCTCGCACCCCGACGCCGAGTACTCGGACGCCGGCGCCAAGGTGGGCGATGACGTCTGGGGCGCTGACGTGGTGCTCAAAGTCACCGCGCCGACCGACGAGGAGGTCGGCCGCCTGAAGCAGGGCCAGATCCTGATCGGCTTCCTCGAGCCGCTCACCAACCCCGAGCTCGCCAAGTCACTGGCCAGCGCTGGCGTCACCAGCTTCGCGGTCGAGGCGATCCCCCGCATCACCCGCGCTCAGTCGATGGACGCGCTCTCTTCCCAGGCCAACCTCGGCGGCTACATGTCCGTACTGATCGCCGCCCGCGAGTCCGGAAGGCTGTTCCCGATGATGACCACGGCGGCCGGGACGATCCCGCCGGCGAAGGTCCTGGTCCTCGGCGCCGGCGTGGCGGGCCTCCAGGCGATCGCGACGGCGAAGCGGCTCGGCAGTGTCGTCACCGGCTTCGACGTCCGCTCGGTCGTCAAGGAGCAGGTTCAGTCGCTCGGCGGCCGCTTCCTCGAGGTCGAGGCCGTCAAGGACGCCGAGGGCGAGGGCGGCTACGCGCGCCCGCTCACCGAGGAGGAGAACGAGAAGCTTCGACAGGAGCTCGGCGAGGCAGCCAAGCGCCAGGACGTGATCATCACCACCGCGCAGATCCCCGGCCGCCCCGCGCCGCGCCTGATCACCGCCGAGGCGGTGAAGAGCATGCAGCCCGGATCGGTGCTCGTCGACCTCGCCGCCGAGACCGGCGGGAACGTCGAGGGCTCGAAGCCCGGCGAGGTCGTCGACGTCGGCGGTGTGAAGATCATCGGGCCGGCGAACCTCCCGAGCCAGATGGCCGGCAACGCCTCGGCGCTCTACGCCAAGAACCTCCAGAACCTGGTCGAGCTCCTCATCGACGACGAGGGCAACCTCAAGATCGACACCGAGGACGAGATCATCGCCGGTTCCCTGCTCACCAAGGATGGCGCCATCGTCAACGAGAGAGCCAAGGAGGCCGCCTCATGAGCCTGATGACAGAGATCACGATCTTCGTCCTGGCGGCGTTCGTCGGCTTCGAGGTCATCTCGAAGGTCCCGACGACCCTGCACACGCCGCTGATGTCCCAGACCAACGCGATCCACGGGATCGTCCTGCTCGGTGGGCTGATCGTGATCGGTTCCGCCGACGACACGCTCGAGAAGGTGATCGGCGTGATCGCGATCGCCTTCGGCACGATCAACATCGTCGGCGGGTTCCTGGTGACCGACCGGATGCTCGGCATGTTCCGCGGCCGGGAACGCAAGCCGAAGAAGGCAGAGGCCGACGAGACGGTGAAGCCCTCGGAGGCCGGTCAGTGATCCCAGCCCCGCCCCTGGCGCTGACGGAGAACAGCGACTTCGTCACCGCCTGCTACATCGTCGCCTTCTCCCTGTTCATCTTCGGGATCCGGCAGGGGACCCACCCGCGCACCGCCCGCCGCGGCAACATGATCGCCGCCCTCGGGATGCTCATCGCAATCGCGATCACGCTCTCACTGGACGTGATCGGCAACGGGGGGCTGATCCTGCTCGGGATCCTGATCGGGACCGCGGTCGGCGTGTTCGCTTCCTACCGCGTCCAAATGACCGACATGCCGCAGATGGTGGCGCTCTACAACGGCGTCGGCGGCGGCGCAGCGGCGCTGATCTCCTGGTCCGAGTACCGGCACATCACCTCGGTCTCGACGAGCATCCCCCTCGACACCTTCGTCCCGATCCTCTTCTCGACCGTGATCGGGTCGGTCTCCTTCTTCGGGTCGGGCATCGCCTTCGGCAAGCTGCAGGGGATCATCCCCAGCCGGCCGGTCCAGTTCCCAGGCCAGCACATCTTCAACGGGCTGCTCGCGGCCGCGATCCTGGCCGGGTGCATCGTCCTCGCCATCGACCACGACTCGCCGTCTCAGGGCCTCTACATCGGCGTGCTGATCGGCGCGGCCGTCCTGGGCAACCTCTTCGTGTTGCCGATCGGCGGCGCCGACATGCCCGTGGTGATCTCGCTGCTCAACGCCTTCACCGGGCTGGCGGCCGCCGCAGCCGGGTTCGCTCTCGACAACGTCGTCCTGATCGTCGCCGGCACGCTGGTCGGCTCCTCGGGGACCATCCTCACCCTCGAGATGAGCCGGGCGATGAACCGCTCGATCGGGAACCTGCTCTTCTCCGGCTTCGGCGCGGTCAGCGCTTCGGCGGGGGAGAGGGAGGAGCGCCCGGTTCACTCGATCGGCCCGGAGGACGCGGCGATCAAGCTCGGCTATGCGGACTCGGTCGTCTTCGTCCCGGGATACGGCATGGCTGTGGCCCAGGCGCAGCACGCAGTCAAGGAGCTCGGCAACGAGCTCGAGAAGCGTGGGGTGCGCGTGAGCTACGCGATCCATCCGGTGGCCGGGCGGATGCCCGGGCACATGAACGTGCTGCTGGCCGAGGCCGACGTGCCCTACGAGCAACTCGAAGAGATGGACGAGGCCAACGCCGAGATGGCGCAGATGGATGTGGCGGTGGTGATCGGTGCCAACGACGTCACCAACCCGGCCGCGAAGGACGACCCCGACTCGCCGATCGCCGGCATGCCGATCATCGAGGTCGACCAGGCGCGCGAGGTGATCGTCATCAAGCGCAGCCTCAGCCCGGGATTCGCCGGCATCGACAACGACCTCTTCTACAAGGACAACACCTCGATGCTGTTCTCGGATGCGAAGGGCGCCGCCTCCGACATCGCCGCGCAGGTCGAGGAGCTCTAGGTCAACCCTTCGGGCGGCGGAAGCGCGGCAGCGCCAGGCCGATCACGAAGCCGAGGACCGCCGCCAGCAGCAGAGCGAAGATCAGCGGGATGTTGGTGGTCGAGAAGAAGAACTTCACCTCCACCTTCTGAGTGTTCTGGAGGACGAAGATCGCGGCGAGCACCAACGCGACGATCGCGATGTAGAACCTGGCGCCGCGCTGCTTCTCCGAAGCCCTCTGTAGCTCGTCAGCCACGACGCGACCCTAGCATCTGCCCCGGCCCAGATCGGCGACTCGCCGGTGACGTTTGTGCGCCTTCGGTGGGGCGCGTGGACCTAGCTTGACCCGCGTGTGCCCGAACCAGATCAGGGCAGGGGACGGTCGAGTGGATCGCCCTGATCGCGCTCGTCTCGATGGCATTGGGCGCGCTCGCCTGGCTGGTGGGGCTGCGGCTGCCGGGCATCGCGCTCGCCCATGAGATTGGCGAACGGATCGTCTGCGCCGTCAGGCTGAGCTATGGCTGCCGCAGCGACCCTCAGCTCGCGGCCGCCTACGGCGACCTGGCGAGGGAGGTGCGGGACGACGCGCCGAGGATCGTCTACGAGCGCGGCATGACGGCTCTGCCGGTCGACTTCCGGGACTGCCGCTCGCCCCGCTGCTCCAACGGACCGGAATCGGGGCGCGTCGCACGGACGAACACCGGGCTGCCGGTCACGCTGTTCACCCACGTGATCGACTGCCGCGACCCGGTTCGGGGCGCGGACGGCGGCGTCGATTGCTCGGGCGAGCGAGCCGGCCGTGTCTACGTCCAGTACTGGGAGTACTACGACGACTCGGCCACCTCGCGAGCGCTCTACGGGTCGGGCGGCTATCACCGCGATGACTGGGAGGGCTACCAGGTCCGGATCGATGCGGACGGCGCGGTCTCCGCGCGCGCCACCTCCCACAACGGCTACAACGGCTCGGATGCTCCGGGGGTCGATTGGGCGTCGGACGCCTCCGGGAAGGTTCCCGGCGCCACCGCGCTCCGGGACGCGGCCGAGGCGCTCGGACTCAGGGGCGAGCGGGGCTGGACGCCCTCGCAGGGCACGCTCTACGTCTCCGGAGGGAGCCACGCCGGTCACGCGACCGAGGGCTCGCTGGGCCGCGAGCTGGCAGGGCTGGTCGCAACGGAGCGGCTGGCGCTGAGCGGCGAGCGGCCCCGGGGGCCTCTCGGTCCGGCGGAGGAGCGACACCGGCAGGAGCTGCTGGCGAATCGGTTGAGCAGCTGGCTCTTCGGTCCGGGTGCGAGGGAGACTCCGCGGGGGAGCGTGAAGCTGATCCCGATCGAAAGCCTCACCGGCCTGGACTCCTATTCGTTCGCGATCAGCCCGCCCTGGCGGAAGCGCGTCTACACCGACCCGGAGTACGACGGAACGGATTGAGCTGGAGCGGCGGTCCAGGTGCGGGAGCCGAGAGGGCTACTTCGGCGGCATCCGGAGGGCGCCGTCCAACCGGATCGCCTCCCCGTTCAGCATGGTGTTGGTGACGATCTCGCAGGCGAGGTGCCCGTATTCCTCCGGGCGGCCGAGGCGGGACGGGAACGGGACCCCGGCGCCGAGCGCCTGGCGCTGCTCCTCGGGGAGGGCCGCCAGCAGCGGCGTGTCGAACAGCCCGGGGGCGATCGTGTTGACGCGGATCCCGCGCCCGGCCATGTCCCGGGCGGCGGGCAGGGTCAGCCCCACGACGCCGCCCTTGGAGGCCGCGTAGGCGACCTGCCCGATCTGGCCGTCCCAGGCGGCGATCGAGGCGGTGTTGATGCAGACGCCGCGCTCGCCCTCCTCGTCGGGCTCGTTGTCCGACATCGCCGCGCAGGCGAGCCGCAGCACGTTGAACGTCCCGATCAGGTTGACCTTGATGACGTTGTGGAAGATCTCCAGGTCGTGGGGGCCCTGCTTTGACGCGGTCCGCTGTGCCCAGCCGATACCCGCGCAGCAGACCGAGATTCGCAGCCCACCGGGAGTGTCGGCGGCGGCCTCGACGGCCGACTGCACTGGCTCGGGCTCCATCACGTTCACCTCGACGAAGGCGGCGTTATCGCCGAGCTCCGATGCGAGCGCCTCGCCCTTCTCTGCGTTGAGGTCGGCGATCACGACCGACGCGCCGCGCTCGTGCAGGGCGCGGACGGTCGCCGCGCCGAGGCCCGATGCCCCACCGGCGACCAGCGCACCTGCTCCCTCGATCTTCATCGCGGGCGGCAGCCTATTGGCTGGATCTGGGCGGGGGCTGCAGCCGGGGACCCACCGACGTTGGTGACGGTGAAGGTCCGATCCTCTCCGCCGATGTGTGGGACTCCGAAGTCCTCACTCATCGGTGAGATCTAAATCGCCGCGGGGGCAGGAGTCCGTCGCTTGCATCGATGCTTCCTGCCGTGGTGTTTGCGCTTGCACTTCTTGGCCGCACTCGACGCGGGATGAGCCGGGGCAGCCTGCGCGGAGAGCGTTGAGGCACCGGCGGCCAAGCATGCGACCAATGCGGCCACGCCGATCCGGCTGCTGAGTTTCCCCCTCGCATCCATGCGGTTGCCCTTGTTACGGGGGCGGGCCTAGAAGAGATTCACCACCAGCGGCGCGGACGCTGTGCCGCCGGGGGCGGCGGTGACGCTGAGCTCGGCCCACCCTGTCGCACCGTCGTTGTGGACGGACTGGACGGTCAGCGTGCAGCTTGATCCCGGCGTCAAGGGCGATGAGCAGGTAGTCGCGCTGATCTGGAAATAGCGCGCGCCCGAGCCGCTGATCGAAGCCGCCGGAATCCCGCTCGGGCGGCGCCCGACGTTGCTGATCGAGAAATCGGTGGGAGGGCTGTCGATCGGGCCGATGGTTCCGAAATCATGGAAGGGAGGGGAGATCGCGATCCTCGGCCGCCGTTTGCAGCGCCGTTTTCCGCCCGCGCTGTGGCTCCT
>DASUPK010000066.1:0-13945 GCA_036276255.1 Solirubrobacterales bacterium
CTACCGCGTGGACGGCGTCATGGTCGAATCGACCTCGGTGCCCAACAACCTGGTGGCCGGGCTCGTCTCCCGCATCAAGATCATGGCCGAGCTCGACATCGCGGAGCGCCGGGTTCCCCAGGACGGGCGCGTCGCACTCGAGGTCGACGGCCGCCACATCGACATCCGGGTCGCGGTTCTTCCCGTGATCCGCGGTGAGTCGGTCGTGATGCGCATCCTCGACAAGGACCGGGTGGTCCTCGACCTCGACTCGCTCGGCATGCGTGAGGAGGACCAGAGGCTCGTGCTTGACGCAGTCGGTCAGATCCAGGGAGCGATCCTCGCCACCGGCCCGACCGGCACCGGCAAGACGACCACCCTCTACGCACTGCTCCGAGAGCTCAACACCCCCGACCGGACCCTGATCAGCATCGAGGACCCGGTCGAGTACGAGGTCGACGGGGTCAAGCAGATCCACGTCAACCAGGGCGCCGGGGTCACCTTCGCCTCGGGACTGCGCTCGATGGTGCGCTCCGATCCGGACGCGCTGATGGTCGGGGAGATCCGCGACCGGGAGACCGCCCAGGTGGCGATGGAGGCCGCCCTCACCGGCCACCTCGTCCTCTCGACCCTGCACACGAACAGCGCGGCGATCACCGCCGCCCGGCTGATCGACATGGGCGTGGAGCCCTTCCTGATCGCGTCGGGGATCCGCTGCATCATCGGCCAGCGCCTCGCCCGCCGGCTGTGCGACGCGTGCAAGCGCCCCGCCGAGCCCTCGAGCGCCGAGCTGGCCGCCCTGAGCACCTTGGAGAACGGCGCCCCCACCACCGTCCATGAGCCGGAGGGCTGCGTGAGCTGCATCGGGACCGGCTATCGCGGGCGCGTCGGCCTCTACGAGGTCATGACCCTCACCGAGGAACTGCGTGGCCTGATCGTCGCCAAGGCCCCGAGCGGCGAAATCGAGGCCGCCGCGGTGGCGGCCGGGATGCATCGCATGCGCGACGACGGGCTGGAGAAGGCCGCACAGGGGATCACCTCCGTGGCCGAGGTCATGCGCGTCGTCGGCGACGCCTAGACCGCGGGCCGGGCGGAGACCGCCAGCTTCTCGATCTCCTCCGCGGCTCGCTCGTTGCCGGGCGACGCCTGAAGCCTCTTGGATACGTCCGCGAGGCGCGCGGCGAGGTCGCGATCGGCCAGCAGCCGGTCGATCGCCGCGGGCAGATCCCCGTCCCCGAACGAATAGGTCGGCAGCCGGATTCCGAAGCCCGTCTCGTCGATTCGCTGGGCGTTGTCGTGCTGATCCCAGAAGATCGGCAGGACGACCATCGGCTTGCCGAAGTGGAGACTCTCGGTGGTCGTGTTGTTGCCCCCGTGGGTGATCACGAGATCGACCTGCGGGAGCACCGAGACCTGCGGCAGGAATTCCTCCCCCACCATGTTCTCGGCGAGCTCGTACTCCGCGTGCTGGGGTCCCTTCGAGACCACGTAGCGATGCGGCGTCTCGGCGAGCACCTCGATGAGCCTCCTCATCAGCGGCACGTCCCCGGAACCCAGGGAGCCGAGGCTGACGTAGATCAGCGCGCCCTCGCGATCCGCCAGCTCCGGCGGCGGCGCCCACTCCGTGTCGGTGGTCCGGACACTCGATTCGAGGTTCTGCCAGGTGGGGCCGAGCGGCACCGAGCGCTGATAGTCGACCTCGCCGGGATAGATGCAGAGGTTGAGCCAGTCCGAGGTGTGGATCATCTCCCCGTCCGGAAGGGGCGGCGCGCCGCGCTCGACGCAGAACTCGCTGAAGCTCGCCTGCATCTCGTCGATTGCGCTCCGGTATTCGCGGCGATACTCCTCCCAGCTCGAGCGGTCGTCGATCGGCAGGCCGGTGTACGGGGGCGGCAGCTCCGGGTCCTTGATCTCGAGCGGATTGCAGGAGACGATCCGCACCCACGGCCGGCCGCTGGCGGGGATGGCCGGGAAGGAGCAGACGTTGTCCTCGACGATCACGTCGGGCTGAAGCTCGTCGAAGATCTCCGCGAGCCGCTCGTCGACGTACCTGGCCCCATCGAAGAGCGCCTCCCAGGTCGGCGCCATGAACTCACCGAGCTGGTCGAAGGTCGACTTCCTGAAGACGGGGGCGGTCTCCCGGATGAAGTCCTTCCAGAACTGCCCGGGCTCCTCCGGCACCTCGGGCGGGGGAGCGAGCCGCATCAGGCGCTCCTCGAAGCCCTTCTCCTCCAGAGTCCCAGCGAACGACTCCTCGATGACGAACACGACGCGGTGCCCGCGGTGCCGCATCACCTCGCCGATCCCGATGCAGTTGTTGGTCGGCCCGAATGCCCCCTCCGGGAAGAAGACGATCGTCTTGCCCTCGGCCGCAGCCATGCCGGCGAGTCTATGCCGAGCCGCCTGTCGATTTGAGCGCCCGTCCTTCGTCGTTAGGGTGAAGCGGCGAAACGCGCCGCCCTCGACCGAAGGAGCTGAGAGATGAAGTACGCATTCACGATCTACGTTGACGAGAGCAAGCGCGCGAGCGCCAGCCAGGAGGACCAGCAGGCGATGTCCCAGGCGTACGGCGCGGTCACCCAGGAGATGAACGAGAAGGGCGTGTTCGTGGCGGGCGACGGCCTCTACCCGACGCAGACCGCGACCACCGTTCGGGTCCGCGGCGGCGACCGCGACGTGACGGATGGTCCCTTCGCGGAGACCAAGGAGCAGCTCGGTGGCTTCTACGTGCTCGACGTCAAGGACCTCGATGAGGCGATCGAGTGGGCGGCCAAGATCCCGGGCTCGCAGTTCGGATCCGTCGAGATCCGTCCCGTGATGGTCTACGACGAGGCCGGGAACCTGGTCGAGGCAGCGACTGCCTGACGGGGCCGAGCTGGTCGATCGCCTGTTCCGGCACGAGTCGGGACGGGCGATCGCTTCGCTGATCCGCGTACTCGGCGACTTCGACCTCGCCGAGGACGCGGTTCAGGAGGCCTTCGTCGTGGCCATGCAGATCTGGCCCGAGCGCGGCGTCCCGGACAACCCCGGGGCCTGGATCACGACCACCGCGCGGAACAAGGCGATCGACCGGCTCCGGCGCGAGCGTCGCGGGACCGAGAAGCTGCGGGAGCTCGAGGCGCTCGAGCCACCCGCCGCGGCCGATGACGACGAGCTCGAGGAGGCACCCGTGATCTCGGACGATCGCCTCAGACTGATCTTCACCTGCTGCCATCCGGCGCTCGCGCAGGAGGCCCAGGTGGCCCTCACCCTGCGGACGCTGGGCGGGCTCACCACTCCCGAGATCGCTCGCGCCTTTCTCGTCTCCGAACCGACGATGGCCCAGCGGCTGGTCCGGGCCAAGCGCAAGATCAAGACGGCGAGGATTCCGTACGAGGTGCCCGCGGACCACGACCTGCCGGACCGCCTCAACTCTGTGCTCGCCTCGCTCTATCTGATCTTCAACGAGGGCTACTCCGCCACCTCGGATGAGGCGCTGGTGCGCCGCGAGCTCTCCGGCGAGGCCGTCCGCCTGGCCGGCACCCTCGCGCGGCTGATGCCCGATGAGCCCGAGGCGCTCGGGCTGCTCGCCCTGATGCTGCTCCAGGACTCGCGGAGGGAGGCGCGGGTCGGCCCCGACGACGAGCTCGTGCTGCTGGAGGATCAGGACCGCTCGCTCTGGGACCGTCGCGAGATCGACACCGGACTCGGCCTGCTCGAGCGCGCCACCCGCCTGGGCCCTCCGGGGCCGTATCTGCTGCAGGCCGCGATCGCCGGCGAGCATGCCAGGGCGGAGGGACCGGATCAGACCGACTGGGCCCGAATCGCCTCGCTGTATGCACTGCTCGCCGTCGCCCAGCCGTCGCCGGTGATCGAGCTCAACCGCGCCGTCGCGGTCGCGATGGCCGAGGGGCCGGAGCGTGGCCTCGAGCTGCTCGAGGATCCGGAGTTGGCCGATGCGCTGGACGGCTACCAGTGGTTCTGGTCGGCGCGGGCGGACCTGCTGCGGCGGGCGGGACGCACAACCTCGGCAATGAAGGCGTACGAGACAGCGCTGGAGCTGGCGACCAACCCGGTCGAGAGACGCTTCCTCGAGCGACGGCTGGCCGAGATCTCGTAGTTGGCGCCTTATTCCCCTATACGGGGAACAAGGCGCCAATCAGGGCGCCAACCTCTCGACCAGCCACCCTTCATTGCCCGGTTTTCGCGTGTAGAGGAACCGGTCGTGCATCCGGTTCTCGCGGCCCTGCCAGAACTCGATCTCGTCCGGTCTGACCAGATACCCGCCCCAGTGGCCGGGCCTGACCGGATCGTCTTCCCCGAGCTCCTCGAGCCGCTCCCGGTAGAGGCGCTCGAGCTCCTCCCGCTCGATCGGCCGGCTCTGCGGTGAGATCGAGGACGCGACTCGGCTGTCGTGCGGGCGGCTGGCGAAGTAGTCGTCGGAATCCGCAGCGGAGAGCCGTTCGACGTTCCCGCGAACCCGGATCTGCCGGTCGAGCTCGCGCCAGTAGATCACCAGCGCGGCGCGCGGATTCGCATCGAGCTCGGTGCCCTTGGCGCTCTCGTAGTTCGTGAAGAAGCGAAAGCCATCGGGTCCGAAGCCCTTGAGCAGGACCATCCGCGCATCGGGCGCCCCGTCGGCGTTTGCGGTGGCGAGCGTCATCGCCTGCTCGAGCGCGACGTCGGCCTCGGCCTCGCGGAACCAGACGGCGAACTGCTCCATCGGATTCTCGGCGAGCAGGTTCCGCTCCAGCGGCGGATTCTCGGGACGGCGCGGGCTCACAGCTGCATCGAATTCTTACCCCGCTTCGGAGGCGGTTTGGGCTTCGGCTCGGGCTTCGTCTTCTCAGGCTCCTCGCCGCTCCTGTCCATCGTCGAGCCCTCGATGTCGATGTGGGGGACGACCTTCTTGGCCCACTGGGGAATCCACCAGGTCCCGCGCTTGCCGACCAGGACGAGCAGGGCCGGGGCGAGCAGCATCACGGTGAGACCCGCGAGCGCCACCCCGACGGCGAGCCCGACGCCGAACTGCTTCACGGTCGGGTCCCCATTGAGGATGAAGCTGGCGAACACGGAGATCATGATCAGGGCCGCCGCGCTGATCACGCGGGCTCCGCCGGCGAGGCCGACCGCGATCGCCTTCTTGTGGTTCCGGGGATAGCGGGCGCGCGCGTGCTCGATCTGGCTCATCAGGAACACCTGGTAGTCCATCGAGAGGCCGAACAGCACGGCGAACATGATCAGCGGCACGTAGCTCGCGATCGGATCGCCGTTGCTGGTGGTGTCGATGCCGACCAGGCCGAGACCCCATCCCCACTGGAAGCACGCCGTCACGACGCCGAAGGCGGCGCAGACGGAGAAGACGTTCGCGAACGCGGCCTGCGCGGGAATCGCGATCGAGCGGAAGGCCATCAGCAGGACGGCGAAGCCGAGCGCGATCACCGTGAAGATCACCAGGCCGAGCTTCGACGAGATCCCGGCGGCCAGGTCGACGTAGGAGGCTGTCGAGCCGCCGACGTGGACCACGAGGCCGGTGCCCTGGGTCGACTGGGGGATCACGTAGGCCCGGATCGTCTTGACCAGGTCCGCCGTCGCCTCGTCGGCGGGATCGGTCTTGGAGACGACGTTGATTATCGCCGCCTGGCCGGACTTGTTGATCGCCGGCGGTGAGACGACCTTGACGCCGATCGTGTCCTTCAGAGCGTTCTGCAGGTTGACAAGGCGGGGGTCGGTGCCGCGCTTGTCGCCGCCGGCGGCGGTCAGGTCGGCCGTGAGGGTCGACTTGAGCTTCTCCGCCTGCTGCTGCTGTGTCTGCGCCTGCTGCTGAAGCGCCTGGAGCTGCACCTTCTGGGTCTGGAGCTGGGCGGCCTGGACCTGGGCGTTCGCGGCCGCGAGCGTCAGCTGGTTCTTCTCCTGGACCAGGGTGACGGCCTCCCTGGCAGCCGCGGCCGCGGCCGAGGCGAGCGCGAACGCCTGGCCCCCCACCTTCGAGGCCTGAGTCTTCAGGTCCGCGAACTCCGCCTTGAGCTCGTTGCCCTGTCCCTTCAGCGCCTTGAGCTGCGCGTTCACCTGCTTGAGCTCGCGCACCAGCTCGGGCGTCGGATTCGCCTCGAGCTCGGCGGCGATCTGGCTCGCCTGCGCGGCGAGTGCCGACGCCTGGGCGGCGAGCTCACGTGCCTGGTCGGTCAGGGTCTGGGCCTCCGAGATCAGCTTGCTCTGCTGCTTCAGCTTCTTGGCGCTGTCCTTGAGAGTGGTCTTCCGCGCCTTCAGGCTGTTCGCCTGAGTCTGGAGCGAGGTCTTCTCCGCCAGAAGCCGCGACTGCTCCGCCTCCAGGTCGTTGGCCTGCGCCTCGAGGGAGGCGGCCTGGGTCTGCCCGGTCGCCTGCTCGTCCTCGAGCTGCTGCTGGAGATCCTGGGCGCGGGCGTACTGCTGGGTGAAGGTGCTGCTCGGCGTCGCCGGGGTCGGCAGCTTCACCGCGACCAGCAGGGGTGACGTGTATCCGGGCCCGAACCCCTGCGCGAGGTAGTCGTACGCCTGGCGCTCCGTGGTCGACTTCGGGGTCGCGCCAATGTCCTCCTGTCCCAGGTTCAGGGAGAAGAACGGAATCACGAGGACCCCGAGGATCAGGAAGGTGATCCCGACCGCCGACCAGGGATGCGTCGTCACCCATCTTCCCCAGGCGCCCCAGAAGCCCCGGTCGATCGGCTTCGGCGCAGGCCGCAGGAAGGACGGGAGCCGGAGCGAGTCGATGTGCCGGCCGGCAACCGCGATGATGGCGGGCAGCAGCGAGATGGCGGCCAGGACGGCAGTCACCACCGCAAACGCCGAGGCGTATCCCAGCGAGGTCACGAGCGGGATCCCGGCCACCAGCAGGGAGACCAGGGCGATCACCACCGTCCCGCCCGCGAAGACGATCGCGGTGCCAGAGGTGGCGACCGCCGTGGCGACCGCCTCGTCGACCTCCTTCCCCTCGGCGCGTTCTGACCGGTAGCGGCTGACCAGGAAGAGTGCGTAGTCGATCCCGACGCCGAGCCCGATCATCGTGGCGAGGGTCGGCGCAATCGTCGGGACGGTCGTGAGGTGGCCGAGCAGGCCGATGAGCGAGATCCCGCCGAGCAGCCCAAGGACCGCCGAGACGATCGGCATCCCCATGGCGACGAGGGTCCCGAAAGTGAAGGCGAGGATGATCATCGCCGCGGTCAGGCCGATGATCTCGCTGCTCTCGGTCGCCGGCTCGGAGAGCTCCGAGCCGATCTGGCCGCTGGCGGCGACCTTCATCCCGGCGTTGCGAGCCGGCTGCGCGGCGTCGAGATAGGACTGGGCCAGATCCTGGGTGATGTCCGAGTTCGGGACCTTGAGGAGGACCGCGATGAACGCCGTCCTCTTGTCGGAGCTGATCTGCGCCTGGCCCTCCTGGCTGAACGGATTGGTGGCGCTGTAGAAGTGCGGCAGCGCCTTCATGTTCTTGTAGGACTGCTCGATCGCCTGCTTGTTGGCGGAGTCGGTGACCTTCCCCTTCGTCGCCTGGAAGACGATCGGGTTCTTGCCGTTCTGCTGAGGGGGGAACTGCTGCTCGAGGAGGTCGGTGGCCGCCTGGCTGTCCGTGCCGGGCAGGTCGAGGTTGTTGCTCGTGTTCGACCCGGCGGCGTGGAAGAGGCCCCCGAGGATGACCAGCGCGATCAGCCAGGTGAGCAGGACCACCCACTTGTGGTGCGCGGCGATGAGACCGAGTCGATGCAGACGCCTAGGCAACCGCGACCACCGTAATCACCCCCTCGGCTGACAGCCCACCCTGACGGCCTCGATGGCCGGGCGTATGATCCGCCGCCCCGGGCGCGTAGCTCAGCGGGAGAGCGCTCCCCTCACACGGGAGAGGTCGTTGGTTCGATCCCAACCGCGCCCATCTCACGCTGCCCACTGCCGGACTCTATTTAACAAACGCACAAGTTGTGCACAGCGTAAATTGGAGGTAATCTCCGCCTCGATGGAGGTGAGCTCCCCCCCGCGACGCCTGCCGCCGGCCGAGCGCCGCGACCAGCTGATCAACTGCGCGCTGGCGATCGCAGCGCGCGACGGCTACGAGAACCTCGCCTTCGAGGCGGTGGCCAATCGCGCCGGCGTGACCCGCAACCTCGTCTACCACTACTTCCCCGGCGGGCGGCAGCAGCTCCTCGAGGCGTTGGTGCACCGGGCCGGAGAGCAGCTCTCGAGCGGCTGGGTGACCGACCCGGGCGTGCCCCTCGGCGAGCGCCTCGCAGCCAACCTCAACCGTATGATGGACCACGCCGCCGAGCCGACGGACGCCTGGCAGCTCTACCGCCAGGGCCGCGGCAGCGTCGACCCGGCCTTGCTCGAGATCGCCCGTGGCTACCGGGAGCGGGTGATCGGCAACATCGCGCTCAACCAGCTCGGGACCGCCGCCCCGCCCCCTCTGGTCCGGATCGCGCTGGACGGCTTCCTCGCTTACGTGGAGACGGTGATCGAATCGGCGATCGAGCAGGAGATCTCCCGCGAGCAGGTGCTCGATCTGGTCAGCGGAACGCTGATGTCGGCGATGAACAATGCGGCCGGGGCGGAGGCGCTGGTGACCCGGCGCTGATGCGGCCGCGCGCGCGAAGGATCGCCGCCGCGACCGCGGCGGCCCTCGTGATCGGTGCGGTGTCGGCCGGCCAGGCTGGGGCCTCCGTACCGACGGGGTACAACCCCAACAACCTCCCAGTCTCGAGCTGCTTCTGGACGGGCCCTTTCACCAACGTCGACCCGAGGACGAACCAGGGCTTCCCCGGTCAGGAGATCACGTACTGGGGCGCGAAGTTCGCGACGCCGCCCGGCGCCACTGTGGTTCTGCACGGCAAGTTCGCCCACGCGCGCTTCCAGTCGATGACCGCCTACATCAACAACGGCACCGCCACGAACACCGTCTCGGACTACCTGACGAAGCCGAACAAGGGCTCGACCAACCCGTTCGTCAAGGGCCACCGCCGCGACCTGAAGAAGCGCAGCTACACGCTCACCGTTCTGAGCCAGCCCGCTCCCCCGCAGCCGGCGCGCAACACCCTCTACGCGCAGGCCGACCCGACCGGCGGCTCCTACCAGGACATCCTCTACCGGGTCTACGTGCCCGACAGGGGACGGAACCGGCAGGGTGGCGAGCCCCTCCCCACCCCCGAGCTGCGACTGGCCGACGGCACCGTCCTGAAGGGCCAGGCGATGTGCGACGCGCTCAACTCCAACCACTCCTACCAGAGCCAGAACCTGCCGCTTCCGATCTACGAGAACTATCTCCACTGGCCCGGCAAGGACCCGGCGACCAACCCGGCCAACCCGGCCTTCTCCTTCGAGAAGTTCTTCAGCCTGAACTACTCCCTGAGCTCCTACAAGAGCCCGGCCGAGCACGCTGCGGCGGACTACACGCCGGTGGGGACCTTCTACAACAACCTCGACGCGCGCTACATCAACGGGACCTACAGCTTCGCCTACGGGCAGGTGCTCGTCGTCCGCGGCAAGCTCCCGACCGTCCCGCTCACCCACGACGGCGAGAAGCGGATGGGGGCAGGACAGATGCGCGAATGGGACATGTGCGTGCTCGAGTCGCTGGCGGTCACCGCGACCTACCGGTGCCTCTACGACGAGCAGATCCCGCTGCGCAAGAAACGTCACTACGTGATCGCCGTCGCCCACGACGGGAACCGTCCGAGCAACGCGCGCAAAAAGTGCGGCGTGGCCTGGCTGCCGGCCGATCCGGCCGGTGACGGCACCGGGCGGACCGACATCGGGACGCTCGCCTCTCGCAATGTGATCCCCTCGCCGAAGTTCACGCGCAGCTCCTGGCAGGTGACTCAGCCGAACACAGCCGCGCAGGTGATGGGTCCCTACTACCCGACCGGGACCTACATGAGCAAGGCGCAGTTCCAGCAACAGTTCGGCTGTCCGGGCGCCAAGAAGAGGAACAAGGGCTAGCCGCGGCCGCGAAGCCACCCAACGTCCTCCTGCTGATCACCGATCAGCAGCGATATCCGCGCCATTGGCCCGATTTCCCGGGCTGGCTGCGGGACCTGACGCCGAACCAGCACGCGCTGGAGCAGAACAGCCTCACCTTCCGCCAGGCCCTCACCAATACCTCGATGTGCTCGCCGAGCAGGGCGACGCTGCTGACCGGCCGGTACCCCGCCCAGCATGGAGTCACCCTCACCCACACCCAGGCGGACCTCCGCCCCGACCTCGGCAACACGCCAGCCGTGCTGCGCGAGCTGTCCGGGATGCTGCGCGGCCCGAACGCCCCGCGCCGCCGCGCCCTCCGGAACTTCGGCAGAGGCCTGGTACAGGCGGGGCCCAGGTCGGGCGGAGAGCCCGAGCTGCGGCCCGACACCCAGAGCCTCGCGCATGTCCTGCGGGGCCGCGGCTACGAGGTCGCCTACAAGGGCAAGTGGCACCTGACCCATCCGTCCGGGGGCGACATGCTCGGCGGCTGGGCGCCGTCCGATGCCGACCGGCTTCGCGACGACTTCGGCTTCGCCGACTGGGAGCCGCCCGATTCCGGCGAGAACGCCAAGGCTGAGCACTTCGGAGGGGGCAACGCCGGGCCACTCGGCCTCGGCTGGGACGAGGTCTACACGCGGCAGGTTGAGAGCTGGCTCGCGCGGGCCGACCTCCCGGAGCCGTTCTGCCTGGTCGTCTCGCTGGTCAACCCGCACGACGTCCTCGGCTACCCGGCGCAGCATGTCCGCGGCGGATATGACGAGGGCGGGTTCATGGACCTCGGCGTGAAGCTGCCGCCGACGGTCGACGAGTCCCTCCGCGACAAGCCCTCGGTGCACGAGCTGATGAAGATGGGCATGGCGGCCTATCTGGGGCCGCTCCGCGACGAGCGCGAGCGGCTCGAGTACGTCAACTTCTACGCCCATCTCCACCGAGTGGTCGACCAGCAGCTCGGCCGGGTGATGGCGGCGCTCGGCGATCCCACCGATCCGGACTCGATCCGCTCGCGGACCATGGTGTTCCGCTGCGCCGACCACGGCGAGATGGGGCTCTCCCACGGCGGCCTGCGCCAGAAGGCGTTCAACGCCTACGAGGAGACGATCAACATCCCGCTCGTCGTCTCGAACCCCGTGCTCTTCCCGCGCCCGGCGTACTCGGATGCCCTCGTCTCGCTGGTGGACCTGCTGCCCACGGTCGCCACGGTCGCCGGGACCGGCCTCGACGGCCAGGCGAAGGGGCGTGACCTGGCGCCGATCCTCGCCAAGCACGCCGCTCCGGAGAACGAACGCCTGCGCGGGTCCACCGTCGACCTGGGAGCGCTCGCCGCGCATCCCAGCCCGACCGACTCCGTGCAGGACGAGATCCATTTCACCTATGACGACCATCAGGCGGCGACGGCCCTCCAGGATGTCCCCGGCCAGCCGAATCGCATTCGCGCGGTCCGGACCGCCGAGGCGAAGTTCGCCCTCTACTTCGATCCGGCGGGCAAGAGGTCGGCGGAGTACGAGATGTACGACCTCCAGCGCGACCCCGACGAGAGCCGCAACCTCGTCGACCGGAGCACAGGAGAGACGCTGAGCCCGGGGGACGCAGCCCTGCGCTCGGAGCTCGGGCAGCGCCTCGATCGCCTGATGGCGGTCAACGGCACCGCGCCATCCTGAGCTAGCGCAGCCCGACCACGGAATCCAGCGGGGTGCCTGCGGCACCGAGACCGCCGAGCAGATAGGCCCGCCCGCCGAACGTCCCGGCGGCTCCGTCGAAGACTGGCTGCGGGAGGTGACCGGCCTGCACGGCGACGCCTCTGGCGGGGTCGAACCGGAGAATCTGGTCGCTCGCCTGGCCGTTGACGCGGCCGCCGAGCAGATAGATCGTGCCGTCGATCGACACGGCCGAAGCATGGGAGACCGGATCGGGCAGGTGACCCGCAATTACAGCGCGCTCGGTCGCGAGGTCATATTCCTGGATCTCACTGGTGTCGCTCCCGTCCCCGAGCTCCCCGCCGAATGCATAGATCTTGTCCCCGGTCGTGGCGGCCGCCGTGTATCGGACGGGGGTTGGGAGCCGCGCGACCCTGGTGAACGACCGGCCAGCCGTCGTCTGCAGGACGGACGCCGACGGATGCTGACCGTCGAAGCCCCCGAGCACATAGGCGGCGCCGGCGAGGTGGACCGCGGAAAGGTCGGACACAGCGTCGGGAAGTTGACCGACGGTCTGCGCCGTCGCCCCTGGCCTGAGGAGCTGCACCAAGTCCAGCGTGGAGGTGTTGCCCCCTCCGAAGACCAGGGTGCCGCTGGCAAGGGTCGTGGCGGCGGCGTCGTGAAGCGGTTGGACGAGCGACCCGTCGGCGACCGAACGTCCCGTCAGGGGGTTCAGCCGGTAGACGCGGTCGGAGGAGCCAGCGCTGTCCTCGCCACCGATTACGAGCACACCGGCTGGCGCCGTGGCCACCGCCTCCCCATGAAGCGCCACCGGAAGCCGAGCCCGAGTCGGTGCGGCCGTCAGTCTTGCGGGCGCCGAGGGCACGGACCGTGCACTCGCCGACTGGCCGCTCTCGCTTTGCCCGCCCCCGGACGATCCGGAGATCACGTTCAGGCCGACCACGATCAGCGCGGCGATGGAACCCAGCAGGATTCCCAATCGGACCAGGCCTCGGCGGCGCTCGGAGCTCATCGCGGCTGACCGTGATCGGAGGACCTGAAGCGTTCCTAAGCCTCGCATGAGCGTTCTCTACTCCGGCTCTTAGACACCCTTCATCCGGCTGGCGGAGCCTTGTTGTGATGAGCCGGGCCAGGCGACGCGGTCTGATCCGCCTCGCGGCGTTGGTGACGTCGATCGCCGCGCTCTTGGCCTGGTACTTCGGCACGGGTGGGTCAGGCGGTGGGCGACCGCAGCCGACCATGCCCGCACCCGGCAGCGCGAGCCTCCGCCAGCCCGATCGGCTGCGCGTCCCGCCGCTGCTCGATCCTCACGACGTCTACGCCGCTGACCGCCCCGGAATGCTCTCTCCGGCCGTGCGGGGGTTCCCCTCCCGCGTATACGTACCGAACAGCGAGAGCAACACCGTGAGCGTGATCGACCCCGGGACCTACCGGCTGATCGGGCAGTTCCCGGTCGGGGCCCTCCCGCAGCACGTGGTTCCCTCCTACGACCTCAAGACCCTGTGGGTCAACAACGACGAGGGAAACACGCTGACGCCGATCAACCCGGCGACCGGGAGGCCGGGCAGGCCCGTCCCCGTCACCGATCCGTACAACCTCTACTTCACCCCGGACGGGCGTTACGCGATCGTCGTCGAGGAACGGATGCAGACCCTTGACTTCCGGAATCCGCACACCATGCGGAGCGAGCACACCCTCTCGGTGCCCTGCAGCGGGGTCAACCACATGGACTTCAGCGCCGACGGCCGCTATCTGCTCGCCAGTTGCGAGTTCGGCGGAACCGTGATCAAGGTCGACCTTGCGCGGCAGAGGGTGGTGGGCTCCCTGGCACTCGAATCAGGCGGCATGCCCCAGGATGTGAAGCTCTCACCCGACGGCAGGGTGTTCTATGTCGCCGACATGGCGGCCGGCGGGGTCTGGCTCGTGGACGCGAGGCGGATGCGGAAGGTCGGCTTCATTCGCACGGCGGCCGGAGCGCACGGCCTCTACGTCAGCCGCGACTCGAAGTACCTGTACGTCTCGGATCGCAGCGCCGGCGAGGTCTCCGTCATCTCCTTCGCAAGGCGAAAGGTCGTCCACACCTGGCGCATCCCCGGCGGCAGCCCGGACATGGGCGGAGTCTCGGCTGACGGCCGCGTCCTCTGGCTCTCCGGCCGGTACGACGGCGAGGTCTACGCGATCAGCACCCGGAACGGGCATCTGCTGGCCCGGATCCCGGTGGGGAGCGGGCCGCACGGCCTCTGCGTGTACCCGCAGCCGGGCCGGTACTCGCTCGGGCACACCGGCATCTTCAGGTGACGGGCGAGAGAACCGAGACGCCGCCCGTCTCCAGGTCGTAGACCGCAGCGACG
>DASUPK010000067.1:0-3467 GCA_036276255.1 Solirubrobacterales bacterium
TCCGTAGCTCATTCGTTTGGGCCCATCGTGGTTGCAGCTGCCGCGGCGCCCTTGTCGTGGCGATCGGCGACCCTGACCGGCGCGGGGATCAGAGCCGCGCCTGCGATGACGAGTCCGAACGCGATCATCCGTCCGGCGATCGCCACCCCCCCGGTCCCGATCGAGTCACGGAAGACAAGGACACCCCCGACGATCGCGACGAGGTTGGCCGATATCGAGGTCAGCGCGATGACTTCGACGCCCGGACCGATCTGCAGGCCGCGGGCCGAGGCATAGAAGGCGATCACCGAGGCGGCCAGCGCCGCAAATGCCCACGGGCTGATCAACTCGAGCACCCCGCCCTGAACGGCGTGGGTGAGGAACTTGAGGGCGATGTCGGAAATGCCGAACAGGGAGCCGGCAGCTGCGCCGAGGAGCAGGCCCTCTCTTGCCTGGAAGACGCGGAGGCGGCCGGCCATCGCGGCAAGCCCGGTGGCGAAAAGGAGGACGCCGCATTCGATGGAGATCAAGGCGGCCAGTGCGTATCCCGGAGGATGGATGGGCTGCGCCCCTTGGGTGATCCCAATGACGGCGAGCCCCACGGCCGTGATCCCGAGGCCGACCCACTGCCGACGGCCGAGGTGAAAGCCGAAGAACCGCTCGGCGAGCACCGCGAGGAAGACCAACCCGCTCGAGAGGACGGCCTGTACGACCGACAATGGTGCGAGCGCGAGGGCGCCGACGTGGAGCCCCCAGGCCACCAATGCCACCAGCCAGCCCACCGCGAACCACTTGGAACGGAAAAGCCCGACGGCGCTTCGCAGCGGGTGCCTAGCCCGCACGGCCGGCGCCGAGACCGCGCCGCGCTGCTTAAGCAGAAAGGAGACGCTCGTAGCGAGCGCGCAGGCCAGGGCAAGCGCGAGTCCGAAGGTCACAGCGCGAGACATCTTCTCCAACGGCCGCCATGCCCGCTGGCTGGCCTTTCGACGAGCTGATCAGGGCCTCAAGCAAGTCGCCTTGACTCGCTTGCAGGAGTGCGGTTAGCGGATCCCGGGGCAGCTAACCGGATACCCCCTTTCCAGGCAAAGCGGCGGTTCTTCACCTCCCGGCTTCGCCATCAATCGTGGCCGCAGGCGCCCGCCCCACATAGGTCGCAACGGGCTTCGCCCTCCGCTCCAAAGTGGAGCGGCCTGGCGGTCACTCGACCGGTTGCGGCCTGGGCGGGAAGATCTTCGGCATCCGCGCCAGCTGGCGAAGTGATCCGCGCGGCTTGATCTTGCGGCGGAGCATCGCGCGGCGTGCGTCCTGGCCGCGGACGGAGACGTCGATCCAGTCGGCCCAGGTGGTCCGGAGCGTCACGTCGGCCTTGTCAGCGACGCCGGCCTCGGCGCGGGTTGAGCCGTTGTCGATCCGCAGGTGGTACGGCGCGGCATCCTCGAATCGCCACTGGATCGTCACCGGGCGGTCAACCGCATCGGTGTGGGCCGATCGGGCGATGAGGTCGAAGAGGATCTCCTCGACCTCGGCGTTGACCTCGGGCTCGCCGTTCGGCTCGCCCATCACCCCGGCGCGCAGCAGCGTGATCTGCCGGCGAGCGCGCTCGTCGTGCGGCATGTCGGGGTCGAAGGGGTAGATCCCGGGTGGCATCTCATGGAGCGGATAGCCGGTCGCCTTCCACTTCATCTCGACCGACTTCATCCCGAACGCGTAGATCTGCTCGAGCGTGAAGCCGTACTCGGTCGTGTAGCGCTCGTCCCAGCCGGGCGGGACGAAGACGCCGGTGACCCAGGGCAGGACCTCGCGAAGCAGCTCGGAAGCGGCGGCCTTGCACTCGTCGGACTCGGCGAAGAGCTCCGAGAGCACCTTGACGCCGAAGCCGATGTGCCGCTGCTCGTCGCGGGAGACCTTCTCCATCCCGGCGCTGAAGCCGGGCATGGTGCCGGCCTTGGCGAAGAAGTCCTCGATGAAGTGCTGGCCGGGCTGGGCCATCGTCGCCTCGATGATCATGTGGTAGAGCGTGATCGCCTGGGCGAACTTGGGGAGGGAGCGGTCGGTCTGGAGCTCCTCGACCATCCGCTCGAGCCGGCCGAAGACGTTGCTGTAGCCCCAGCCGAGCTGGGACTTGGTGAACTCGAGGCCCTCGGCGATGCCGCCCTCGACTCCGATGACCTCCTTGAAGAAGCGGTGGAAGAAGACGGCGTGGCGGGCCTCGTCGACCTGCTGGGTCGCGAGGAAGTACTTCTGCTCCTCCTTCGGCGCGGCCTCTATGTAGGGGGAGAGGCCGTCGGCCACGGCGTCCTCGCCGTAGAAGAACATCGAGTAGATCCAGAGGGCGGACTTCCGCTGGATCTCGTTGAGCGAGTCCCAGCCGATGCGGTCCTGCGAGAAGTCGAGCTCGGTCGCCTTCCAGTTGCCCTCCTCCCAGCGGCGGTAGAGGTCGTCGTAGGTGATTCCTCCGGCGATGCTCTGCTGCGCGACCGACATTGGCGCCTCCTGGTCCTCTCGTTTCCCGCTTCCGCTTGGCCTATAGTAACTGACTGACCAGTCAGTTAGTAACGTGACATCGAGCACACAAACAGAGCCGAAAACGGCCCCCCGGTCCCGGATGGCGGCGGCCGACCGCCGCGAGGCGATCCTCGACGCGGCGCGCACCGCCTTCGCCGACACCGGCTACCACGAGACCTCGCTCGACGCCGTGGCCGAGCGCGCCGGCGTCTCCAAGGCTCTCCTCTACGAGCACTTCTCATCGAAGCGCGAGCTCTACGTGGCGATGCTCGAGATGCACGTCCACGAGCTGGTCGAGCGGATCAGCGGCGCGGTCGCAGCCGCCGAGCCTGGCGAGGCGAGGATGCGCGCCGGCCTCGAGGCGTTCTTCGGCTTCGTCGAGGAGCGCCGCGGCGCCTGGCGCATCATGTTCCGCAACGCCGGCGACCCCGACGTCGCGGTGCGCCTGGACCGCCTCCGCGACGAGGTCGCCGCCGCGATCGTCCAGCTGATGAGCGAGGAGGCCGAGCGCAAGGGCCTCGACTTCCCGAAGCTGCCGCAGTCCGTCGAGATGATCGCCCAGCAGATGGTGGGTGCGATGCAGTCGCTCGCGGACTGGTGGGACCTGCATCGCAAGGTCCCTAAGCAGGAGGTGGTTCAGGCGGCAATGGACTTCGCCTGGGTGGGCCAGGAGCGGATCAGCCAGGGCCAGCGCTGGGAGGGCTAGCCCGCGGGCGCTGATTCGCGCGGAGCCACCGGCGGCCGCGTATTCAGCTCAGGCCGCGGCGCCGAGCTTCGGAGAGGTCCAGGGCTCGCCCAGGCGGCGGCTGAGCTCCTCGGCTAGCTCCGAGATCGCGATCCGAGACTGGTCGAGCGAGTCGCGGTCGCGGAGGGTGACGGTGTCGTCCTCCATCGTCTGGTGGTCGACCGTGATGCCCCAGGGGGTGCCGATCTCATCCTGGCGGCGGTAGCGCTTGCCGATCGAGCCGCCGGTGTCGAATTCG
>DASUPK010000068.1:0-3779 GCA_036276255.1 Solirubrobacterales bacterium
CTTGAGGCCGAGCATCGCGCACTTCATCCGCGTGGCCGAGATGTCGATGCCGAGCAGGTCGAGGACGAAGTCCTTGGGCAGCTTGAGGATCTCCTCGCGCGTCATCCCCTCGAGCTCGTCCGTGAGCAGGGAGGTGGCCGCGGTCGAGATCGCGCAGCCCTGGCCCTCGAAGGCGACCTCGGAGACTTTGCCGTCCTCGTCGAGCTTCAGGAAGAAGTGCTGCTCGTCGCCGCAGAACGGGTTGTTGTCCTCGTATTCGAGGTCGAAGTCGTCCAGGCGCCCGAAGTGATGCGGCCGCTTGTAGTGCTCCAGGATCTGGTCGCGGTAGAGCTCGTCCATCAGAGTTCAAATACCTTGCGGGCGTCGAGGAGCCCGTCGACCAGCCGATCGACCTCGGCGCGCGTGTTGTAGACGGCGAAGCTGGCGCGGGTGGTCGCCGGGACGCCGAGCCGCTGCATCAGCACCTGGGCACAGTGGTGGCCGGCCCTGACGGCGACGCCGTGCCGGTCGAGGATCTCGGAGATGTCGTGGGCGTGCACGCCCTCCATGTCGAAGGAGACGATGCCGCCGCGCCCCTCGCCCGCGGGCGGGCCGAAGATGGTCAGGCCCGGTACCTCGGCGACGCGCTCGAGGGCGTACGCCGTGAGCTCGGCCTCGGCCGCGTGGATCGCGGGGAGCCCGAGCTCATCGATCCAGCGAACCGCGGCGCCGAAGCCGACCGCCTCGCCGATCGGCGGCGTCCCGCCTTCGAACTTCGCCGGCAGGTCGGCCCAGGTGATCAGCTCCTTGGTGACCTTCCGGATCATCGACCCGCCGCCGATGAAGGGCGGCATCTCCTCGAGCAGCTCGCGCCGCCCGAACAGGGCTCCGATGCCGGTCGGCCCATACATCTTGTGGGCGGTGAGGGCGTAGAAGTCTGCGCCGAGCTCCGCCATGTCGAGCTCGAGCTTCGGCCCGGCCTGGGCTCCGTCGACGACCAGCAGCGCGCCGGCTTCGTGGGCCATCCGCCCGATCTCCTCGATCGGGTTGACCGTGCCGAGCACGTTGGAGACATGGGCGACACAGACGAGCTTCGGGCACTGCTCGAGCAGTGCCGCGAAGGCGTCCATGTCGAGCCGCCCGTCGCCCGTGATCGGCGCCCAGTCCAGATGGGCGTCCCTCTCCTGGGCCACCTGGTACCAGGGGACGACGTTCGAGTGGTGCTCCATCTCGGTGACCACGATGCGGTCGCCGGCCGAGAGGTTCGTGCGCCCCCAGGAGTAGGCGACCAGGTTGAGCGCCTCGGTCGCGTTGCGGACGAAGACGATCTCGCGGCGGTCGGCGCCGAGATGCGAGGCCACGGTGTCCCGTGCTCCCTCGTAGAGAGCGGTGGCCTCCTCGGAGAGGGTGTGCACGCCGCGGTGAACGTTGGCGTTGTGCTCGCGCCAGTAGCTGTCGAGCGCCTCGATCACCGCGAGGGGCTTCTGCGAGGTCGCCCCGTTGTCGAGGTAGGCGAGCGGCGAGCCACCGATCTCGCGAGCGAGGATCGGGAACTCCGCCCGGATCTCTTCGATGGACCGAGCCAGGGCGGGGGCGGTTGTCGCCGTCGGCTCCATCGTCCGGTGCCTAGGCGGCCGCGCCGGCCTCCGCCTCGTCCTTGATCCAGCCGTAGCCCTTCTCCTCGAGCTGCGCGACCAGCTCGGGGCCGCCCTCCTTGACGATGCGGCCGTCGTAGAGGACGTGGACCGCGGTTGGCTTGATCAGGTGGAGGATGCGCTGGTAGTGGGTGATGATCAGGACGCCCATCCCGGGACCGGCGAACTTGTTGACGCCCGCGGCGACCACCTGCAGTGCGTCGATGTCGAGGCCGGAGTCGGTCTCGTCGAGCACGGCCATGGCGGGCTGCAGCATCGCCAGCTGGAGGATCTCCATCCGCTTCTTCTCACCGCCTGAGAACCCTTCGTTGAGGTAACGCGAGGAGAAGTCCTTCGGGATGTTGGTGAGGGCCATCGCCTCCTCGGCCTCCTTGCGGAAGTCCTTGAGCTTCACCGGCTCCTCGCCGGCGGCCTCGCGGTGTGAGTTGACGATCATCCGCAGGTACTTGGCGACCGTCACGCCCGGGATCGCGACGGGATACTGGAACGCCATGAAGAGGCCCATCCGGGAGCGCTCGTCCGGCGCGGCCTCGGTGATGTCCTCTCCCTTGAAGCTGATCGTCCCGTCGGTCACCTCGAGGCTGGGGTGACCCATGATCGCATTGGCGAGCGTGGATTTGCCGGAGCCGTTCGGCCCCATCAGCGCGTGGATGCTGCCGCCGTCGACGTCGAGGCTGACGCCCTTGAGGATCTCCTTGCCCTCGGCGGTCACGTGCAGGTTGCGGATCTCGAGCTCTGCCAATTCGTACTCCTGGTTCTGGTTGTGCGTTGTCGCTACGCCGCGATGTGCGCGGCGGCTTTGGGGGCGGACTCGGGCGCGTTGTGGTCGGAGAACTCGACCAGCTCGGCGAGCGTCGTGCCCAACAGCGCCTTCGTGACGCCGCCCTGCACTCGCGTCCAGAGAAGCTTGGTTGCGCATGCCCGGTCCCCGTCGCTCTCGTGCGAGCAGGAGACCTTGCCCTCGGGATCTGGCTGGAAGCACTCCATCGGGGCGATCGCGCCCTCCAGCGCCTGGACGACCTCGAGCATCTCGATCTGCTCGGCGGGCCGGCCGAGGCGATAGCCGCCGTGCGCTCCGCGCTGGCTCTCCACCAGCCCGGCCTTGCGCAGCTTGGCGACCAGGTGCTCGAGGTAGGAGAGGGGGAGCCGCTCGGATTCGGCGACCGCGCTGAGCGCTACGGGCGCGCCGTCCTCCTGGCGGCCCAGCTCGACCATCAGGCGGACTCCGTATTCGGCTCGGGTGGAGAACAGCATCGCCGTCAAATCCTAGCGGAGAGGTCGGTTATGCCCTATCCGCTTCGGTCAGACGGTCGTCCTCGCGCGAGCGGGCGACCACGCCCCGGAGGACGTCGCGGAACCGGGCGTAGTCGCGCGCTCCGATTTCGCCCGCGTGGCGGGCCTCGATCTCGGCCACGATCTCGTCGCCGATGATGAGCTGCTCGAGTCCGCGCTCCGTCGGCACGATCAGCTTCGCTCGCCGGTCGGTGGGGTCCGGACGCCGCCCCACGTAGCCCAGCTCCTCGAGCTCATCGATCAGGCGACCGACGACCTGCTTGTGGAGGCCGGAGAGGCGGGCGAGGTCAGTGGCCCGGATGCCGTCCTCGTCCAGGTACGCGAGCACCGCCCCATGACGCGGATTGAGATCGTCATATCCCGCGGCCGAGAGCCGGTCGAACAGCTCCCGCTGCAGTGAGACGGTCAGCCGGCTGGCGAGGACGCCCAGGTCGGGATTCCACTCCTGCCGCTCCCTGCGTCGTTTCGTGGTAGTCACGAAAGTAGAAAGTAGCAGAACGTGACGGTTACATTTCGTGACGAAGACTTATCGCCCGTTGAAACCGCTCCCTATACTCGTCCACATCAATCTTTCACCTCCCGAGAAGGAGATCTTTCGGCGATGACAACAACCGGACGTTCCAACTGGCAGGCGACCTTCAAGACGGTGATCCTGCTCTCAGTCCTCGGCGGGATCCTGGTCGGCGCCGGGTACCTGATCGGCGGGCCTTCGACCGCCCTCATCTTTCTGTTCATCGCGGTCATCCTCAACATGGGCAGCTGGTTCTTCAGCGACAGGATCGCTCTTGCTGCCGCAAGGGCGCAGCCGGTGTCCGAGGAGGAGGATCCGCGGCTCTACCAGATGGTCCGGGA
>DASUPK010000069.1:0-12191 GCA_036276255.1 Solirubrobacterales bacterium
GCCTGGTCGTGGACCCGGTGGGTCTCACGGATCTCGACGTTCTCGAACCCGGCGGCCTCGAGCTCTGCCCGGAACTCGTCCTGAGTGAGCGCCCCGGCGATGCAGCCCGTCCACTGCGCCATGTCGCGCCGCGTCGCGTCCTCCATGCCGGGATCGGCGACGATGTCGCTGACCGCAAACCGTCCGCCGGGACGCAGGACGCGTGCCGCCTCGCGGAAGACGGAGGGCTTGTCGCCCGAGAGGTTGATCACGCAGTTGGAGATGACGACCTCTACCGAGTCATCCGGCAAGGGCACGTCCTCGATCGTGCCCTTCAGGAACTCAACGTTTTCGACACCCGCCTCGCGCTGGTTGCAGCGCGCGAGCTCCAGCATCTCGTCGGTCATGTCGACGCCATATGCCTTGCCGGTCGGCCCGACGCGGCGAGCCGAGAGCAGGACGTCGATGCCGCCTCCAGAGCCGAGGTCGAGAACGGTCTCGCCCTCGTGGAGCTCGGCAACGGCTGTGGGATTGCCACAGCCGAGGGATGCCAGCTTCGCCTCGTCCGGGAGCACGTCACGGTCCGTCGCCTCATACAACCCGGCGCCGAACTCCTCGCCGCCGCAGGCATCGGGAACGTCGGAGCCGCAGCCGCAGGAGGATTGGCCGGCCTCCGAGGCCATCGACGGCGTGCAACACGCGACGCTCCCCTCGCCCACCGATGTCGCGGCCGCCGCGTAGCGCTCCCGCACGGCCTCGCGGATCTCGTCCTTGCCGGTCAGTTGCTCAGCCATGTGCTCAGTTCCTCCAAGGCCTCGGGGTTGACGTAGTAGTAGGCCCACAGGCCCTGCCGCTCCGACCCGACGATCCCCGCCTCGCGCAGCACCTTCAGGTGATGTGAGACGGTCGGCTGAGAGAGGTCGAAGAGCGGCACGAGCTCGCAGACGCAGACCTTGCCGGCGTGCTTACGGAGCACGTCGACCAGCTGCATGCGGATCGGATCGCCGAGGGCCTTTGCGACCCTCGCCATCCGCTCGGCTTGCGTCCGCTGGATATCGGGATAGACAACGGGCTCGCAACACGGTTCGCCAGCCGGGCGCTTCTGCTTCGGCACCATCTCCAGATCGACGGCCATCTATATACGTATATCGATTGAATAGACAGTTGTCAACCTTTACAGTTGAACCACCACGGGCGGAAGGGAGGACCAGAATGCGATCTGACCTTGGACAGACGACGAGAGACCACATCGCACGATCAGTCGACCTGCTTGCCGAGGAGTTCAGCGGCGTGTTTTCGCGCGAGACCATCGACGCTACGTCGACGAAAGCATCGACCAGTTCTCGGATTCGAGAGTTGAGGAGTTCGTGCCGCTCATGGTCGAGCGTTTTGCTCGCCAGCGCCTTCGGGCCCTCGCTCAGGCGGAGGGCAAGCTGACCAAGGAGGTCCCAGAGGTCCTCTTCGTCTGCGTCCATAACTCCGGTCGCAGCCAGATGGCCGCGGGCCTCCTCGACAAGCTCGCGGAGGGCCGCGTGCATGTTCGATCGGCGGGATCCGATCCGGCCGACCAACTTAACCCCCACGTGGTCCAGGCAATGGAGGAGGTCGGTATCGACATATCCAAGGAATTCCCGAAGCCGCTCACCGACGAGGTAGTGCGAGCGGCGGATGCGGTGATCACGATGGGTTGCGGGGATGCCTGCCCGATCTATCCCGGGAAGCGCTACGAGGACTGGGAGCTCGACGACCCCGAAGACAAGGATCTGGAGACCGTGCGTGGGATCCGCGACGAGGTCCAGCACCGGGTCGAGGAGCTCCTCTCGACACTCACCGAAACGGAAATGGTCCAGTGAGCGATTCCCGCGTCGCCGTCATCACGGACATCCACGGAAACCTGCCGGCACTCGAGTCCGTTCTCGCGCGGATCGACGAGCTCGAGATTGAGCAGATCTACTGCGGCGGTGACCTCGTCGGCTACGGGCCTTGGCCCAACGAGGTATGCCGTCTGATCAAGGAGCGGGAGATCCCGACCATCTATGGCAACTACGACTACGCGATCGGGCGGGATGAGGAGGACTGCATGTGCGCCTATCCGAACCAGCACGATCGCGACCTCGGTCAGCTCTCGGTCAATTGGACGCTCGAGCACACTGACCAGACCTCCAAGGACTTCATGCGGGAGCTGCCCTTCGACCTGCGCTTCGAGCTAAGCGGAAAGCGGATCCTCCTCGTGCACGGCTCCCCGCGCAAGGTGAACGAGTACCTCTTCGAGGACAAGCCGGCCAAGACGTTCGAGCGGATCGCGGCCGGTGCCGAATGCGACGTGATGATCTTCGGCCACACCCACAAGCCGTGGATCCACACCTACGGCGACACTCTTTTCGTCAACTGTGGATCGGTCGGCAAGCCCAAGGATGGCGATCCGCGCGGTGGCTTCGCGATCCTGGACGGAGACGGCGGAGAGGTCGTCGCGCGAATCGAGCGCTTCGAATATGACGCGGAGTACGCGGCGAGCCAGGTAGGCGAGGCCGGCCTTCCGGGCGAATACGGCGAGAAGCTCCTGATCGCGGCCTGATAGCCCGGCTCAAGACCCTGGCCATGACCGCGCCCCTCCCCCGACGCCTGTTCGCCGAGTTCCTCGGTTCGGCCTTCCTCGCAGCCGTCGTGATCGGCTCGGGGATCGCGGCCGCGAACCTCTCGCCCGGCGACATCGGCCTGCAGCTGTTCGAGAACGCCGCGGCAACCGCGGCGGGGCTGTTCACGATCATCCTCATGTTCGGTCCGGTCTCAGGCGGCCACTTCAACCCGGTGGTTTCGCTCGTCGATGCGAGCTTCGGCGGTCTGAGCTGGCGCGACGCCCTCGCCTACATACCCGCGCAGATCGCCGGTTGCGTTGCCGGCGCGATCACGGCGAACGGGATGTTCGCCCTGGCCGCGATCAGCATCTCAGACAAGCATCGGGCCTCGGAGGCCCACCTGTTTGCCGAGGTCGTCGCCACCCTCGGGCTGATCCTCGTGATCTTCGCGCTCGCCCGGACGCGGCGAGGGTCGCTGGCGCCGGCGGCCGTGGGCGCCTACATCGGCGCGGCGTACTTCTTCACCAGCTCGACCAGCTTCGCCAACCCGGCGATCGACGTCGGGCGGATGTTCTCCGACACGTTCGCGGGGATTGCGCCTGCGTCGGTCCCGGCCTTCGTGATCGCCCAGCTTGTCGGCGGCGTGGTTGCGATCGGCGTGCTGCGGATCCTGTACCCGGACATCACCCCGGATGAGGCCGCCGAGGTCATGGTGCCCCACGAGGAGCCCTCTCCAGCCGCCTAGGCGGAGCGCAGGGACGCTCGCATTCACAGCCTCTTCACGGGATTCCCGGAGGGCCGACGTACTTTCGGATCGATGGCTCGCAGCGACCCAACGGAGCGGCTCGGGCTCAGTATCCCCTACGACTGGTGGCCCGCCGCCCCGATCCTCAAGGAGATCGAGGCCGCCGGCTTCCGCTACGTCCAGGTCCCCTCTCCCCCGCCGTCCGTGCTGACGGTCTCACGCGACGCCACACGCCACGCGGCCGCGCTTGCCGAGGTTCTCCGCACCTCCGGCCTGCGCCTGGTGCTTCACGGCCCCGGGTCGGTTCACGTCGGCACTCCCGACGGCGACAGCGCCCTGGCAGGCCTGATCTCCTACGCAGCCGAGGTCGGCGCCTCACACGTCGTCCACCACGCCGCGAATTTGCTCGACGTGCCGGCCAGTGAGGACCGGAGCCTGGCGGAGACCCGCTCGCTCGCGGCGCTCGCCACGCTCGCGGAGCGACTCGGGGTGATCATCGCCCTCGAGAACCTCGCGCCCGTCTACCCGGGTCCCGACGCGCTCTCCTTCACCCCGCTCATCCTGCGGACGATGGCCAGGCGGATCTCCTCGCCGGCTGTGGGCCTCTGCATCGACGTGGGCCACGCCAACATCGTCGCGCGACTTCGCCGCACGGATCCGCTCGAGCTGATCGAGCCGGCACTCGATCGCGCCGTCCTCTTCCACCTGCACGACAACCTGGGCGCCCGCCGCGGCGAGGTCGGCTCTCCCGAGATCGACCCGCTTCGGCTCGACCTTCACCTTCCGCCGGGCCGCGGGAAGGTGCCCTGGAACCGCCTCGCGCCGCTCCTGGCGCGCAAGGCCGCCGCTCCACTGCTGCTCGAGGTGCATCCTCCGCGGCCGGCGGCGGCTCGCCTATTCGAAGGCGGGGTCCAGGCGATCGCTCCCCCCGCCGTGCCCGCGGCCGCCTAGCTCCCGGTCAGCGTTCCCTGACCCTGCGTGGTGTCGTCGGCGCCGGCTGTGCCCTGGTCGCTCGCCGCGCCCTTGAGCGTGAGCGTTCCGTCGTTGGCGACCGCGACGTCGGCCTGGATCGCCTCGCCGGGGGTGAGCTTGCTCGGGTCGATGCTGCTCGGAACGGGTAGAGCGGTCAGATCCCGCCCGGCCTCCCGGATGTCATCGGCCGAGAAGACCAACCTCGGAGTCCCCGCGGGACAGACGGTTTGGACCACCGTCTCGAGGAGTGCGCTGGTTGTCGTGCTCGTCGTGCTAACGGCAGTCTGGGTCAGCTCCGGTGTGGGCGCCGGCGAGCCCGGTAGGCCGTGTTCCTCGTCGTACGGAGGCGTGCAGCTCGGATCCGTTGACCAGCTGGACGGCGTCACCGGCTGGAAATTCGCGCCGATGTGAACCCCAACCTGCACCTGAGAGCCGACCTTGGGCGGTGCGCCCTGGGCCGGGTGCGATGCGCTGACCAGCACCGATGCCCCGAGCGAGGAGACCGCATAGACGTAGTGGTCTGTGTCCGAGCTGCCGTCGCAGGGCGCCGACGGCTGCTCCAGATCGGCGCAGTAGGTCACCGTCCCGAGGAAGTTCGCCTGATCGGTCGTTCCCGAGTGGCTGCGCGCTCCCTGCTCGGCGTACGTCCCGTTCTTCAGTTTCCGGACGGGAGCGTGTACCTGCTCGCCCACCTGAGGTGCCGAGTCGGTATGGATGGCGATCAGGCCGCCGTTCGAGGAGATGGTGTAGCTCTGTGCGACCTGGTTGACCCTCACGACGGTTCCGTCGAAGCTCAGTGGCTGCTCCTTCTTCTTCTTCTTCTTTTTCTTCCCACCGCCGCCGCCACCGTCGCCGCCTCCACCTCCCGACGAGGGCGCCGTTGACGCGACCGTCGCTGCCGGGGTCGAAGCGGCCACCGAAGTGCCGCCCCCGCTTCCGCCTCCACCCGTTGCGGGGGTGGTGGAGTTGTCGGGAGGCGGGGCCTCGGCCACGACCGTGGGACTGGGCGCGGCGATGATCCCGCCCAGGTTCGGGCTGATCGCGGTCCCGACGACGAAGCCGAATCCAAGGGCCAGAGCGGCAAAGGTGCTCACCGTCTGCAGCGGGACCGGCAGCGTGAAGCCGGAGCGGCCAGCCGCTGGCGGCGCCATCACCCCGGCGGGCAGCGCATACGGAAGCGCCAGGGGCGGCCCGACCCGATGGCCGCACTCCACGCAGTAGCGCTGGTCAGTGGCGAGCTGCGCCCCGCAGTTCGAGCACGGCCCGCGGACGTTGGCGGCCTCCCCAGCCATCTCCTACGTCTTCGTCACCGGGGGCTTCGGCTTTGGCTTTTCGCCGGAGTTCGCGGCCGGGCGCAGCTCATTGCCGCACTGCCAGCAGAACACGGCGCCGTGTGCCTGGAGCGCACCACAAGCCGGACAGGTGCCGGCGGCGCCGGCGGTGCCGAGCTTCAAGAGCCGCTCGATCTGCCCCAGCTCCGCGTCGACCTCCTGCAGCTTCGCCGCCTGCTTGTTGAGCACGTCAAGCCGGTAGTGGTCGCGACTCGCCATCTCGTATGCCATGCCGCCGAGATCCCACTGGAGCTCGGCGAATTTGCGCGAGAGCTCCTCGCGCTGTTTGAGCAGCTCGGGTTGTCCAACCGGCGTGCCGACAGCCGAGCTCCCATTCGAGCCCGCGCCGGCGCTGACGGCCTTACGGCGTCCACCCCTGCCCTTCGGGCCTACGCCCGAGGGCTTGACGATCGCACGCGGGGGCCGCCCCGACTGCCGGAGCGTCTCCATGAGCCCGGGCCTCTTCGATGCTGGCTTCCTCGCCTGGGCCATGATCAGCACCCGATGCAGGTCGCGGCACTGCCGTTACCCGCCTGTCCGTTGGGATCGAGAGCCGCCGGCTTGCCCTGGGTCGCGACCTGGGTTGGCCCGCCCTTGGCCTGCTGCTGAGGGGAGGCGCTCGTGTCGGCTGCGGCGATGCCGTTGGTCGAGCCGCTGCCTCCCTGGACCACCTTGCTCTGGCCTGGAGTGCTGGCGGCCCCGCCGCCCTTGGCGGCCTTGTTGTTGCTCGCGGTAGTCGCCGTCGTGTCGGTGGGCGCGGCCGCGGAGGTCGTGGTCGGCGCAGCCTGCGCAGCGACCGTCTGCGTGTTGCCGTTGCCCTTCTTGCCGATCAGGACGCCGAGCAGGAGCATCACACCGAGCAGCGCAATGGCCAGGATCGCGAATGCCGGAGTCCACTGTTGGTTCGAGGGTGTTGCCGTGGCTACGGCTCCGTTTGCGGTGGCGACCACGCCGCCGTTGAGGCGCTTCTCGTAGTCCACCCGGGTCTCTCCGCGCCGCCAGCCGCAGTTCAAGCAATAGCGCTGGTCGGTGGCGAGCACGGACCCGCACTGCTCGCAGGTTTCGCCCTCCTGTCCCACGACAGGAAGCCCGACGGTCTCTCCTTCCCCTGTTCCTGGTGTCGTTGCCATTTGATGCCCTCCTATTCCAAGCCCTATTGCAAGTCCGTGGGGGGCGCCTGGATGGTCACGTCCGCGCCGCCCGGGTCGCCGATGAAAAAGATCACGTACGGGGACGGCTTCGCGCCCACCTTCAGCTTCTTGATCAGGCCTCGCCCAGCTGCCACGACCCGCCCCCCCTGCCTCGCCACTGCGAACAGGACGAGTTTGTGCTGCTCCAGCTTCGAATTGTTGGTCACGTCCCCCACCACCTGGGCGCCGAGGCTGCTGCTCCGAAAGCGCGGGGTGCTCACGTCCAACTCCGGCAGGCTCGGCGGTGCCTTGGCCTCCGGCTCCCCGACGGTCACTTTCACCTTCTTGCCCTGCTCGACTTGGTCGTTGACCCAATCGAATGTCTCGCCCGGCTTCAGCACCGCAATGTGGTTTAGCGCAAAGTCAAGCCCTGCGGTGTCGTTGTTGTAAACGGTGTTTCCCTTCGCGTCGGTGATGTCCACCAGGATCGGAACGCTGACAAGGGTCCGCTTCGACTCATTCTTCAGCTCGACCACGACCGCATCACCGTTGTTGTCGTGAAGGAGCGTGGTGTCCATCACCTTGACATCCTTGCTCGGGTGCGGGATGACGAGTGGCTTTGGCCGCGAAGCCTCCGCCCTGGCCTGGATGATCTTCGCCTTGTCCTGGCTCGACTGGCAGGCGGTGAGGGAGACCCCCGCCAAGACCACGCTTGCCAGAACGATGATCCGCCATCGAGTCAACCGAACCCTCCGCTGACGTACTCCCTGGTCCGCTTCGCCTTCGGCGCTCCGAAGACCTGATCGGAGTCGCCGTATTCCACGAGGTCTCCCAGGTACATGAAGCCGACCCGGTCGGCGACGCGGTAGGCCTGCTGCAGGTTGTGGGTGACGATGACGATGGCGATGTCCGAGCGCAGCTTCATCACCAGCTCCTCGATGATCGACGTGGAGCGCGGATCAAGCGCCGAGCAGGGCTCATCGAGCAGCAGGACACCCGGGTTGACTGCCAGCGAGCGGGCGATGCATAGCCGCTGCTGCTGGCCACCCGAGAGGCGAAGAGCCGGATGGGTGAGGTTGTCCTTGACCTCCTCGAGCAGACCGGCCCGGTCGAGCGCCTCCTCGACCATGGGACGCAGGGCCGCTCGCGACGGACGCCTAGAGCCGCGCTCGCGCAGGCCGTAGGCGACGTTGTCGAAGACGCTCATCGGAAACGGGTTCGGCTGCTGGAAGACCATGCCGACGTGCCTCCGCAGCTCGGTGACATCCAGGCGGTCGACGTCTCCGTCGTCCAGGTAGATGGCGCCGGTCCGTGTCGCGGTTGGCGTCTGGTCGACGAGCCGGTTGAGGGAGCGGAGCAGGGTCGTCTTGCCGCAGCCCGAGGGGCCGATCAGGCCAAGGACCTCTCCCTGGTTCACCGTGAGGCTGACGTTCTTGACGGCCGGCTTGCCCGCATACGCGATCCCGAGCTCCTCGGTCCGCATCCGCTCCTTGACCTTGCCGCGCTTGGCTTCGCGCTTGCGCGGAGCGCTGAGGAGTCCGGAGGCTGCGTCCTTGACCGTCTGCGCGGCGCCATTGCGTCGCTTCGGCGGCTCGACGATCGTCGGCTCGTCGTCGACCACGATCCGGCGAACGGGAGGCGGATTCTTCATCGGGCCCATGGATCACTCCTTCTGCGAGACATGAGATCGACTACGAAGTTCATGAGGATCACAATCATCAGCAGGATGAACGCGGCAGCGTAGGCCTTCGCGGGTGAGTTCCCCTCGCCGGCCGGTGAGTTCCCGTAGACATAGCTGGTCAGCGTGCTGCCGGTCCCCTTGAGAGTGCTCACAACGGGCGTCGTCCCCTGCTTCTCCAGTGTCAGCGTTGCGCCGAGGAGAAGGATCACGATCGCAGTGTCGCCCGCGATTCGCCCCATCCCCAGCGTCGTGCCGGTCGCGATTCCCTTGCGGGAGGCGGGCAGCAGCACCCGGCGGATCGTCGAGATCTTGTCCTTGCCCAGGGCGTAGGACGCCTCCCGCACGTGCGCTGGGATGGACTGCAGAGCCTCGCGGGTCGCGCCGACGATCAAGGGCAGCGCGATCACGGACATCATCATTCCGGCGATGAAGAAGGAGCGCCCGAACACGGCGCCCCCCTCCGCTGTGAAGGACAGAAAACCGAACGCGCTTTTGCTGAAGATCAGCAGGCCGAAGATCGCCAGCACGATCGTCGGAGTTCCGGCAACGATCTCCACTCCGGATTCCACCGCACGCGCGAGCCCCGCGGGACGGGCATACTCGCTCAGCCAGACGGCGATGCCAACCCCGATCGGCAGGGCGATCAGGGTGCCCAGAGCGGTCAGGATCAGGGTGCCCTCGATCGGGTCGAGGTAGCCACCGCCGGTGCCGGTGATCGTCGTCGTCGACTGCACGACCGGGTGCTCGAAGAGGGCGCTCAGCTGTACGTACTGCAATCCCCGAATCAGCATGTAGAGGACGATCGAGGCCGCGATCGCGCACAGCAACAGGCCGGAGAACCACGCCGCGGCGAGGCCGATCCTGTCCCCGATGCTCCACGGGACGATCTCCTCATCGCTGAGGACCTCCCGATTGCGGCGCGGAAGCCGGGGGCGCGGCAGATTCGAAAGCTGCGGGCGCCGCGACCGCCGCACGGTGGCGGCCCTCCTGTCGCTTGTCGCGGGAGTGCTCATATCGGTGAGAGCGTGTAGCGGCGCAGGTGGCGGCGGATGTACCAGCCGCCGAAGGACAGGAAGGCTGCCGAGACGAGAAGCACCGCCGCGAACGCGTAGAGGGTGTCCGCAAACGGGGGTACCGAAAGTCCCTCGGAGTTGTCGACGATTGTCGCCGCGAGCGGTCGCGCCGGCTCGACGAAGTAGATGATCCCGTCGAGCGGGTTCGGAGCGAACCCGACCGACCCGGTGACCATGGAGAGCATGATCGCCTCACCCAAAGCACGGGCCGTGGCGAGCACCGCCGCCGCAACGATCGCCGGGCGAGCAGCCCGAACGGTGACCGTCCACATCGCGCGCCAGCGGTTGACGCCGAGCGAGACGGAGCCCTCGCGCCAGCCGACCGGGACCGCCCGTAGGGCATCGACCACGATCGCGATCATGATCGGCGTGATCATCACCGTCAGGATCAGGATCCCGACCCCGACGCTGGGACCGCTCAAGGTGACCACCCCGGCAACGGAGTCCTTGGCCCCCTGACTGATGATGTGGTTGCCGACGAACGGGACGAGCACCAGGATCCCGATCAAGCCGTAGATCACGGAGGGCACGGCTGCCAGGAGCCGGACAACGGGCTCAAGCACCCGCCGGAGTGCGTCAGGCGCGAACTCGACGATGAACATCGCTGAGAGAAGTGCAAACCCGACGCCGATCACGACGGAGCAGATCGTGATCAGGGCCGTCGCATAGAGCAGCGGCCAAGCGTGCATCGTGAAGACGTACTGGCTCGGGTTCCCAGGGGACTCGAAGATCGCCGTGAGCTGGTCATCGACATTGCCGCCTGCGAACGGGTTGAACCAGTCCAAGCCGTTATGTGAGAACGAGGGCCAGGCCTTCTGGAAGACGAAGATGATCATTCCGGCGATCAGGGCCAGGACTACGCAGGCCAGCGCGCCGAGCAGAAGCTCGGCGCGCTGGTCACTGCTGTTCCTCGGTCCCGCCTTTTGGAGACCGAAACGGCGTCTCATCAGTGGAGCGGTATCCAGTCAGTAGCGACGATCTTGTTCGCCTTGTTGCTGTGGGTCGTCCAGTTGAGGAACTTCTTCACACCGCCAACCGGAGCTCCGCGAGTGACGAAGTAGAAACTGCGATCTCCGCCGTACTGGAATGACTGGGCGTTACGGAGGGTGCATGCAACCCCGTTGTAATCGACAACGTGCACTCCAGAGGTGAACGCCAGCGATACGTAGCCGATCGCATGGTCGTCACTCTGAACGCCCTGCTGAACGAGGCCGTTCGAGGCCTTACCGGCCACGAAGCTGCCCTGGTTCGTGCCGCCCAGGAAGATGTTCCTGAACGAGTCATGCGTACCTGATGTTGGCGCCCTTCCGATCGGATCGATCGTGCCCGAGATCGGAGCCCCGGGTACCTGGGTCCAGTTGGTGAACGTCGGGCCCAGGAAGATCTTCTGGATCGTGTCCTTGGTGATGTTTCCGAGCGGATTCGAGTTGTTCGTGATGATGCAGAGGGCGTCACCGGCGATCTTGGTGAACACGAGGCCGCCCGGGTCCGTCGATGCGGGGTCCCTGGACGACGCACCGATCGAGACGCGGCCCTTCGAGACATCCGAGACGCCGACGTTCGATCCACCCTGCAGGATCCTGAAGCCGTACTTCTTGCCCTGCTTGGTCTTGATCCACTTCCGCGCCAGCAGGACCTCGAGCGGGTACACGGAAGTTGACCCGCTGATGGTGATGACCTTCTTTGCCTGCGCCGCGGCGGGCACGGTCGCGAACAGCGAAAGCGCCGCGACTACCGCCAGCAGGCGAGCTGCTTTGCGTGACACTGGTGCTCCTTTCGGTCTCTCAAACGAGGACCGCGGCAGTGTCTCGGCGGCGCCCTGGGCACGTGTGACTAGCCCGTGACCAAGTTGTAAGAGCCTTGTAAATACTCACGGGAGCAGGGGAAAACCGGGAAAAGCACCCGCACCTGTGCGTTTCCAAACCAACATCGAAAGGGATCAATCGACGACTAGCCCCTCAAACGAGAACGGCGACCGCTTTCGCGGCCGCCGTCTCGGGAGAGGTAGTGCGTTGGCGCTGCTTACTTCTTCTTCTTGCCGCCCTTGCACTTGCCGTAGCCGCTGATCGCCAACTGCTGGGGCGAACCGCTGAACTCCCCGACAGTGCTGCCAATCGTAGGCTCGCCCATCGGGACGAGCCAGGCCTTGGTCTTCGGCTGACCCGCGCGCTTGCACGGGCTCTGCTCGAATCCCATCTTCTGGGTGGCAAGGTTGCCGGCGGATATGCCGTTGCCGTTCGGCAGCGCAGACGTCTGAGCCTGCCGGTCGACCGTCCCACAGCCATATCCGGGACCCGGGATCGATCCCTCGCACTGGTCCAGGGCGCTCTCGTTGAGACCGCCGCCATTAGGTCCAGTTACAACGGGCTCGTCACCCGGCAGATCGATGGGCTTGTTGCTGTAGATCGCGTAGGCCCGGATGTTCTGGTTGCAGCTGAAGGACAGCTGGTCCTCGCCGGGCGTCGGCGAAGGCGAGATCGACCCCGAGCAGCTGACTGGGAACTTTGTCGCCTGCGCAGCCGACTTGACCGCGCTCTTCTTGGCTCCGGCGCCCGAGGACTGGCAGCCCTTGTACGCCTTCATGTTCACTGGCGTCGGCGCCTGGAGAAACTCGCCGACTGTGGTCGAGTCTCCGCCACCGCCCTGGGCATTCGGGGCGATGAACGACGTGACGCTCGGCTCTCCGCCCACGAGCAGAAACACC
>DASUPK010000070.1:0-5592 GCA_036276255.1 Solirubrobacterales bacterium
CATCGAAGTTGAAGACCGGCGGCGGCGAGGAGACCTGCCACTCGATGGTCTTGGCGCGCCAGGGGTTCGGGCCCGCCTTCGGGCCGAAGCGCCAGCTGACGATCATGTTGTAGAGGAAGATCAGCTGGGCGGCGCCGAGCAGGAACGCGCAGATCGAGATGAACAGGTTCCAGTCCCCGAACTGCGCGGCGTAGTCCGCGACCCGGCGCGGCATGCCCTCCATGCCGATCCAGTGCATCGGGATGAAGGTGCCGAGCATCCCGACGAGGGTCAGCCAGAAGTGGATTCGGCCGAGCTTCTCGTCGTACATCCGCCCGGTCATCTTCGGGAACCAGTGGTAGACGCCGGCGAAGATCGTGAAGACCGAGCCGCCGAAGAGCACGAAGTGGATGTGCGCCACCACGAAGTAGGTGTCCGAGACGTGGATGTCGATCGGAATCATCCCGAGCATCACGCCGGAGATGCCGCCGACCGTGAAGGTGGCGATGAAGCCGAGGGCGAACAGCATCGCTGTCGATTTCAGATGGATCACGCCCTCGAACAGGGTCCCGAGCCACGAGAAGATCTTGATCCCCGTCGGCACCGCGATCAGCAGCGTCGTGATCATCATCGGGACTCGGAGCCAGCTGAACATGCCGGCGACGAACATGTGGTGCGCCCAGACCGAGTACGAGAGCACCACGATCCCGATCAACGCGAGGGCCATCAGCCGGTAGCCGAAGATCGGCTTGCGCGAGTGGGTCGAGATCACCTCGCTGACGATCCCGAACCCGGGCAACATCATGATGTAGACGGCCGGGTGCGAGTAGAACCAGAAGATGTGCTGGTAGCTGATCACGTCCCCGCCGAAGGCCTCCTGGAAGAAGTTCGTGTGCAGGACGCGGTCGAAGAGGACCATGAACTGCACTCCTGCGACGAACGGCGTGGCGGCGACCACGAGCAGCGAGGTCGAGAGGTTCGCCCAGACGAGCAGGGGCAGGCGCCAGAAGTTCATCCCCGGCGCCCGCATGGTCACGATGGTGACCAGGAAGTTGAGCGCGGTGGCGATCGATGAGGCCCCGGCGAACTGAACCCCGAGGTTGAAGAAGGACTGGCCCAGCGGCGCTCCCGTCGAGAGCGGCGCGTAGCCGGTCCAGCCTGCGTCGAAGGCTCCGCCCGGCGCCAGATAGCTCCCAAGGAACAGCAGCCCTGCGACCGGCAGCATCCAGAAGCTCAGGGCGTTGAGCCGCGGGAAGGCCATGTCCGGCGCCCCGATCATCAGCGGCAGGACGTAGTTCGCGATCCCGGCGAAGGCCGGGATGACGAAGACGAAGATCATCAGCGCGGCGTGCGTCGAGAAGAGGCTGTTGAAGGTGCTCGGGTCGACGATCTGCGTGCCGGGCTGTGCCAGCTCGGCCCGCATGATCATCGCGATCAGCCCGCCGACGAAAAAGAAGAAGAACGTCGTGACCAGGTATTGGATCCCGATGACCTTGTGGTCGGTGTTGACCTTGAAGTAGTCGCGCCAGCTGTAGGCCCCGTGGTTCTCGTGCTCGCGCTCGACGGGGAACGTCGGTGCGCCGGTGGCCCAGCGGAACCAGTAGTCGAAGCACCCGATGCCGATCAGGAACCCGAGCGAGCAGGTGATCGCCGCGACGATCACCTGCGGGTAGCCGGTCTGCTCCGTCTGGGTGGCCGGGAGGCCCGAGATCAGCCTCAGGACGACCACGAGCCCGTAGCCGAAGGCGGCCCCCAGGATCGTGAAGGTCAGGGCCCGCCACCAGCCCGGACGCCTGAACATGGCCGCAGTCACTCCCGCCATCCTTCCATCCCCCGGAGTATCTCAACCGTTCCTAAGGTCACTGTTTGATCTGCCTCGGCGTGGTGGGTCCGTTCGGCTGCTTCTCGCCGGCCTGCTCGTCGGACTTGATCGGCGGCTGGCTCGCCGCCCACTGCTGCCAGTCCGCCTGAGAGCGCTCGACGACGACCGGCGCCCTCATGGTCGCGTGGCCGATGCCGCAGAGCTCTGTGCAGACCAGCGTGAAGTCCCCGGTCTTCGTCGGGGTGATGTAGGCGCGGGTTGTGATGCCCGGGACGTTGTCCTTCTTGATCCGCCACTCCGGGACCCAGAACGAGTGGATGACATCGAGCGCGTGCATCCGGAATTCGATCTGGCGATTGACGGGGACGTGCAGCTCGCGCGAGGTCGTGCCGGTCTCCGGGTAGTCGAAGTGCCACTCGTACTGCTGTGAGTAGACGTCCACCACCATCCGGTTCGGGTCGTGCGCCTCGATGTTGTCGAGGGTGATCCAGGAGTAGATCGCGCCGAAGAGGACGATCACCGTCGGGATCACGGTCCAGGCGATCTCGAGCCTGGTGTTGCCGTGGATCGGCGCGCCGTCCGACTCGTCCCCCGGCTTCGCCCTCCACTTCCAGACGGCGTAGACGAGCATCACCATCACGACCGAGAAGACGAACGAGGAGAGCACGATCATCACGTCGAGCAGCGTGTCGATCTTGCCTGCGGCGGTGGAGGCCTCCTCGCCGTTCCAGCTCGGGATCAACATGATCACCGAGGTGACGACGGTGAGGACGATCACTGCCGCGATCAGCTTGGGTAGGGGCAGGCCGCGCATCCGGCGGCATTCTATTCAGGACTCAGCCCGTAACCCTCGGTAGGTCACTGAGCTCGCCCGCGGAAGCTGCTAGGACGGTCCGCGCAACGCCGTCCCAGCTCCACAGTTCGTCGACTCGCCGCGCAAACGCCAGCCCCGCCTCACGCCGGCGATCGGGCTCCAGGGAGAGCCAGCCCTCGACGCGTTCCGCGAGCTCGCCGACGGCACCGGGCCCGACCGGGAAGCTGAGCAGGCGGCCCAGATCGTCCGGAACCGCTTCGGCAAGCACCTGCGCGACCTCGCGCATCCCGGAATGGTCGGCGGCGGTCGGCGGCACGCCGCAGGCGGCCGACTCGGCCGGGACCATCCCGAACGCCTCGGGCCAGGTGCTCGGCATCGTGAAGGTGTGCGCCGCGGGCATCACGTCCGCCACCTCATCGTGCTCGAGCCGGCCGCCGATCAGCATCGACCCGGCGGCGTCTCGCGCGGCATCCGTATAGCCCTCAGGCGGATCGGCCAGGAAGCCGGAGAGGATCGGCAGGGGCGCGTTCGGCTGAGCGGCACCCTCGAGGCCGCGGCCCCTCGCAGCGACATCACGGGCCGCCTCCAGGTCTCCCCGCTCCAGCGCGTCGATCAGAATTCGCAGTCCCTCCTCGAAGGCGCCGAAGCCGATGAAGAGGATCCGGGGCGCGAGCGCGCCGGCGGCCGTGCGCGCGCGATGGACGAGGGGCCAGGCGGCCGCGAGCAGGTCGACGCCCTTGCTGATCAGCAGCTTGCCGACGAACAGCACCCGCTGGTCTCCCTGGCCCCAGGCCTGGAGAGCGGCGGCGATCTCCGGCCCGTCACGGCCGAACGAATCGTCCTCCCCGCCCTCCTCCGGCTCCTCCCCCGCCAGGCGCTCGGCGAGCGAATCCAGGTCGCGGAGCGACTCCTCCTCGGGATGGGGCCGGAAGCGGTGGATGTCGACCCCGGGCGGCCCGAGACGGGTGCGGTCCGACAGGCTCGGGTCCGGCACCGTCTCGAACAGCGCCCTGGCCGTATAGGAGGAGCCGGCGAGAATCCCGGCGGCGACATTCGTCCCCTCGCGCGCGTAGGGGACGAAGCGTTCGGGGTGCGGGCGGACGGTGTAGGAGATGTCCGAGCCGTGCACCTTGATCGCGAAGCGAAGGCCGGCGCGAGAGAGAATCGCCGGGCCCATGATCAGATGGTTTGCCAGCGCCGCCTGCGGGTGCCCCGCCGCGGCAACCACATCGCGCACGGCCGCGACGTTCGCATCGAGATAACGGTCGAGCTCGGCGTCGCTCAGGTCGGGGAACGTCTTCACCTCAAAGCCCTCGTAGCGGTCGAGGACGTAGACCGGGAGCAGCCCGCCGATGTCGGGGCGGTAAACGGTGACGCTGCCGGCGCGCCCGGCATCGCGAATCCCCTTCACCTGGAGCCTGCCACCGTCCCAGTCGCCGACCGCGTCGACCCAGTCCAGCTCCGCTGCACGCCGGTCCTGGCAGAGGAGGTGGACGTCGTGTCCCTGGCCGGCGAGCGCCTGGGCCAGGCTGGCGTTATAGACGTTGGATCCGGTCCCGCGCAGCAGGTAGCCGTGAAAGATCAGGACGCGCACCGGACCAACCGTATTGCGAGGGGCGGCCGCCCGTGACCGCGGTCTGACGCGCCCGTGACCGCGGTCTGACGGAGGCGGTAACGTGCGGCCCGTGCAGAATCCCGAGCAGACCTATCGCCTTCGAGCCCCGGCATCCGGCCGCGAGGCGCTCGCGAAAGTCAGGCCCGACGGCGTCTACGTCGATCGCGAGAGCGGTGAGGAGATGCGGGTCGCCGCGGCGACGCTGCCCCTCGCCCCCTCGGAGTCCGCGCTCGTGCGGGCGCCGGAGAACCTGCGCTCGTGCCGCCGCTGCAACCAGCTGATCGGGCTGGACGTCAGCGACTGCCCGTACTGCGGGCTGCGCCAGCCGGCCCTCGACGGTTCGTGAACAGCCCAAGACGGGTTGCGCCGGTCGCGCACCCTCGCGTCTGCGCTCTGATCCCGCTGGCGCTCGCCATCGGGCTGATCGCCACGGGATGCGGTAGCGACAGCTCCGGCGAGACCTCGACCCATACGGTCTCGATTCCCGCCGTCACCTCCCCAGTCCCCACCGCCGCATCGACCCCGGCGCCCACGACCACTGCGCCGGGGACGACCATCACGACCAAGGGCGGCAAGACGTTCAGCCCGCAGCTGCCTGACTCGGAGACCAACGACGTCCCGCCCAAGAAGGGCAGCCCCCAGGCGGCCTTCGAGCAGCAGTGCAAGCAGAACCCCTCGGCCTGCGGGTAGTGTCAGCGCACCTCGACAGAAGGACCAGGCCATGAGCGATAACACCGAAACCGCGGTCCTCGCGGGAGGCTGCTACTGGATCATGCAGCAGCTCCTGCGCGGGTGCGACGGAGTCATCTCTACCCGGGTGGGATGGACCGGCGGCGAGAACGACAACCCGACCGAGGAGAACAATTCCGGCCACGCGGAGGCCGTCGAGGTCACCTTCGATCCGGAACAGATCTCCTATCGGGGCCTGCTCGACTTCTTCTTTCAGGTCCACCGACCCGACCTCGGCGAGAATCTCGTCGGCTCCGGCTACCGCTCGGAGATCTTCTATACGAGCGAGGAGCAGCGCAAGGTGGCCGAGGAGACGATCCCCGACGTCGACGCCTCGGGCCACTGGCCGGGCAAGGTCGTGACCAAGATCAGCGAGGCCGGCACCTTCTGGGAGGCCGAGGCCGACGATCAGGACTACTTCCAGCGCTATCCCGTCGGCTGCGCGCCCCCCTTCCCGCAGCGAGGTGCGGAGGCCGCCGGCCGCGAGACGGCGGCCTGAAGGACTACTTCTTCTTGCCCGGCTTCTTCGGGGCGGACTGATTCGGGTCCGCGACCACGGTCGCCGAGTAGAGCAGGCGCGCCGTGTTGTAGACGCACCCGTAGGAGCGCTCGGTGCCGAGCGCATCCTGCGGC
>DASUPK010000071.1:0-2204 GCA_036276255.1 Solirubrobacterales bacterium
CAGTCGTGGATCTCGCCGAGGATGTCCTGGAGATCCCGGGCGCGGCGGCGCGCGGTGTCGGCGGGCCGCCCGAAACAGAAGCCGGTCACCTCGAGCACGTAGCGCAGGCGCTTGGCGGCGATCCGCATGTCGTGCTGTGCCTTCGTCTTCCCGTCGAGCGCGCGCGGGGCGAGGTCCATCATCTCGTCGAGCCTCACCTGCACGATCCGTGCGGCGTTCTCACCCAGCGACTTGGAGGGATCGAGCTTCTTGACCGGTCGGGCCTTCACGCCGCCCCCCCGCTCGCCGCGGCGACCAGCTCGTCCATGTTGTCGCGCAGGGAGTTGAGGCTCTCGTCCGAGACCAGCGGCGCCAGGCCCTCGTTCGCCTCCTGTTGCTCGGAACGGAACTGCTCGATCAGCGAGGTCACGCCGCGGCGGTCGGGGGCCGCCACCTGATCGTTGAAGCCGTGGAGCGCGGCGATCGCCACGTCGCGGTCTCGCCGCTCGCCGAGGGCGTCGGCGAGCCTCTTCACCTCTGCGAGGGCCTGGGCGTAGGAATTGGCCGGGAAGCAGGGCTCGAAGATCTCGAGCGCGGCCCGCAGCCGTCGCGTCGCCACCCGCATGTCATGGACCCGCTCGATGTCGCCGGTGTCGAGGACCCCCTGGGCCTGCTCGGCGAGCTCTGCACCCCGGACGGAGACGACCCTCGCGGCGGCCTCCGTATAGGGGACATCGGCGCTCAGGTCCGGGATTGGCTTCGCCTTGGCCACTGGGGTGGGTGAAGGCTACCGGCGGCGTGCGCGCTGGCGTGGCTTAGGCGGTGCAGGGGCCCTCGGCGGCGGGACGGCCGCTACGCGGCCAGCTGCTCGTGATCCCCGTTCACGCTGCCGTTCAGCAGCGTGAGGATGATCCCCTCGCGCAGGCCGCCCTTGCCGATCTGCAGCGGCTGACCGAGCATGTCGGAGAACTTCTCGAGCAGCAGGACACCGGCGGGCAGCAGCTTGACGCGCCGGGAATCCAGCTCGAAGCGTTTTGCGACCTCGTAGATCTCGTCGCTGGAGAGCACACGGACGGCCCGCTCGAGGGTCTCGTACTCGAGCACCGCTCCGACCAGGGTCCGCAGCGAGGTGGCGCTGCCGCCCACCGCGACCGCCTGGTCCGGCTGCTCCAGCTCAACCTTCTCGAAGAAGTCCGCAATGTGGTCTCGCAGGCTGCGGATCTCGGAGGCGGACGGAGGATCCGACTCCAGGTACTCCTCGGTCAGGGACCCGGAGCCGATCTTGAACGACTTCACCTCGGTGACCCCGTCGGACATCGTCCCGTAGATCACCTCGGATGAGCCGCCGCCCACGTCGACGACGGCCACCTTGCCCTCGACCGGATGGCTCAGGGACTTGGTCGCCCCGATGAAGGCGAAGCGACCCTCCTCCTCCTCGTCCAGGACGTCGACCTCGACGCCGGCGATCTCCTCGATCTCCTCGACGACCTTGTCCCGGTTCTTGGCCTCCCGGATCGCGGCCGTGGCCACGGTCTTGACCGTCTCGGCCCCCATCTCCTCGGCGAGTCGCCGCTGCGTGGCCACGACGTCGGCAACCTCGGCGATCTTCTCCGCCGTGATCTTCCCGTTCTTGGACGCGTCCTTGCCAATCCGCGTGTAGGCGCGCTGCTCCATCACCTTGCGGAGCTGTCCCTCGGACGGCTCCGCAACGAGCAGCCGCGTCGTGTTCGAGCCGATGTCGATCGCCCCGCAGAGCATTCGATCTGATTCTCTCAGGGGAACCGGATTACAGGGGGGCACCGATCAGCGCGAGGCGTCGATTGAGCGCTCCGAGTCCGAACTCGGCCAGCGCCCCGTCATCGACACCCAGGGCATCGAAGGCGCCCTCGCTCGGCGGTGAGACCGTCTCAGCCACCGCCGGCAGCAGCCGCTTGATCTGATTGCGGACGACGTCGGCCATCGCCGGATCGGCCGCGACGGCCTCGCGAAGGAACCAGGTCCCGTAAGCGATGTGGCGTTGCTCGTCGGCGGCGATCCGGGAGTAGCCGTCGACGAAGCCGGGCAAGAGCTCGCGCTCGCGAAGTAGATCGAGCAGGAAGTGCGAGGTGACGAGGCCCAGGGTTCCCTCGAGGATCATGTGGTAGATGGTCACGAAGTCCACCTTGGCCTCGCGATCGGTGGGATCTCTCAGCAGGCGGTCATGGGCCTGGACCAGGGCCTCGTCG
>DASUPK010000072.1:0-3354 GCA_036276255.1 Solirubrobacterales bacterium
CGGGGGCCTTCTATCCGGGAGCCGCCACCGTGCAGCCGGCGAGGCTCGCGCTCGGACTGTGCGACCGGCTCGCGCAACGTCCCGGCGTCCGGGTGTTCGAGAACTCGCCCGTGCGCCGGCTGCGCGCCGGGAGCTGGGGGTGCCTCGCCGAGACGCCGGCCGCACGGATCCGCTCGGAGGCGTGCGTGCTCGCCCTCGGATCGGCGAGCGGCGCCGTGGGCTCGCCAGTGCGTGGGCGCCTGACGGTGACCTCCAGCCACATCGTGCTGACCGAGCCGGTGCCGGATCTGCTCGAGGAGGTCGGCTGGAACGGCGGAGAGTGCATCACCGACTCGCGGGCGATGGTCCACTACATGCGGACGACGCCCGATGGGCGGATCGCCCTCGGCTGGGGCGGCGGGCGGATCGCCTGTGGCGCCCGGCTGCGCGGGCTGACCGAGATCGACCCCGGCATCGTGCAGCGGGTCGGCTCCGATCTGCGCTCGTTCTTTCCAGGCCTCGAGGGCCGCCGGCTGACCCACGCCTGGGGCGGCCCCATCGACGTCTCGCCGACCCACCTGCCAATGGTCCTCCCCGTTCGCTCCGATCGCGTCCACGCCGCCTTCGGCTACACGGGGAACGGGGTAGGCCCCTCGATGATGGTCGGCCGCATCCTGGCCTCGCTCGCCCTAGACCGGCATGACGAGCACTCGGGGCTCGCCCTGGTGGACCCCGAACCTCGCCTGGTCCCGGCCGGCTTCGCCTCTTGGCTCGGCGGCAACGTCATCCGCGCCGGCCTGGTGAGCAAGGAGGCTGCCGAGGAGCGCGGTGACCCGGCAGGCCCGATCAGCCGCGGCCTGGCCGCGATCCCCGAGCGGATCGGCTTCCACATTGGACGCTGAAGAGCGCTGACTCATCAGCGACAGCCTCGCCGGCCATGTACAGCGCCGCCATCGAGGCAGGCGCGACCAGCGTCTTCGAGCCCGAACCGACCGAATGGGGCACCGAACGGCCCGGGTGCTCGACCCGGAGGGGTACGAATGATCCTTCGGGAACTACAAGCCGGGCTTCGGACTGAGCAGAACCGAATCGATCTCCGGAAAGTCGGGTTAGCGTGATACGTTGACTTTGAGTCAGCGAGAAAGGGAGCATGGAAGCTTCTGTAGGTCTGAGGATTCGCAGCTTGCTCGCCGCATTCGCGTTCGCGATCGCGGCGTCGCTGCTGATCTCGCCCGCGGCGAAGGCCGGCGTCGTCACCGACGGAGTCCCCGGGACAGCCGGATGTCCGCCGATCGCAGACAAGCCGGGGGCCATCCCGGAGGTGGATTACGGCACCGACATGAAGCGGATCACCTACTGCTATGGCCCGATCAACATCGCGCCGGGGCAGAACATCATCAAGCTGCGGACCGCCGTTGACACCGTGGGCCAGAAGCTCTGGCCCCAGCAGCCCGGCTACATCACGCGCTTCGACCCTGAGTTCGTCTACACGGACGGGTCGGTGCCGAGGGTCGACGTGCTCCACCTCCACCACGCCGTCTGGGCGGTGAACGGCAATCCCCAGTTCGCCGCCGGTGAGGAGAAGACGATTCAGCAGCTGCCGCAGGGATTCGGCTGGCGGAGCCTTCCCGGCGACTCCTGGATCCTCAACGACATGCTGCACGACCTGCTGGCGCAGAACTCGCAGGTCTATCTCGTCTGGCGCATCGACTTCGTCCCCGACGGCACGCCTGCGGCCGCCACGATGAGGACCGTGACGACCAAATGGATGGACGTCGCCGGCAACCCGAGCCTCTATCCGGTCTTCGACGCCCTGCGCTCCGACGGCCACAACGGCACCTACACGTTCCCGGACCAGGCACCCGCCGCGGATCTCCATCCGTGCGACGGCAACGGAGGCGAGGCTTCCTGGGCACCCGGCAGCCACGGCTGCCTCGGCGCGGCCCAGAGCTGGACCCCCAACAGTGACTACACGCTGATCGGCACCGCCGGGCACCTGCACCCGGGCGGACTCAACACGCAGCTGCGCGACACACGCAACGGCAACACCAACACGCTCTTCACCTCCGACGCGCACTACTACGAGCCGGCGGGAGAAGTCTCATGGGACGTCGCGATGAAGGGGACGCCACCTGACTGGAGGGTCCAGGTGAACGCGGGCGACACCGTCAGCGTGCATGCGACCTACGACACCTCGAGAGCAGATTGGTACGAGGTGATGGGCATCATGCCCGTCGCCGTCTACCACAACACGATCCCAGGCTCCCAGGACGCCCAGGACCCCGCCTGTCCGACGCCGAACACCCATCCTCCACCGGCCAACTGCATCCCGGAAGAGGGTGTCGAGACACACGGGCACCTGGCCGAGAACGACAACCATGGCGGAGACCCGACCGGCGCAGCGAACCCGTTCTCGCTGCCGAGCGCTCCCTCGCCGGGCAACACGGTCAATATCCAGTCGTTCGCGTACCACGCCGGGAACGCCGGCTTGAGCGTGCCCACCATCCAGCCCGGCCAGAGCCTCACCTTCCGCAACAGCGACGCGATCCCCGCCGTCAACGCCTTCCACACGATCACCGCCTGCAAGGACCCCTGTACGGGCAAGACCGGCATCGCCTACCCGATCGCCAACGGGCCGGTGACCATCGACTCCGGCGAGCTCGGCTACAACGGCAACCAGGGCTCCCTTTCGGGTGCACCCGCCTCCGGAACCGACACGTGGAAGACCCCGAGCGACCTCCCGGCCGGCACCTACACCTACTTCTGCCGGATCCATCCGTTCATGAGGGGCTCATTCCGCGTCGAGAAGCAACCCAAGCCAATTCAGAAGCTGAGGGCGAAGAAGAAGCAGAGGGCCCGCTCGGCGGCCGTCACCGTCAAGGTGGACAAGGCCGCAACAGTGAAGCTTGGCGCAACGGTGAAGGGCGCGGGTGCGGGTTCCTCGAAGGCGTCCCGTGTTCTCTCCGAGGCGCTCGATGCCAAACGGTCCACAGCCTCGCTCAGTGCGGGCGTCAGCAAGAAGCTCAAGCTCAGATTCACGAAGGCCGCGCTCAAGAAGATAAGGGCGGGCGGCGGGCGCTGGAAGGTGGTCGTCACCGGCACGGCCACCGATGGTTACGGGAACACCTCGACCGCCAAGACGCACTTCAGGCTGGTCGGCTAGCTCCGCGCCGAGGGCGTTAGGCCGGAGGCTGGCAGGACGGTGGGAGTGTCACCGCTCCGGCCGTGTGCTTGAAGGTGTGCATGTGGATCCACTCGTCCAGATTCGGGTCGTAGAGGTTCTGGAAGCCGAAGTGAAGGATCCGCCAGAACGTCGTGGGGTCCCTCTCATCGACGTAGATGTCGGCCTCGGCGAACGGGATCCGCGGAAAGAGC
>DASUPK010000073.1:0-31174 GCA_036276255.1 Solirubrobacterales bacterium
GCTCGGCGGCAAGTCGGCGAACGTGATCCTCGATGACGCGGACCTGAAGGCCGCCGTGGGCCACGGCGTCTCCAACTGCTACCTCAACTCGGGCCAGACCTGCAGCGCACACACGCGGATGCTGGTCCCGCGCGATCAGCTGGCCGAGGCCGAGCAGATCGCGGCCGCGGCCGCCGAGAAGGCGACACCGGGCGATCCCTTCGAGGCCGGCACCCGGCTCGGGCCGCTGGTCTCCGAGGCTCAGCAGGAGCGCGTGCGGAGCTTCATTGAGAAGGGCCAGGAGGAGGGCGCCAAGCTCGTCGCGGGCGGCGTCGAGCCACCGGAGGGCCTGGATACCGGGTACTTCGTGCGACCGACCGTTTTCTCTGACGTGAAGCCGGACATGACCATCGCCCAGGAGGAGATCTTCGGGCCGGTGCTCTCGATCATCCCGTACGACGACGAGGACGAGGCGGCCGAGATCGCCAACTCGACCATCTACGGGCTGGATGGAGGCGTCTGGTCGGCCGACCCCGAGCGGGCCAAGGCGTTCGCGCGGCGGATGCGCACGGGCCAGGTGCAGATCAACGGCGCCACCTTCAACCCGCTGGCGCCCTTCGGCGGGTACAAGCAGTCCGGCAGCGGCCGCGAGTACGGCCGCTTCGGTCTCGAGGAGTTCCTCGAGACCAAGTCGATTCAGCTCTAGGGCCTAGCGGCTCGGCGCGCGGGTCCTGCGCGCCGAGGAAAACGCATCCACCGCATGGCGCGAGAACCGCTCCTTCGGACGAGAAGCGGCGGTGGTGAGGTCACTCCTCCAAGCGTTGACAAGGGGTGGCTTCAGGCGTGCGCCGCACAGGCGCGCGCCTTCGCAGTCAGGCGCATGATCCCGAGGTCGCCGATCGCGGTCGTGAAGTTGCCGATGTGGCTGCTGACGAAGCCGAAGGAGATGCCGGTATCGGGATCGGCCCAGCCTCCGCTGCCGCCGAAGCCGTAGTGGCCGAGGGCGCGGGGCGCCGGGCTGCCCAGGCCGAACGCGTGGTGGAAGCCGAGGCGCCAGCGCATCCGGATGCCGAGAACGCGGTCCATCCCGCGCGTCTGCACCTTGCCGATTCTCGAGACCAGTTCCTGTGAGAGAAATCGCTTCCCGTCGGGACCGAGCCCGCCGTTGGCGAGGGGGACGTAGAGACGGGCCAGCCCGTCCGCGCTGAGCGCACCGTTCACGGCGGGCATCTCGGTGTGCCAGATCGCGGGCTCGGGTCCACGGAAGAGCTCCTCGAAGCCCGGCGCGTGCAGGGCGCGGAAGCCGGCTCGCGTGACCGGGAGCCAGCCGAGCAGCGGGGTCGCCGCGATCCCGAGCGCGGTGTAGATGCGAAGTGAGGTGCCGACCGTCTCCGCAGGGCTGGGCTGCTTTCCGCCGGTGCCGATCTCGAGCCCGTCGGTGCCGAGAGGCTCGGCCAGTTCCGTGCGGACGAGGTCGCGCATTCCCTCGCCGGTGACAGCCCGGGCGAGGCCGGATGCGAGCCAGCCGAAGGTGATCGCGTGATAGGCGGGCCGGCCGGGCGCTCCCTGGGGCGCGACGGCGGCCAGGCGCCTCTCCATGCCTCCGTGGTCGAGCAGCTCGTCGGCGTTCCGGGCGACCGCCTGGACGTCGTAGAGACCCGCCCGGTGGCTGAGCAGCTCACGGACCGTGATCCGTTCCTTGCCCGCGGCCGCGAACTCCGGCCAGAAGGACGCGACTGGGAGGTCGTAGTCGATCCGGCCGCGGTCTACGAGTCGGTGGATGACCATGGATGCGAGGCCCTTGGTTGCCGAGAAGCCGAGTGCCTGGGTGTCCGGGCGCCAGGGCCGGGTCCGAGTGCGGTCCTCCCAGCCGATCTGCAGGTCCGCGAGGACACGGTCGCCTCTGCGCACGACCAGCGCGCCGCCGCGTGGCCCGCGAGCCATCATCGTCCTGAACTCCTCGGCGAGAGGTTCGAATCCCGTCGCAACGGTCCCTGCCATCCGCCCCAGTGTGACGCCGTAGTTACCCTTACTGCATGGCGACAGCAGCGAAGACGGTTGGCGAGGCGTGCCGTGAGGCCAAGGATGCTTCGCACCAGCTGGCGCGTGCCAGCCGGGACGAGAAGGACGCCTGCCTCAGGGATCTGGCGGACCGAATCGAGGCTTCGGTCGAGGGGCTGCTCGAGGCCAACCGGGCCGACGTCGATGCCGGGCGCGAGGAGGGGCTGAATGAGGCTCTGCTCGACCGGCTCGCGCTGACGGAGGCGCGGGTGGCCGAGATGGCGAAGGGCGTGCGGGAGATCGGCGAGCTGCCGGATCCGGTGGGCGAGGTGGTCGAGGGCTGGACTCTTGAGAACGGGCTGGAGGTGGCGAAGAAGCGGGTTCCGATCGGCGTCGTGGCCGTCGTCTACGAGGCGCGCCCCAACGTGACGATCGACGCCGCCGCGCTCTGCCTGAAGAGCGGCAACGCCGCCGTGCTGCGCGGTTCGAGCAGCGCGGAGAGCTCCAACGCTTACCTGGCCGGGCTGCTGGCCGATTCGCTCGCCGCCGCCGAGTTGCCCGCCGCGTCGGTGGTGCTGCTCTCGGGTGGGGGGCATGAGCAGCTGGCAGAGCTCGCCACGGCCGAGGGCCTGGTCGACCTGATCATTCCGCGCGGCGGCGAGGGGCTGAAGAACGCGCTCAAGGAGGTGGCCAGGGTCCCGGTGATGTACGCGGCCGCGGGCAACTGCCACGTCTACGTGCACCAGGACGCGGATCCGGGGATGGCGGAGCGGATCGCGTACAACGCCAAGGTGCAGCGGCCGGGTGTCTGCAATGCGGCCGAGACCCTGCTCGTCCACCGCGATCTCGCGGCGGATCTGCTGCCGGCGCTGCTGTCGAGGCTGAGCGACGCCGGGGTGGAGCTGGTCGGCGATCCGGCGACCCGCGACGCGGCGGGCTCGGTGGCGGTCGGAGAGGCGACCGATGCCGACTGGGACACGGAGTACCACGGCTTGAAGATGGCGGTCGGCGTCGTCGACTCGCTCGGCGAGGCGGTCGATCACATCAACCGCCACGGCACCGGCCATTCCGACGCGATCGTGACCAGCTCGCAGCAGGTGGGCGATGAGTTCACGGACGCGGTCGACTCCGCTGCCGTCTACGTGAACGCGTCCACGCGGTTCACCGACGGCTACGAGTTCGGGATGGGCGCGGAGATCGGCAATTCGACCCAGAAGCTGCACGCTCGCGGTCCGATCGGGCTACGCGAGCTGACGACCACCAAGTACGTCGTCCACGGCAGCGGGCAGGTCAGGGAGTAGCGACGTCGCTCGGATCGGGGTCCTGGGCGGGGCCTTCAACCCGCCCCACGTGGGACATCTGCTGTTGGCGCAGGAAGCGCGCTGGCAGCTCGGGCTGGACCGGGTGCTGCTGATGGTGACGCGGCGGGCGCCCCACAAGGAGATCGAGGACGATCCGGGGGCGGAGGTCAGGCTGGAGATGGCGATGCTGGCGGCCGGCGGCGAGGACGGGGTGGAGGCGTCGGGACTGGAGGTGGAGCGGGATGAGGTCTCGTACAGCTACCGGACGCTCGAGCTGCTCGCCGAGAGCGAGCCGGAGGACGAGCTCTATTTCCTGCTCGGCGCGGACATGGCCGCAGGGCTGGCGAGCTGGAGGGAGCCGGCTCGGGTGCTGGAGCTGGCGTCGCTCGGGGTGGTGCCGCGGCCGGGTGTCGGGCTGGGGGCGGTGGAGTCGGCGCTGGAGCGGCTGGGTGCATCCGACCGGGCGGAGATAATCGACATGCCACTTTGCGGAGCGTCCTCGACCACAATCAGGCAGCGAGCGCGGGAGGGAAAGCCGCTGCGCCATCTGGTTCCGGATCCGGTGATCAGGCTGATCGCGGAGCGAGGGTTGTACCGATGAGCCGGGGGAAGGAGATGACCTCGGAGGAGTTGGCGCGGCGGCTGGCCGCGATCGCCGATGACAAGAAGGCGACCGACCTGATCGCGCTCGACGTGCGGCAGCTGGTCGGGTACACGGACTACCTGGTGATCTGCACCGCCCGCAACGAGCGGCAGGCCAAGGCGGTCCACGACGAGGTCTACCACCAGCTCAAGCGCGACGGCTGGCTTCCGGCCCGGGTCGAGGGTGCGCGGGAGGCCGAGTGGGTGCTGATGGACTACCTGGACGCGGTGCTGCACGTCTTCACCCCCGAGCCGCGGGAGAGGTACCGGCTGGAGCAGCTCTGGGGCGAGGCTGGTCAGCTCGATTTGGACCTGACAGGCGCCCGGGGCGCTGCCTGAATTAGGCGTCCGAACCCGCTTCTAGCCTTTCGGTCGTGTCGAAGGAGCGCTTCCGGCGCACCGTGCGCGGTTACGACCCAGAGCAGGTCGACGCGGCCATCGAGGCACGCGACGCGAGGCTGTCCCGCCTCGAGCGGGAGGCGCAGCGGTTGGCCGAACGGGTGGTGGAGCGCGAGAAGCGGCTGCAGGATGCGCTCAAGAAGCCGATGGCCGCGGCCGTGACCAAGGGGATCGAGGAGATCTACGGGCAGGCACGCCGCCAGGCGACGCGGATCCGGATGAAGGCGCTGGAGGACGCGGTGCAGATGGCGGATCGGGTGACCGAGCTTTCCGGGCTGCGGGACGAGCTCGGGGCCAGGGTCTCGGAGCTGGCCGACGTGGCGCGGGAGCGGCTGGGGCTCGAGGAGCTCGGGGAGGACCGGCCGGCGGTGGGCACGGAGCCGGCTCAGGCAGGCGTGTACTCGGGCGAGGTGGAGATCGAGGTGGGGCCGCTGAAGGACTTTGCGCAGCTGACCGGATTCGAGGATGCGGCCGCGGGCATCGACGGCGCGTCCCAGATCAAGGTGAAGCGATTCTCGGGCGGCCGGGCGTGGGTCTCGATGAATCTGGAGAACCCGATCGACCTGCTGCGGGTGCTGGAGGAGAAGGCGTCCTTCGACTTCGTGGTGCGCGATACGCGCAGCAGCGGCGTGGTTCTCGACGTGGACGAGGACGGCTCCGAGCAGCACCGCGCAGCGTAGGTCCTAGTTCCCGGGTTCCCTCACACCTTCGGAACCTTCTGCGCGCTACACGTCTCAACTGTCGCGCGAGTATCGGCAGGTGCTCACCTCCAATGACAAGGGCAACATCGCCGAGGCCGCGATCGCGTTCGAGGCGACCAAGTTGGGCATCGACGTCCTCCGGCCGATCGCCGAACACGGCCGCTATGACCTGGCGTTCGATCTGGGCAGTCGAATCCTTCGCGTGCAATGCAAGTGGGCGACGGTGGTAAAGGACACCGTTCGCATCTACCTGACCTCATCCCGGTACACCAGCCGAGGACAACAGGTCCGAACTAGCTACACGTCCGAGGAGATCGATTGCGTGGCGGCCTACTGCCAGGACCTGGCGTCCTGTTACTTGCTGCCGGCGGAGCTCTTTGCAGAACGATCCGCGGTGCATCTCCGGCTACGGCGACCCAGAAACAACCAAAGGGCGGCTATAAACTGGGCGCAGCAATATTTGCTCTCTGGGGCTGTAGCTCAGTTGGGAGAGCGCCGCCATGGCATGGCGGAGGTCAGGGGTTCGAGCCCCCTCAGCTCCACTCCCTCGGTCGCTGACGAAACAGTCGTCGGCGCCCATGAGTTCCGCAACCACTTCGGCTACTGGATGGAGCGAGCCGCCGCCGGCGACGAGATCTTGATCACTCGCCGCGGTCGCCGCTACGCCTGCCTCGGCCCTCCCGATCCGCAGCTCGCCACCACAGATACCGCTCCGGCCGCAGAGCCAAGAGCGGACCAGGTGGAGTTGCCTCACGGTACTGCTCGTACTTCGCGCTGAGTGCCACCAGTCCGGCCGCCCCCTCGGAGACGTCCACGATCCGTATCTCACCTAGGACCTGGACCCACGCCAGCTCATCCCAGTCGTCGGAGTACCGATCGACCGTCAGCGCCGCCCGCGGATCCCGCCGCAGAAAATGCAACCGCGCCGGCTCACTCACCCGCTTCGGCTTCTGATCTATCGCGCTCCAGATCCGCCTATCAGCCACCGCAAACGTCACGGGCAGCACCCTCGGCGCCCCCTCCTCGTCGACCAGACCCATCCTTCCGACACGCGCCGTCTCGAGCAATTCGTTTGCCCACGCAACGACCTCGGTAGGTTTCCCGGGAGCCACCAACCAACTGTAGGTCGACGAAAGGAACCCATGGAGCTCGGAATCGGACTGCCGAACACGGTGCCGGGAACGACCGGCGGCCAGCTCACCGAGTGGGCGCGGGCCGCCGAGACTGCCGGTTTCTCCTCCCTCGGAACGATCGACCGCATCGTCTTCCCGAGCTACGAGCCCGTGGTCGCACTCTCGGCCGCCGCGGCGGTGACCGAGCGCATCAAGCTCGTCACCGACGTCATGCTCGGACCGCTCCGCCAGAACCCCGCAATGGTCGCCAAGCAGTTCCTCTCCCTCGACGCCCTGGCCGGCGGCGATCGCGCGGTCCTCGGCATCGGGATCGGCGGCCGTGAGGACGACTACGAGATCAGCGGACTGGACATGTCCGGCCGCGGCAGGTGGCTCGATGACGCCCTGGCGAAGATCCGCGACATCTGGAACGCCGAGGGCGATCTCGAGTCCAAGGTCGGCCCCCGCCCCTCCGGCAAGGGCCCCTCTCTGATGGTCGGCGGAGCCGTGGAGGCATCCTTCGAGCGCGCGGCCAAGTACGGCGACGGTTGGACGCAGGGCGGCTCCGGTGCCTCCCAGTTCGGAGCCGACCTCTCCAACCTCGACGACGCCTGGAAGAAGGCCGGCCGCGACGGCCGGCCCCGGACCCTGGCGCTGGGCTACTTCTGCCTCGGGCCCGACGCCGAGTCGACCGCCCAGTCCTATGTCGGCGACTACTACGCCTGGCTGGGCGACGGTGCGGTTCAGGGCATCGCCGCCGGCGCCCCCAAGGACGCCGACAGCGTCAAGGCGTTGGTCAAGGCCTACGAGGAATGGAACTGCGACGAGCTCATCCTCTTCCCCTGCAGCAGCGATCCGGCTCAGGTTGGACTGCTCGCCGAGGCCGCCGGCCTCTAGCGCCGTCCCTCCGGCCGCGATGCACGACTGGGAGTACTTTTGAATCACGAACGGACTTAGGAGGAGAGATGGCGACCAAGGTGAGTGGCGAGGATCTCGAGAAGCAGCTCGAATCGATGCTGGACATCGAGAAGTTTCCGCCCCCCGACGACTTCAAGAAGGACGCGCTGGTCACCGACGAGTCGATGTACGAGGAGGCCGCCAGTGACCTCGAGGGTTTCTGGCAGCGTCAGGCCGAGGAGCTGGTCGACTGGTTCGAGAAACCCACCCAGACCCTCGACGAGTCGAACGCCCCCTTCTATGCGTGGTTCGCCGACGGCAAGCTGAACGTCTCGCACAACTGCCTCGACCGCCACGTCGAGGCCGGCAACGGCGACCGCGTCGCCTTCCATTGGCGCGGGGAGGAGGGCGAGGAGCGCGACATCACCTATGCCGAGCTCCTGCAGGAGGTCCAGCGCTTCGCCAACGCGCTCAAGGACCGCGGCATCGGCAAGGGGGACATCGTCGGCATCTACCTGCCCATGATCCCCGAGGTCCTGATCTCGATGCTCGCCTGCGCCCGCATCGGCGCCCCGCACAACGTCGTCTTCGGCGGCTTCTCGGCCGAGGCCGTCAAGGAGCGGATGGAGTTCTCCGACGCCAAGGCGCTGATCACCGTGGACGGCGCGCGCCGCAAGGGCAAAACCGCGCCGATCAAGAGCGCCGTGGACGAGGAGGGGATCGGCGACCTCGACTCGATCGAGACCATCTTCGTGGTCCGCGCCACCGGGGCCGATTGCGAGATGAAGGAGGGCCGCGACGTCTGGTTCGACGAGGCAATGGAGTCAGCCGACGCCGAGTGCCCTGCGGAGCCCCTGGACGCCGAGCATCCGCTCTTCGTCCTCTACACCTCCGGATCGACCGCGAAGCCCAAGGGCGTGCAGCACACCACCGGCGGTTACCTCGTCGGCGTCACGTTCACCCACCGCTACGTCTTCGACCTGAAGCCGGAGTCGGACGTCTTCTGGTGTGGGGCGGACGTCGGCTGGGTCACCGGTCACTCCTACATCCTCTACGGCCCCCTCTCCAACGGCGCCACAGGCGTGATGTACGAGGGTGCCCCGGACTATCCGGACAAGGACGTCTGGTGGGACATCATCGAGCGCTACAAGGTGTCGATCTTCTACACGGCGCCGACCGCGATCCGCGCCTGCATGAAGTGGGGCGTCGAGCATCCGGCCAAGCACGACCTGTCCTCGCTGCGCCTGCTCGGGACGGTCGGCGAGCCGATCAATCCAAAGGCATGGCTCTGGTACTACGAGGTGATCGGCGGCGAGCGCTGCCCCATCGTCGACACCTGGTGGCAGACCGAGACGGGCCACATCCTGATCAGCCCGCTACCGGGCATCACCCCGGCGAAGCCAGGCTCGGCGACGAAGCCGCTTCCGGGCATCGACGCCGCGGTCTACGACGACGATGGCAACGAGGTCGACGGTGGCCAGGGCCTGCTCGTCCTCAGGCGCCCCTGGCCGGGAATGCTCCGCACCCTCTACAAGGAGGAGGACCGGTTCAAGGACACCTACTACGGCAAGTTCGACGAGGCGACCTACTTCGTCGGCGATGCCGCGCGCAAGGACGATGACGGCTACTTCTGGGTCCTCGGCCGGGTGGACGACGTTGTGAACGTCTCCGGCCACCGTCTCTCCACGGCGGAGGTCGAATCGGCGATCGTCTCCCATCCCAGGGTGGCAGAGAGCGCGGTGATCGGAATCGTGGACGAGGACACCGGCCAGGCGATCTGCGCGTTCGTCACGCTCGAGGGCGACCTGGAGGGCTCGGACGAGATCCAGAAGGAGATCAACGACCATGTCGCGCGCCGGATCTCGAAGATCGCCCGGCCGAAGCGGATCATCTGGGCCGGCGACCTGCCGAAGACGCGCTCCGGCAAGATCATGCGCCGCCTGCTCAGGGACATCGGGGAGGGCCGCGAGCTCGGCGACGTGACCACCCTCCGAGATCCGAATGTGATGGATCAGCTCGAGGGCAAGGTCAAGGAGATCCAGGCACAGGAGAGCTAGCAAGCTCACGCGCGCGCCGAAGCGCCGGCCGCGAGCGGTCGGGCAGCTGAAGCCGGACGCGCCAGGACGCTCCCGAGAAGTTCCGGTTTGCCACCGTCGCGAATCCCTCCTCGTCCTCGCGCAGCGCCAGGAGCAGATGGGCGACCCGATCCCCGGGCGGCAGATCTCCTGCCTTCCCGACCCGCACGCAGAAGCAGTGCACCCGGTGCCCGCCCGGCCTGACCAGGATCGCTCCCTCCTGGCCCACGATCCAGGAGCCGAGCCGCCCGCACTCCAGGGCCAGTCCGCTCCTCGTCAAGAGCTCGCGTGCCTCATGGCTCGCCAGGTCACCCAGGAGACCGAGCGCGCGGCGCTCCGGATCCGTCGCGGCCGCACCCATCGGCTTCACGCCCCGGGCCCCGCGGCGAGCCTGCAGGTGCAGCACAGCGATCCCATGCCCGAGGAAGATCGCCGCGACCGGGAAGGCGAGCGGCTGGATCCAGATCAGTAGGGCGGCGGGCAGCCCGAAGGTGAGCACGATGCCGACCGACCACAGGGTCCAGATCCGCCCTTCCTTCTCGAGTGTCCGCTCGCTGGCCCGGCGCCGCCACGGCATCGCCGCGGCTTCGGCGATGACGCGAGGGTCCTCCGAGGCGACAGCCGAGGAGGAACCCGTTTGATGAAGCTCCATTCGCCCTAGCCGCCCGCGATGGGGCGCCGCAGCACGACCAGGTCCGCGTCGAGCGGCAGCTCGCGCACCACCTCGGCCGAGCCGTCATCGAGCGTCGCGCTGGCGAGCATGCCCTCGTCGAGTTCGCGCCGGAAGGCCTCGATCGCCGCCCGCTGGGAGTCGGTGTCCTCGGCGGTCCAGCTCGCCAGCTCGGTGTGCCCCGTCCGATCCAGCCTGATCAGTCTCGACATTCGATCCTCCTTGGTCGTCTCAGCCGAATATACGCTGCGCCCGGGGCGTTCGGATGACCTCGGAGGTGGGGGCGCAACCTAAACTGGCCGCCGTGGCAGCCGAACCGCAGACACCCGAGACCACCGAGCGCTACGACCCCCATGCGATCGAGCGCAAGTGGCAGCTCGTCTGGGAGGCCGAGAGCACCTGGGTCGTCGCGAACCCCGGCTCCCCGGAGTTCGACGAGTCGAAGCCGAAGAGCTACGTCCTCGAGATGTTGCCCTACCCCTCGGGCGAGCCGCACGTCGGCCACCTGAAGACCTATTCCGTCGGCGACGCGATCGCCCACTTCCGGCGCCGCCGCGGCTTCAGTGTCGTGCACCCGATGGGCTACGACGCCTTCGGGCTCCCGGCCGAGAACAACGCCATCAACACCGGGGAGCATCCGCGCGAGGCGACCGAGAAGTCGATCGCCTCATTCCGCGAGCAGTTCATGCGGTGGGGCATCTCGATCGACTGGACCCGCGAGATCGGCACACACGAGCCGGCCTACTACCGCTGGACGCAGTGGATCTTTCTGAAGCTCTTCGAGAAGGGACTCGCCCATCGCCACGAGGCGCCCGTCCAGTGGTGCCCGAAGGACCAGACGGTGCTCGCCAACGAGCAGGTGATCGACGGCCGCTGCGAGCGCTGCGGAACGCTGGTCGAGCAGCGCAATCTCGAGCAGTGGTTCTTCCGGATCACCGAATACGCGCAACAGCTGCTCGACGACTTCGACCTGCTCGAGTCCTGGCCCGAGAACGTGGTCACCATGCAGCGGAACTGGATCGGCCGCTCCGAGGGCGCCGAGGTGGTCTTCCGCTGCGAGGACATCGACCTCGACTTCCCGGTTTTCACCACCCGGCCTGACACGCTGTTCGGCGCGACCTTCTTCGTCCTCGCACCCGAGCATCCGCTGGTGGAGCGGCTCGCCGCCGGCACCGAGCACGAGCAGGCCGTCCGCGACTACGTCAACGAGTCCGCCCGGGCGACGGTCGAGGAGCGCGCCGACGAGGAGCGCCAGAAGACCGGGGTGCCGCTCGGCCGCGAGGTCGTCAACCCGGTCAACGGCGAGCGCATCTCGATGTTCGTCGCCGACTATGTCCTCATGGAATACGGCACTGGCGCGATCATGGCCGTGCCGGCTCACGACGAGCGCGACTACGAGTTCGCCAAGGCTTTCGACCTGCCGATCCGGCGAGTGATCGAGGGGACCGATCCGGAGCAGGCCAAGGACGAGGGACTCCCGTACTCCGGCGACGGCACGATGGTCAACTCCGGCCGCTTCGACGGCAAGCACAACCGCGAGGCCTACGACGAGATCATCGACTGGCTGGCGTCGGAGGACCGCGGCAAGCAGGCGGTCAACTTCCGCCTCCGGGACTGGCTGGTCTCGCGCCAGCGCTACTGGGGGGCCCCGATACCGATCCTCTACTGCGACGAGTGCGGGATGGTGCCCGTTCCCGAGGACCAGCTGCCGGTGCTGCTCCCGGAGATCGAGGAATACGCGCCCAAGGGCCGCAGCCCGCTGGCGGCTGCCGAGGACTGGGTCAACACCGAATGCCCGAAGTGCGGGGGGAAGGCGCGCCGCGAAACGGACACGATGGACACCTTCGTGGATTCCTCCTGGTACTTCCTGCGCTACCTCGATCCGCGCAACGACGAGGAGTGCTGGGGCCGAGACGTCGCCGATTACTGGATGCCGATCGACCAGTACATCGGCGGTGTCGAGCACGCGATCCTCCATCTGATGTACGCGCGCTTCTTCGTCAAGGCGCTGCACGACATGAATCTGCTCGAGGCGCGCGAGCCGTTCGCGAACCTCTTCACGCAGGGGATGATCACCCGCGACGGGGCGAAGATGTCCAAGTCCCGCGGCAACACGGTGAGCCCGGCCGAGTACGTGGAGCGCTTCGGGGCCGACACCCTGCGGACCTACATCTGCTTCATGGGGCCGCCGATCAAGGGCGGCGACTGGTCCGACGAGGGAGCGGAGGGCATCTTCCGGTTCCTCTCGCGTCTCTGGCGGCTGGGCAGGGAGGTGGCCGAGCGGTCAGCGGAGGGTGGCTCCATGGACGGGGCGTCCGGCGATGGGCGAGCGCTCCTCGCCAAGGCTCACTGGGCGATCGACAAGGTGACCCGCGACATCGACCCCCGCTTTCAGTTCAACACGGCAATCTCCGCGGTGATGGAGCTGGTGAATGAGATCTACCGGCTCAAGGACGGCCTCTACGACGACCCCGTCGGGGCGGCTGCGGTGCGCTTCGCGACTTCGACCGCGGTCTCCCTGCTCTTCCCGTTCGCCCCGCATCTGTGCTCGGAGGTCTACGAGTGGCTCGAGGGCGAGCGCGTCTGGGAGCAGCCCTGGCCCGAGGCCGCCCCGCAGTTGCTCGAGCGGGACACCTACATGCTCGTCGTCCAGGTCAACGGCAAGCTCAGGGACCGGATCGAGGTCGGCTCCGACACCTCACAGGAGGGGCTGCTCGAGCTGGCCCGCTCATCCGAGAACGTCCAGCGGCACCTCGACGGCAAGGCCGTGGCGAAGGAGATCGTCGTGCCTGGCCGCCTGGTCAACTTCGTCGTAAAAGGATGATCTGGTAGAAAGGCCGGGTGCTGGTCAGGCGGCTCGCGGAGGCTCCCACGGAGGAGTGGCACAGGCTCCGTAATCACATCCTCATGGACGCCGGTGAGCTCGGCTCCCGGAACATGTCCGTAACCTGGCTTCAGGTCCCGGGCGGCAGCGATCAGGTCCTGCATTCGCATGAGGAATCGGAGCAGGTCTACATCGTCGCGAGTGGCCGCGGCACGATGACGGTTGCCGGAGACACGCAGGAGATCTCCGAAGGCGACCTGATCCTCGTGCCGCCGGCGACGGACCACTCGATCGCCAACGGCAACTCGCCCGATCTGTGCTGCGTGTCGGTGCAGTCGCCGCCCGTCGCGGTGGCCGAGGTCTTCGGCCGCTCGGGCGTCGGCGTCGCATCGGAATACGACGAAGAGGAGTAGTCCCGTGACCCGCAGGCGGGTCGTCGTCGGAGGGCGGGTGCAGGGTGTGTTCTTCCGGGACACGACCAGGCGGCGTGCCGAGGCGCTCGGCGTGACCGGGTGGGTTCGCAACGCGGCCGACGGAACGGTCGAGGCGGTCTTCGAGGGTGAGCCCGGGCCGGTCGAGCAGATGGTCGACTTCTGCCGCCAGGGCCCGGGCAGGGCGGAGGTCAGCTCCGTCGAGGTGACCGATGAGGCGCCGGAGGGCCTGACCGGCTTCGAGATTCGCTGAGCCTTCGGGCACTCGTCGCTGATCCGTCACGAAGCGGCAGCGACCCATGAGGGACAGCCCCGCAGGCTTACCCGCGTGCCCGAGCTGAGCCGTTCACAGCTGCTCCTCTACACCGCGATCGCGATCGCGGTGCTGGTTGTCGGCGCGCGCTGGATCCGCTCCGGGGGCGGCGGTTCGGCTGGAGGCGCCGCAGTGAGCTTCGCGGCCGATGCGTCGCACGAGGCGGAGGGCACGCGCGATGTGGTGGTCCACGTCGCGGGCGACGTCCGGCGCCCCGGCGTGTATCGACTGCCGGCCGGGTCGCGCGTGACGGACGCCGTCAGGCGCGCCGGTGGGTTCGCCGGCGGCGCCGACGAGGATGCGATCAACCTGGCGGCGCGGCTCAGCGACGGGCAGCAGGTCGTGGTCCCCGGCCCCGGTGCCGTCGCGGCGAGCGCGGCGCCGGGCGCCCAGAGCGGCCCGATCAGCCTGGGCAGCGCGACCGCCGAGCAGCTCGACGGGGTCGACGGCATCGGCCCGGTCACGGCCCAGAAGATCATCGAGTTCCGCGACCAGCACGGCGGCCTCTCCTCGATCGACCAGCTGGACGAGGTGGCCGGAATCGGTCCCTCGACCATGCAGACGCTCAGGGCCGCGCTGCAGCCCTGAGCGGGCCACTGAATGAAACCAGTGCCGCGAGCGGCCGCCGGCGAGGGGCGCTGGACTCGCGAATGGCGCTTCGCCATCCTCGCCGGAGCCTCGCTCGGCCTCGCTCTCGCGCCGCTCGTGGGCGCGGAGCCGTCGCTTGGAGCACTGGGCGCGGCGCCGATCGGGGCGATCGGCCTGGCGGCCGCGCGGCCCCAGCAGGCGGGCGCCGCCGAGCTCGCCTGGCTTGCGGTCATCGGTCTGGTGGCCGCGCTGACCGGCCTGCTGGCGGGAGGGGCACGCCTGCACGCGATCGACGGAGGCGCACTGCGGGCCCGCCCGGGCCAGGCCGTCACGGTCGACGGGTTCGTCGCGGCCGTCCCGCGCCGCAGCGGAGACGAGGTCGACGTGCGGGTCGACTCGCCCGGCGGCCCCGTGCTGGCAGTGGCGCCGGAGCCCGTGGCCGACCTGCCGATCGGCACCGAGGTTCGGCTGGACGGCACGCTCGAGACACCGGAGCCCTGGCGGGCCGCCTACCTGCGCCGTCAGGGGATCGCGATGACCCTGCGGACCGAGCGGATAGACCAGCCCGGCGGGCGCCGCGGAGGGCTGGAGGGATGGATCGACGGGATCCGGGCGCGGGCCGAGTCCGCCCTCGGGCGCGGCATGCCCCGGCGAGAGGCGGCGCTGGCGCGCGGGTTCGTGCTCGGCGAGGACGATCGGATCGATCACCGGACGCGGGAGGACTTCCAGCGCTCGAACCTCACGCATCTGCTCGCGGTGAGCGGCGAGAACGTGATCCTGCTCTGCGTCCTCGCCTGGCCGCTGCTGGCGCTGCTCGGTTTGCCGCTCCGTGCCCGGCTGCTCGGAGCACTGCTCCTGATCGCCCTCTATGTCCCGGTCACCGGAGCCGGGCCGTCGATTCAGCGCGCCGGGGTGATGGGGGCCGCAGGTCTGATCGCCGCCCTGGCCGACCGGCCGCGCTCGCGCTGGTACGCGGTGCTCCTCGCCGTGGCGATCACGCTCGGGCTCAACCCGCGCGCGGACGGCGACGTCGGCTGGCAGCTCAGCTTCGCGGCGGTGATCGGGATCATGCTCTGGGCCAAGCGCCTCGCTTCGCTGTTTTCGGGCGCGGCGCAAAGGGGATCGGCTCGCGCGGCGCTGGCGGAGGCGGCCGCGGTGACGACGGCGGCAACCGTGGCCACGGCCCCGCTGATGGCGGAGGCCTTCGATCAGCTCTCGCCGGCGGCGCTCCCCGCCAACGTGCTCGCCGCTCCCGCCGTGGCCCCGGCGATGTGGCTCGGCATGCTGGCGGGGATCGCCGGCCAGCTGCCTGTGGTCCCAGTGGAGCCACTCAACAGGCTCGACTCGCTCTGCCTTGCCTACATCGCCCAGATCGCCCACTGGCTCGCCGCACCGGACTGGGCCCTGCTCAGCGTGCATCTCGGCTCGATCTGGGCGGTGATCGGGGCGTACGCGGGCCTGATCGCCGGGATGGAGTTCTTGCTCCGCGGGCTAGCAGGCCGAGGCCGGCTGAGGATCCGAAGGCTTCTCGCGCCGGCGGCCCTCACCGCGGTCGCGTTGGGCCTCCTGGCCTGGTGGCCGTTCGGATCGACGGCCGCCCCGGCGCCTCCTCCCAGCGACCTGACGGTACGCGTGCTCGACGTCGGGCAGGGAGACTCGATTCTGCTCGATCCGCCCGACGGCGATCCGGTGCTCGTCGACACGGGTCCGCCGGGCGACGGGGTCGAGGACCGCCTGAGCGAGCTCGGGATCCACTCCCTTGCCGCGATCGTGATCAGCCACGACCAATCCGACCACGCCGGGGATCTCGGAGAGCTGCTCGGGTCGGTCCGGGTCGACCGACTGGTCTACGGCCGAGATGATCCTCGCCTTCGCGGTGCCGCGCTCGCGGCGGGCGCCCAGCCGTACCGGCTCGCGGAGGGTGGCGAGATCGACTCCGGCTCGCTCCATCTGAGCGCGCTCTGGCCCCCGCGGGAGCTGCTGGGAGAGACGGGCGAGGACCCGAACCTGCTCTGCCTGGTGCTCGTGGCGCAGTGGCGGCATTTCTCGATGCTGCTCACCGGGGACGCCGAGGCCGAGAGCGTGCCCATGGATCCGGGGCCGATCGACGTGCTCAAGGTCGCCCACCACGGCTCGGCGGACGACGGGCTGGGTCCGCTGCTCGAGCGGTCGGTCCCGAAGCTTGCCGTGATCTCGGTCGGCGCCGACAACTCGTACGGGCACCCCACGCAGGCGACCCTCCAGGAGCTCCGCTCTCACGATGTGCCCGCCATGCGGACCGATCGACAGGGAGAGATCGACATCGACGCGAGCGGTTCCCGCTGGACGGTGAGTGGTGCCCGCGGATAGCCTCGTTCCGGGATGAGCTCGGGCCGCATCCAGGCCCGGGCCTAGACTCAGCCGAATGCCCGATCCCGAGATGAAGCCGGCGTATCTGATCGCCGGAACCGACGAGGCGAAAATCGCCCGGACCCGAAGCCGCCTCCGGGAGCGCGCGGAGCGGGAGGGGGGCCCCGGCGCTCTCGAGCTGTTCGAGGCCGGAGAGGGGCGGCGCGCGCCGGACGTCGAAGGGCTGGTCAACTCGCTTGCCGCGATCTCCCTGATCGCGTCACGCCGCTACCTGCTGGTGGACGGCGTCGACGCGTGGGGAAAGGCGGACACGGAGCGCGCCGCCGCCGCGCTGGCGCAGATCCCTCCGGAGACCACGCTCGCGCTGGTCTCCCATGGCAAGGCCTCGGCCGGGCTGGTCAAGGCGGTCGAGAAGGCGGGCGGCGAGGTGCTCTCCTTCGACGCTCCCAGGGAGCGCGAGCTGCCCAAGCAGCTCGTCGCCGACGCCAGGGAGCTGGGTTTCGAGCTCGAGCCGGCAGCCGCCCGGCTGCTCGTGGAGCGTCTCGGCCCGAGGCCCGTGCGCCTGCGGACCGAGCTGGAGCGCCTCGCGCTCTGGGCCGGGAACGGTGGGGAGGTCGGCGTGCCGGACCTCGAGGCCATGGTGGCCGACACCTCGGAGGAGGCGATCTGGACCCTCGCCGACGCCGTGGTCGCCGGCGACGAGGCCGAGACGATGCGGGTGGCCGAGGTGCTCGTGGCCCAGGGCGAAGCGCTGCCGCGGATCATCTACTCGCTGGCGCCGAGGCTTCGCCAGGCCCTGCGTGCCGCGACCGAGCTGGAGGCGGGAAGGCCCGCCGCCGAGGTGGCGAAGGGACTCTCGATGCATCCCTACGCGGCGAAGATGCTCGTCTCGAAGGTCAAGGGGCGCACCCCGGAGGATCTGGATGCGTCGATCCGCGCCCTGGCCGATCTCGAGCTCCACTCACGCGGGGGATCCGACTACGCCGAGGGCGTGGCGTTCACGCTGTCCCTGCGCAGGGCAATAGGCCTGGTGCCGGACGACACCGAACCGCTCGCCTGGGCCTTGAGGTGACCTCTACTTGCTTGCGGCGGCGGTGATGCTCGCGGCGCGAGACTTCTTCCGTGCACCGGTATTCCGATGCAGGGCGCCCTTCTGGACCGCCTTGTCGATCCGCGAGACGAGCGCCTTGTGCTCCGAGGCGATCGTCTCGGGATCGCCCGACTGGACGGCCGATTCGAGCCGCTTGAAATGAGTCTTCACGGAGCTGCGAAAGCGCAGGTTCTCGACCCGCTCACGCTCGGTGCGGGCGTTCCGCTTCTTCTGTGAGGCGATATTGGCCATGAAAAGACCCGCGAGGCGGGCGGCGAAGAGAATAGAGCAATGACCGAGCACGACGACGACTTCGGTGACGCCCCGACGCCGCCGGAGCCGTTTGACCCTTCCGCGCAGGAGTTTCCGGCCGCCGGTCGCGGCGACGAAGACGAGCCGCAGACGGAGGAGCACCCCACGGACTCGGGACGCCCGTTCATACCGCCGGATCTCGAGGAGGAGATGGGTGGAAGCCTGGCTCTCGACGCGGACCTGGAACAGGCCCGCCTGCTGGAGGCCGAGCGCATAGAGCGCCGCCACGAGGCGGTCTCGATGGACACCTCGACCTTCATGGCGATCCCGGCGCCGACTCCGACCACCCCGTTCATCCCTCCGGTATTCGACGAGAAGGCGGGGCGCCTGGGCCGCTCGACGGCGTTCTTCTCGATCGCGACGGCGTTCTCGCGCGTCGCCGGCCTGGTGCGGGAGATCGTCGCGGCGAGCTACTTCGGCATCACGGGCCCGATGTCCGCGTTCACCATCGCCTTCCAGGTCCCCAACCTGGTCCGCTCGCTGTTCGCAGACGCCGCGATCCAGGCCGCCTTCGTGCCGGTCTTCACCGAGGAGCTCGAGAAGGGCAACAAGCGCGAGGCCTTCCGGCTCGCCTCGACCCTGATCTACATGGTCACCCTGGTCCTCGGGGCGATCACGGCGCTCTTCATCCTGCTCGCGCCGGTCATCACGCCGGTCTTCGCGCCCGGGTTCAGCGGCGAGATCCTCGACCTGACGGTCACGCTCTCTCAGATCCTCTTCCCGATCCTGATCCTGCTCGGGGCGACGGGAATGGTGGTGGGGGTCCTGAACAGCTACGACCGCTTCGCGGCTTTCGCGATCTCGCCGTTCTTCTGGAACGTGGTGATCATCGCGGTGCTGGTCCTGTTGGAACCGGCCTTCCACGGCAACGACCGGATCTACGCCTACGCGATCGGGGTCCTGGTCGGAACCGTGGTCCAGCTCGCGATCCCGGCCTGGGACCTGCGCCACACCCCGTTCCGCCTGACCAGGGACTTCGACTGGCATCTCCCGGAGGTCAGGAGGGTCCTGCTCTTGATGCTGCCGGTGACCCTGAGTCTCGGCCTGATCAACTTCGACCTGCTCCTCAACAGCATCGTCGGGACGCTCGTCTCGACCGAGGCGCCGGCCGCGATCGACAAGGCTTTCCGCATCTACATGCTGCCCCAGGGCATCTTCTCCGTGGCGGTGGCGACGGTGACGTTCCCGACGCTGGCCCGCTTCGCGGCGCGCCGGGAGTGGGCGAACCTGCGCCGGACGATGGCGAACGGGATGCGGCAGATCCTGCTGCTGCTGATCCCCGCCGCGGCCGCCGTGCTGGTCCTCTCGGTGCCGATGACCCGGCTCGTCTACCAGCGCGGCGAGTTCGACGCGCAGCAAACGCACCTCGTCGCCCAGGCGCTCTTCTGGTTCGCGTTCTCCCTGCCGTTCAACGGCCTCTACCTGATGCTGACGCGAACCTTCTTCAGCCTCCAGCGACCCTGGATTCCGACCGCGGTGGCCGGCTCCAACCTGGTCGTGGACATCATCTTCTCGTTCGCTCTCTACTCGCCGTTCGGCATCGGAGGCGTGGTCGCCGCGACGGTGATCGCCACGGTCTCCAGTGTCGTCGCGGAGGTAGTCATCCTGCGGCGCCAACTCGACGGACTGGAGCTGACGCGTCTGTTCGCAACCGCAGCCAGGGTAGTGGTAGCCGCTGCGCTGCTCGCGGGAGTCAGCTATTTCGTCTGGGACGGGCTGGACCAGGCGCTCGGACGCGGCACGATCGCGCAGATCATCTCGCTCGGCGCCGCCCTGGCCGCCGGGTTTGCCACCTACGTCGGGGCGGTCCTGGCCCTCCGCGTGCCCGAGGCGAGCCAGATTGCGAGGCTGGTGCGGCGGATCTAGCGCGGGCGACCGGATCGTGGCCCGCTACGGCGCGATGTCGGCGACCGCGTAGCGGCTGGTGATCCGGAAGGCCGACGGATCCTCGTTGGTCTCCTCGTAGAGCCCCAGCAGCTTCCCACGAAGCTCCTCCGCGCGGCCGGCCTCCTCGAGCGCGGGGCGTACCGCCACGGCGAGGGGATGGTTCTCGGCCTCCCGGTCGACGAAGTGCTCCGCGGACGGCGCCGCGAAGGAGATCTCGTGCTCCTCCAGCGAGGTGCGCAGACCATAGGGCTCGAACAACTCGCTCAGCGCATCCGGCTCGTGCCAGGGGAATGGAGGCGAACCGGGAGGCTGCTCGAGCAGCTCGGCCATCATCTGGCGGCCGAGGCGTACGGCGCGGGAGATCGCCCCTTCCGGGATCCAGGCGGCCAGCAGGAGCCGTCCCTGCGGGGCCCGCACCCTCGCCAGCTCGGCCGCGGCCGCCTTCGGATCGGGCGCGAAGCTCGCGCCGAAGACCGAGATCACGAGGTCCATGCAGGCATCGGGCACCGGCATCGAGCCGGCCTCGCCGACCTCGAAGGTCACGTCGAGCCCGCGCCGCCTCGCCTCCGCGGCGGCGACGTCGAGCAGCCGCTTCGCGGGGTCGATCCCAGTGACGATCGCTCCGCCCTCGGCAGCGAGCAGCGCGGCGTTGCCCGTCCCGCAGCCCACGTCGACCACCGTCTTGCCATCCAGCTCTCCGGCAAGATCGACGACCACCTCGGCCGCAGGCAGGAGCTGCTCGGCGATCACCTCGTATCGGCCGTCGTCCCATTCCATCGCGCGGCGGACTCTACTTTCGGCGCGCCCTACTCTTCCAATCCGCCCATGGACCGCATCAGGAACTTCTCGATCATCGCCCACATCGATCACGGCAAGTCGACTCTTGCCGACCGCATCCTCGAGGTCACCGGGGCGGTCGATGCGCGCACGCACGTGCCCCAGATGCTCGATTCCATGGACCTCGAGCGGGAGCGCGGCATCACGATCAAGGCCCAGGCGGTGCGGGTCGCTTACCAAGCTGCCGACGGCGAGACCTACAACCTGCACCTGATCGACACCCCCGGGCACGTCGACTTCTCCTATGAGGTATCGCGCAGCCTGGCGGCGTGCGAGGGCGCGCTGCTGGTCGTGGACGCCGCCCAGGGCGTGGAGGCGCAGACCGTCGCAAATGCGTACGCGGCGATCGATGCCGGACTCGAGCTGATCCCGGTCCTGAACAAGGTGGATCTGCCGGGTGCCGACCCCGACGGGGTCGCCACCCAGGTGGCCGACCTGCTCGGTGGCGATCCGTCCGATGCCCTGCGGATTTCGGCCAAGACCGGTGAGGGCGTCACCGACGTGCTCGAGGCGATCGTCCAGCAGATCCCGCCTCCCGAGGGCGAGCCGGAATCGCCGCCCAGGGCTCTGATCTTCGACTCCGAGTTCGACCAGTACCGCGGCGTTGTGGCCTATGTCCGGATGGTCGACGGGCGTTTCTCGAAGGGCGAGCCGATCAAGGCGATGCAGGCGGGCACGCAGGCCGACATCGACGACATCGGGTTCTTCAGGCCGAAGATGACGCCCGTGGGGGGGATGTCGGCGGGCGAGGTCGGCTACGTGATCACCGGGATCAAGGACGTCACCAAGCTCCGGGTGGGCGACACGCTGACCAGCCGGGAGCGGCCCGCGTCCGACGCGCTGCCCGGCTACCGCGAGGTTCGCCCGATGGTCTTCTGCGGGCTCTTCCCGATCGACACCGACCGGTATTCGGACCTGCGTGACGCGCTTGACCGCCTTGCCCTGAACGACGCGGCGCTCTCCTATGAGCCGGAGACGTCCGACGCGCTCGGCTTCGGCTTCCGCTGCGGCTTCCTCGGCCTGCTGCACATGGACATCGTCCGCGAGCGGCTGGAGCGCGAGTACGACCTCGAGCTGCTCGCGACCACGCCCAATGTCCGCTACGAGGTGACGCTGATCAACACCGGAGAGGTGGTCGAGGTCCGCAGCCCGACCGACATGCCCGATCCTGCCCCCATCGAGTCGATCTCGGAGCCGTACATCCGGGCCACGATCATCACCCCGAACGACTTCGTGGGCCCGGTGATGGAGCTCTGCCAGAAGCGCCGCGGCGAGCATGTCGGCCTGCACTACCTGTCGCCGACTCGCGTTCAGGTCCAGTACGACCTGCCGCTGGGCGAGATCGTGCTCGACTTCTTCGACCAGCTCAAGTCGCGCAGCAAGGGGTATGCGTCGCTCGACTACGAGCCGATCGGCAACCGGCCCTCGGACCTGGTCAAGCTCGACGTGCTGCTCGCCGGCGACAAGGTCGACGCCCTCTCGCTGATCGTTCACAAGGAGGCCTCCTACGACCAGGGCCGCAACCTGGTCGAGCGCCTCCGGAAGACGATCCCGAGACAGCAGTTCGACGTCCCGGTGCAGGCCGCGATCGGAGCCAACGTGATCGCCCGCGAGACCGTCAAGGCGGTCCGCAAGGACGTCACCGCGAAGCTCTACGGCGGCGACGTCAGCCGGAAGAAGAAGCTGCTCGAGAAGCAGAAGAAGGGCAAGAAGCGGATGAAGCAGGTGGGCGCGGTCGAGGTGCCGCAGGAGGCTTTCTTGGCCGTGCTGGAGATGGACGGCGATGGCTAGCACCGAGCAGCGCGAGAGCCTGGCCCGGGCCGGGATGGAGGCCTTCAACGCGGGCGACACCGACCGGATGCTGGCCGCGCTGGCGAGCGACATCGAGGTCTACGCCTCGCCGGAGATGGCGAACGCCGGGACCTTTCACGGTCACGACGGATTCGTCGCGTGGATCGCGGCGTGGACGGACGCGTGGGAGGCGATCTCGGCGGAGGTGACGGACACGACCACGGTCGGAGACCGGCACATCGTCACGGCGATCCACCAGGAGGGCCGCGGCCGTGAGGGGATCGAGCTGACCATGGAGCTCGCCTTCCTCTTCGACGTCGGCGACGATGGTCTCTGTCACTACCTGGCGATGCTCCCGACGGCCGAGGAGGCGGTCGAGCTGGCGAGGGAGCGGGAGAGCTAGATCCGGACCCGCCTGAGGGGAAGGCCGAGCCGCCCCTCGACCTTCGCCAGCGGATCCTTCCCGTTGGCGATCAGCAGCACCACCTCGTCCGCCGGGAAGTCGCGGAGCTCGTCCTCGAGCGCCTGCGCGGGATCGTGATCGCCGACGGAGCCGCTGACCGGTAGGCCCGCCGCGACGAGAGCGCCGGCGGAGCGGGCGAGCCGGGCCTCCGCCTCGCGGCGGGCGTCGTCCTCCGCGGAGAGCCAGCGGTCGAGGCGGTGGCTGGGGACGGGCACCAGGACACGGACGTCCTCCGACGTCCCCGCGAGATCGGCGATGCGCTGGGCGGACTCGGCATTCGCCTCGGCCGTCGCCACGACGAGCACGCGGTGCCTCGAATCGGTGTGCTCCGCGACCTCGATCTTCCGGTCCGGGCGAGCCCGTGACGCGAAGATGACCAATGCGGTGGCGGCGACCGCCCCAACCGCCATCCCCAGCCCGGCGCCGACCAGCCCGGCGAGCGCCATCGAGGCGACGATCGAGGAGCAGATCAGGGCGATGATCAGCGGGATGGCGTAGGCGCGAAACCGCAACCCACCCTGTTCATCGGTGGTAGTCAGGAACGAGCGCACCTTCGACACCTACCCTAGCCAGGCGGGGGTCACTTGGCGTCGAATCCGGCTCGAACGTAGAATCGCGCCTCGCCAATGTCCGTCAACACCGATGCAATCGGCAGGCAATGGCCAGCCGCGACCTATGAGGTCGGCGCGGAGAAGATCCGCGAGTTCGCCGATGCGATCGGGGCCGGGAGCGACCTGCACCGCGACCACGAGGCGGCCAAGTCCGCCGGCTACCGCGACCTGGTCGCCCCGCCGATGTTCTGCGTCGTCTACAGCGCCCGGGCGATGGGACCCGCGATCCTCGACCCGGCGGTCGGCATCAACCTGGCCACGATGCTCCACGGCTCCCAGGCGTTCGAGTGGGACGAGCCCGTCTGCGACGGCGACGTCATCGAGACCACGGTGACGTGCGTGGAGGTCTACGAGAAGGATGGCAAGGGCTTCTACGTCTTCGAGACCCGCTCCACGAACCAGGACGGCGAGCAGGTCGTCAAGGGGACCTGGACCAACATCGTCAGGGGGGTGTGACCGTGGCCGATCTGGGGGACCTGAACGCCGGGGATGCGATCCCGGAGCTCCGGGTGACGCCCGATAAGTACCTGCCGCACCGCTACGCGGGGGCCTCCGGTGACTTCAACCCGATCCACATCGATCCGGAGTTCGCCAAGGCCGTGGGGCTGCCCGGCAACATCCTGCACGGCCTCTGGATGATGGCCCAGGTCGCGCGCGGCAACACGGCGGTCGCGGATGGCGACCCGAGGGCGCTCAAGCGGCTCTCGGTTCAGTTCAGGGGAATGGGCTTCCCCGAGCAGGAGCTGGTCGTCAGCGGGACCGTCAAGGAGGTCTCCGACGGCCGCGTCGTGATCGACACGGTCGCCACGCAGGGCGACAATCAGGTGATCAGGAACGCCCAGGCCGAGCTCGGCGCGGATTAGCGGGCGCCACGTTCCTATCATCAGCTCTGTGCTGACAGAGCGCCAGAGCAAGATCCTGAGGCTGCTGGTCGAGCGCTACGTCGACGACGGGCGCCCGGTCGGTTCGCGCGCCCTCGCCGTCCGCGATGACATCGACTGGAGCGCTTCGACCGTGCGCGCGGAGCTCGCGAGCCTCGAGGAGGAGGGCTTCCTCACCCATCCGCACACCTCGGCGGGCCGCGTGCCGACGGACACGGGATATCGGTTCTACGTGGAGCGGCTGCTGGCGCAGCAGGAGAGACTCCCGCAGCCGATCGCGGGCGAGCTGGGAATCTCCCGCATGCGGCGAGAGGTCGACGTCGCGATCCGGGAGACGACCTCGACGCTGTCGCAGGTCACGGACCTGGTCGCGCTGGTCACGGCGCCGCCGCTGCACACCGCCACGATCCACCGGATCGAGGTCCTGCGCCTGCAGCCGAAGGTCGTGATGGTCGTGGTGATCGCCTCCAACGGCGGTGTCACCAAGCGCGTCTTCACATTCGACGAGGAGGTCGACGCCGGCCTGGTCGAGTGGGCAGCGAGCTACCTGAACGAGCGCCTCGCGGGCCTTGGCCTCGGGGCGCGCATGGCGGCCGATCGCCTACGTGATCCCGAGCTCGGCCGGGTCGAGATGGGTTTCCTCGCCGAGATCTCGAGCGCCTTCACCGACCTCGAGGAGTCCGCCGAGGACACTCTCTATGTCGACGGCACGGCGCGGCTGCTGTCGGAGGAGCATCTCCAGGATCTGCCGCACGCCGACGAGCTGATGCGTGCGCTCGAGCGCCGGGTGAACGTCCTGCGAGCGCTCCGGACCGCGCTCGACCGCCGCTCGGTCTTCGTCTGGATCGGCGGCGAGAACCCGGCGCCCGAGCTCCGCTCGGTGAGCGTGGTCGCCGCCAACTACGGCCTCGGCTACCGCAACCTCGGGTCGGTCGGGCTCATCGGCCCGCTGCGGATGGACTACGCGACCGCGATTGCCAACGTCAGGGGCGCGGCCGGCGAGCTCTCCCGCTTCTTCGAGACGGTCTACGACGAGTAGGGAGCGGGGAGCGGGGATGGCCAAGCACGACTACTACCAGGTGCTGGGCGTCGAGCGGAGCGCTTCCGATGGCGAGATCAAGAAGGCGTTCAGGAGGCTGGCGCGCGAGCTCCATCCGGACGTGAACGCCCACGACCCCGAGGCCGAGGAGAAGTTCAAGCAGGCGGCCGAGGCCTACGAGGTGCTCTCCGACGCCGAGCGCCGCCAGACCTATGACCGGTTCGGCCACGACGGGCTGCGATCGGGGGGCTTCACGCCCGGTGGCGGCTTCGGCAGCATCCAGGACATCTTCGATTCCCTCTTCGGAGGCGGCGATCCCTTGGGCGGCTTCGGCGGAGGCCCCGCGGCGGGCGCGGACATCGGGGCGGTCGTAGAGATCTCGCTGGAGGACGTCCTGGAGAACCAGATGCGAGAGATCTCCTTCGAGGCGGTGGTGGTCTGCGAGCGCTGTCGGGGAAACGGCGCCGAGCCGGGCACTCCTATCGAGACCTGCGCCAAGTGCGAGGGCAGCGGGCAGATTCGCGAGGTGAGTCGCAGCATCTTCGGCCAGGTCGTGCGGGCCATGCCCTGCGACCGCTGCGGCGGCGACGGGCGCATCCCCGAGACTCCCTGTGAGCGCTGCGGCGCGGCCGGCAGGGTGGCGGAGACCCGTACGTGGGAGGTGGACATCCCCGCGGGGATCGAGGACGGGCAACGGGTCCGGATCGCGGGCGCCGGCCATGTCGGCGAGCCCGGCGGGCGGCAGGGCGACCTCTACGTGGAGATCAGGATCGAGGCGGACGAGCGATTCGCGCGCCAGGGAACGGAGCTGATTGCCCGGGCCGAGGTTCCGGTGACCACCGCGATCGTGGGCGGAGAGGTCTTCGTCCCGACCCTCGACGGAGAGGTGGCCGTCGAGGTCCCGGCCGGAACGCAGCACGGCGAGACGACGGTTCTCGGAGGCCGCGGCCTGCCGCCGCTGCGCGGTGGGAAGCGCGGCGACGAGCACGTGGTCTTCGAGCTGGTGGTGCCCACCGACCTGGACGACGAGCAGCGAGAGGCCGCGGAGCGCCTCGCCGAGTCGCTCCACGAACATGAAACGGGTGACTCCTCGGCTTCGCCTGTGGGGTCCCCTCGCACCGAACAGCGGAGATGATCCGCTTGGCGGTTCGCTGCGCTCCGGAGTATGCGGAGGCGGTGATGGCGAACCTTCTGGAGCTCGCCCCGAACGGGCTCGAGGAAGAGCGGGGCCCGGGCTGGGTTGAGTTCGCGATCTACGGGCCGCCCGGCGAGGTCCCGGACATGGGTGAGCTCCAGGCGGCCGCCGGGGGCAGCCTCGTCGATGTCACCACCACCTCGGTCCCCGACGACTGGGCGGATCGCTGGGCGGACTTCCACCGCCCGATCGAGGTCTCGGGCCGGATCGGCGTGCGTCCGTCCTGGTGGGACCCCAAGGAAGGACTGATCGACGTGGTGGTCGATCCCGGCCGAGCTTTCGGCACGGGCGGCCATCCCACGACCCGGCTCTCTCTCGCGCTGCTGGTGGAGCTGGACGAGGCCGGTGAGGCGACCGGTCCGATCGCCGACTGGGGTACCGGCAGCGGTGTGCTGGGGATCGCCGCCGCCAAGCTCGGCTGGTCGCCGGTCACCGGCTGCGACCGGGAGCTCGCCTCGCTCGAGACCGCCCGGGCGAACGCGGAGGCGAACGGCGTGGCGATGTCGATCGAGAGGGTGGACGTGCGCGAGGGGCCGCCGCCAGTCGCTCCCACCGTCGTCGCGAATCTGACCGGGAACCTGCTTCGCGACTGCGCCGGCCACCTCGTCAAGACCGGAGAGGCTCCGGACACCCTGGTCTGCTCGGGCATGCTGGAGGCGGAGATGGACCTGGTCGCGGAGGCGTTCCACCCGACGGGGCTGAGGGAGTCGGCGCGCCGCGTCGAGAACGACTGGGGAGCCCTGCTGATGCGTCGCGGCAGCGTCGGCTGATGGCGTCCGGGCCGAGCGCCGATCTCCCGATCGCCGTCTTCGATTCAGGTGTCGGCGGGCTCACCGTGCTGCACGAGTGCCTCGTCTCGCTGCCGGAGGAGGACTACGTCTATCTCGGGGACGACGCGCGCTTTCCATACGGGGCACGGACCACGGAGGACCTTCGCGATCACGTTGCGCAGATCACCCGGTTCCTCCTCGACCGTGGGGCCAAGCTGCTGGTGATCGCGTGCAACTCCGCCGCCTCGGCGGGCCAGGAGGTGGCGACGGAGATCGCGGCGGAGGCCGGAGTCGAGGTGGTGGCCGTGATCCGCCCAGAGGCGGAGATCGCCGGCGCGCTCACACAGTCCGGCAACGTCGGGGTGCTCGCGACGCCCGCGACGGTGCGGAGCGGCTCCTATCTGCGGGCGCTCACCGACCAGCACCGCGCGCTGACGGTCACGGAGGTCGAGGCACCCGACCTCGCCGCGGTGATCCAGCGCGGGTTCCCGTTCTCGGAGAGCGTCGTCGAGATGGTCCGCTCCTACTGCGCGCCGCTGAAGCGGGCGGAGGTGGACACCGTGATTCTCGGCTGCACGCACTATCCGCTGGTCGGGCCGATGCTGCAGCGGACCCTGGGACGGGACGTGCGGCTGGTCACCGCCGGTCACGCCATCGCCGGCACGGCGCAGCGCGTGCTCGAAGAGGCGAATCTTGCGAGAACAGGCAATGAAGAGGGGACCTATCGGTTTCTCTGCACCGGGGACGCGGATGTCTTCCGTGAGCTCGGGACCCGGTTCCTCCAGATGCCGCTGGGCGACGTCGAGCGGGTCGAGTTGCCCTGATGGAGAGTTTGGGTGTCCATTCCTACCCAAACTCTCCACAGGCCCGCTGATGGCGGCTCTCAGGCCCGAGAACGTCCCGTTCTGGCCGTGGGGCCTCGTCTTCATCGCCCTGGCCACCTACGTCGTGAGCGTCGCGGCGCTGATCGCCGCGGGCCGCCGCGAGGACGCCCGGGCCCTCGCAGGCTTCATCCCGGACTGCGTCGTCCTGATCTCCCGCCTCGCACGAGATCGCCGCATCTCGCGCCCCAGGAGAGCCGCCCTCTTCATTGCGCTGGGGTACCTCGCCCTCCCGATCGACCTTGTCCCGGATTTCCTCCCCGGGATCGGACAGCTCGATGACGCGGTCGTGCTGGGGCTCGCTCTCCGCCTGGTCATACACGGCGGAGGCATCGGGATGGTTCGTGAGGCCTGGCCCGGCCCCGAGGCGTCGCTCACGCTCGTCCTGCGGGCCACGGGACTGGAGACGAATGGCGCCGCATCGGGAGGAACTACGCTTTAGCCCATGACCATCCTCGAGCAGGTCCAGGAGGACGTGAAGACGGCGATGAAGGCCGGCGAGAAGGAGCGCGTCGGCCAGCTGCGCATGCTCGTCAACGCCCTCCAGGCCGAGGAGAAGGAGGGCAAGGGGGACGAGGTCGCCGCGCTCCAGCGCGAGCGCAAGCGCCGCCTCGACGCGGCCGAGGCGCTCAAGGAGGGCGACAGGACGGAGCAGGCCGAGGCCGAGGAGGCCGAGGCGAAGCTGATCGAGGGCTACCTGCCCGAGCAGCTCTCCGACGAGGAGCTCTCCGAGCTGGTCGCGAGCGCCGTCGAGGAGGCGGGCGCCACCGAGCCCAAGGACATGGGGGGCGTGATGAAGGTGCTGATGCCCAAGGTCGGCGGGAGAGCCGACGGCAAGCGGGTCAGCGCCGCTGTGAAGGAGAAGCTCGGCTCTTAGTGGCTCGCAGGCAGCTCACCATCGACAACAGCGTCGCCGCCGAGCTGGCCGGATCGGAGGACGCCGTTCTCCGGGCGCTCGAGGGTCACCTCGATGTCGATCTCTACCTGCGCGGCAACGTCCTCACCCTGGATGGTGACGCCAGTGGGGTCAGCACGGCCGAGACCGTCGTGGGCGAGCTCGTCGACCTGATCGAGCAGGGGCACGAGATCGCACCCGGCACGATCGAGGCGGTCACCGGAGCGCTCGACCAGCAGCAGAGCCCGGCCGAGATCCTCGAGGACGTCGTCTGGCAGCACCGCAACACGCGTGTCGCCCCCAAGACCGTCAACCAGAAGCACTACGTGGACTCGATCCGCCGGCACACGATCACCTTCGGAATCGGCCCGGCCGGCACCGGCAAGACCTTTCTCGCCGTTGCGATGGCAGCGGCGGCGCTCTCGCGCGGCGACGTCAGCCGCGTGATCCTCACCAGGCCCGCTGTCGAGGCGGGTGAGCGGCTCGGCTTCCTGCCCGGCGACATCCAGGCGAAGGTCGATCCCTACCTGCGGCCGCTCTTCGACGCGCTCTACGACATGCTCGATCCCGAGAAGGTCAACGCCTACTTCGAGCGCGGCACCATCGAGGTTGCACCGCTCGCCTTCATGCGGGGCCGCACGCTCAACGACTCCTTCGTCATCCTCGACGAGGCCCAGAACACGAGTCCCGAGCAGATGAAGATGTTCCTCACGCGCCTGGGCTTCGGGTCGAAGATCGTCGTCACCGGCGACATCACCCAGATCGACCTGGAGCGCGGATCGAAGTCCGGCCTGGTCGAGGTCGGGAACATCCTCAATGAGGTCCAGGACATCAGCTTCATCCGCTTCGGCGGCGAGGACGTCGTGCGCCACAAGCTCGTGCAGCGCATCGTCGCCGCCTACGGCGAGGCGGAGAGCCGCAGCCGCCCGGAATCCGGCGAAGGCGGCTGACATCGATCTCTCCGACGTCCCGGGCGATCTGCGGCGTGCCGTCGGGGCCGCCCTGCACGCGGCTGGAGTCGACGACGGCCACCTCGGCGTGGAGATCGTGGGGGAGGGGCGAATGCGCACCCTCAACTACGCCGCCCGCGGCGTGGACGAGGCCACCGACGTGCTCGCCTTCCCGATCGACGACCAAGCGCACGACACCGGTCCGCGCGAGCTCGGCGACGTCTTCATCTGCCCGGAGAAGGCCACCGACGTGACCGAGGCGGCGATCCACGGCACCCTCCACCTCTGCGGCTTCGACCACGAGGCCGACCAGGGGGAGATGCTCGAGCTGCAGGCCAAGGTCCTGGCCATTGTGCGAGGGGGCTCCGCAGGCGAAGCCGAGGAGCCACCCGTTTAATGTCGAGGGCGGGCTTCGTCGGTCTGGCGGGTAGGCCGAACGTCGGCAAATCCACCCTGGTCAACGCGATCGTCGGCTCCCACGTGGCGATCGTCTCCGAGCGCCCGCAGACCACCCGGCGGGCGATCCGGGGCGTGGCGACCGACCTGGCGGCGGACTGGCAGCTCGTCATGACCGATCTCCCCGGCGTCCAGCGGCCCCGCGACGCGCTCACCGAGCGAATGCAGCGGCGGGTGGAGAGGGAGATCGCCGACTCCGACGCGGTGCTGTTCGTGGTCAACGCCGAGCAGGGGGTCGGTCCTGGCGACCGGTTCATCTCCAAAGCGCTGCTTCAGTCGAGCATCGACACCCCGGTCGTCTGTGCCGTCAACAAGGTCGACCGCCTCAACAACGCCGAGACCGCCGCCGTTCTCGCCGAGGTGGCGGAGGTCGGCGGCGTCGACGAGATCTTCCCCGTCAGCGCGAGGAAGGGGAACGGCCTCGAGCCGCTGATTGCGAGGCTCATCGAGCTGCTCCCGGAGAGCCCCTTCCTGTTTCCGCCCGAGCAGCGCTCAGATCTGCCCAGCGAGGTCCTTCTCGCCGAGCTGATACGCGAGCAGGTGCTGCGCCGCACGCGCGACGAGCTGCCGCACGCCGTCGAGGTCCAGGTCTCCGAGGTCGCCTATCGCGAGGATGGGGTGGTGGAGGTCAGAGCCCACGTCTGGGCCGAGACGGAGTCGCAGAAGGGCATCCTGATCGGCGGGGGCGGCCGCAAGATCAAGGAGATCGGGACCGCGGCGCGCGGCGAGCTCGAGAAGGAGCTCGGCGGCCGGGTCTTCCTCGATCTCCAGGTTCGCGTGCGCAAGCGGTGGCGCAGGGACGAGGGACTCCTCGACCGGCTCGGCATCGAGTAG
>DASUPK010000074.1:0-2005 GCA_036276255.1 Solirubrobacterales bacterium
CCGCGTGCAGGTCGGCGTGGCGCATCGCCTCGACGTGCAGCGAGCGTATCCAGCGCTCGTCGAGGCTCATCCGGCGGGATCGAGGGTGCGAGCCGTCTTCGACTTCGGCACCTCTCGCTGATCGGGATTGGTGCCCAGGACTCGGTCACTGAGGTTGTTCGTGATCCCGTGCCAGAAGTGCTCGTTCTTGAAGTGATGGAGCCGGTGGTTCCGCCAGACCGCCCTGTAGGCGCCGGCGCGCGGCACGTACGCGGTGTGGATCAGGAAGTGGGTCCACTCGTAGACGAAGACCATGCAGTACCCGGCGATCGCTCCGCTGACCATCACGCCGAGGGGGACCGGCCCGGCGAACAGGGTGACGATCACCGAGACGAGCCCGACAGTGAGCGGGACCGCGACGAGCATCAGGAAAGCCGCCTGCCACCAGTAGAGAAGGACCATGTCGAGGTCGTTCGGATCGCCGTGATGGGCCCGGTGGGCAGGGGCGGCGACCGTCTCGACCTGGCGCCCGCGGATCCTGATCGGCTTCGCGTGGAGCAGGTAGACGTGGATCGCCCATTCCCCGAACGGATAGATCGCGAGCAGCGCCCCGATAGCCACGGCGTCGCGCCAGGTCAGATCCCCGATCAGGGCACGCAGGGCGACGAGGACGACCACGCCGCCTCCGATCACCCACGGCGACTCCTTGCGCAGAAACTCCCGCCGCGCCTGCCCGAGCGAGCTGACATCTCCGGATCGCATCTGACCACGGAGCCTAGTCCGGCGCCGGGATCCAGGCATGCGGGAGAAAAGCCGACCCGGGGAGCCTCCCGCAGCTCCGCGCGCCGCCGACCGCCCATGCAGCCACGGGAGCCGGCGGTACGCTCCGGCTTCCGGCCCCCGTAGCTCAGTGGACAGAGCGGCTGCCTTCTAAGCAGCGGGCCGCAGGTTCGAATCCTGCCGGGGGCGTTGCGCAACTCTGCCGTCGGCCGTGGGTTAGATTGCCGGAGCTTCAGGGGGCAGATCCGGGAAGGAATCCCGGTCGAGAGAGGAGATCGAGTTGCGAGCCCGCGCCGTTTCGCTTCGCGCACCGAAGCTGATCGTTCTTGCCGTCATCGGATTGGCCGCGCTGTTCGCGCTCGTCGCCTGCACGCAGCGGGCCGACGCGAAGGCGAAGAAGCACAGCGCCGTCGTCAAGGGGCCGAAGGGCCTCAAGTTCTACAAGCCGCCGAAGAACATCCCCGGCCGGCACGGCACCCTGATCTGGGCGCGGAAGGCCTCGGGCGTCGTGGCGCTCCAGGACGCTCGCTACACGAAGCTCGTTCTCTACTCCTCGCGCACCCCGCAGGGCGCGAAGGATGCGATCTCGGGTTCGATCAGCGTCCCCGAGGGCAAGCCGCCGAAGGGCGGTTGGCCGGTGATCACCTGGGCGCACGGCACGACCGGCGTCGCGGACGCCTGCGCGCCCTCTCGCGACACCCAGGGCGATCCGGCGGGCACCGGTGAGAGCTACATCAATGCCGATCTCAATGCCTGGCTCAGCGCCGGTTACGCGGTCCTGCGCACGGATTACGAGGGGCTCGGAACGCCGGGCAAGCACCCGTACTTGGTCGGCACCTCCGAGGCCCGCAGCGTCCTCGACATCGTCCAGGCGGCGCGCCAAGCCGATCCGAACATCTCGAAGCGCTACCTGATCGCCGGCCACTCGCAGGGCGGCCAGTCCGCTTTGTTCGCGGCCGGCCTGGCGAGCAGCTGGCAGCCGAAGTTGAGGCTGCGCGGCACGGTGGCTTTCGCTCCGGCGTCGCACATCCGCGATCAGGAGTCACTGCTCCCGGCGGTCACCACGCCGAGCAGCCTGACCGCCCTGGTGACGTTGATCGTCGACGCCGCCTCCACGCAGTCCAGCGCGATCAACATCAACCAGGTCCTGTCGGACCAGGTGCTGCAGTTCTACCCGTTGCTGCAGAGCCAGTGCCTTGGCCGGCTGGGACAGTCGGACGAGCTCGGCGGCATCCCGCCGTCACAG
>DASUPK010000075.1:0-2086 GCA_036276255.1 Solirubrobacterales bacterium
GGCCCTCGAGCTTGGCCCAGAGGCGGACGCCCGGCTTGGGCGTCAGGCGCGGCAACTCGACCAGCGGCGTATTGCCGATCGCCTCGAGAACATTCTCGAAGTGTCCGCCGCACGGACGATTGAGGAGCGGCTCGGTGCTCATCTAGGCGAAAGCATACTTCAGAAAGTGAAGTAGTTAGGCACAGTAGGGTGCGGGACGTACCCGATGCCCCCCAGGGGGAGGAGAAGACATGAGATCCCGACTTACCGCGCTGATCGCAGTGGTCGCTTTCGCCGCCGTTACGGTGGCAGCGGGCTGCGGCAGCAGCAACAACGACAGCAGCAGCTCCAGCGGCGGGACACTGACCGCGGCTTCGTTCACTGTCCAGCAGGACCCGTCCATCGCGAGCCAGGTGCCCGCCGACATCAAGTCGAGCGGAGAGCTGAGCGTGGCCGCCGACGCGACCTACGCCCCGGATGAGTTCATCGGCTCCGACGGCAAGACCGTGATCGGCATGGACGCGGATCTCGCGAAGGCGATCGCGCAGCTGATGGGCTTGAAGGCGACGGTGGCGAACCAGCCGTTCGACAGCATCATCCCGGGCCTCGACGCCGGAAAGTACGACCTCGGCATGTCCTCGTTCACGGACACGAAGGACCGTGAGAAGACCGTCGACTTCGTCACCTACGCGACCGCGGGCGAGTCGTTCATCGTCAAAGCCGACGGCGGTCCCACCATCAACTCGATCGACGATATCTGCGGCCTCAAGGTCGGCGCCGAGGAGGGCACCACCGAAGCCGATGACGCGACGGCGCAGAGCAAGAAGTGCACGGACGCCGGCAAGCCGGCGGTCTCGGTCAGCACCTTCCCCGACGAGAACGGCGTCAACCTGGCGCTCTCGAGCGGCCGGGTCGACGCGGGGTTCGCCGACACCCCGGTGGCTGACTATGCGGTCAAGCAGTCGGACGGCAAGTTCAAGCTCAGCCCGGCGCCCTCGATCGCGAATGCGCCATACGGGATCGCGATGGCCAAGGACAGCGGTCTTCAGCAGCCGGTCCTCGCCGCCGTCAAGGCTCTGATGGCCGACGGCACCTACAAGCAGATCCTGGACTACTGGGGAGTCCAGAGCATCGCGATCAGCAACCCGACCATCAACGGAGCGATCGACTAACCGGAAGGGAAGCCGGTGGCAGCTACCCCCGGCCAAGAGACAAAGGCAACAGGACCGGAACCGCCCGACGAGATCGAGGCGGTTCCGGTCCGCCATCTCGGCCGCTGGATCGCGGCGGGGATCGTCCTGCTCATCGTCGCGTCGGTGATCCGCTCCGCCGTCACCAACGAACGCATCGAATGGGGGGTCGTCGGCAGCTACCTGTTCGACAGCCGAGTCCTCGACGGCCTGCGCCTGACCATCGAGCTGACGGTGCTCGGCATGGCGATCGGGATCGTTCTCGGGGTGATCCTCGCGTTGATGCGCCTCTCCAGGAACCCGGTCCTGAGCACGGTGAGCTGGGTCTACATCTGGTTCTTCCGCGGTACGCCGCTGCTGGTGCAGATCCTGATCTTCTTCAACATCGCCGCGCTCTACCCGACGATCGGCCTTGGGATCCCCCTCGGGCCCTCGTTCATCCACATCAACGGCAACAGCCTCGTCACGCCGTTCTTCGCGGGGATGCTCGCGCTCGGGCTGAACGAGGGCGCCTACATGTCGGAGATCGTCCGGGCCGGGATCATCTCGGTCGACGAGGGGCAGTTCGATGCAGCCAAGGCGGTCGGGATGACCCAGGGTCAGACCATGCGCCGGGTCGTCCTCCCCCAGGCGATGCGCGTGATCATCCCGCCGACCGGCAACGAGACGATCTCGATGTTGAAGAACAGCTCGCTGGTCTACGTGATCGCGGTGAAGGAGCTTCTCTACACGGTGACGCTGATCTACTCGGTGAACTACAAGGTGATCCCGCTGCTGATCGTCGCCTCCATCTGGTACCTCGCCGCGACCACGGTCATGTCGATCGGCCAGTACTACCTGGAGCGGCACTACGGGCGTGGCGGGCCCGGAGCGCAGTCTGCGACGCTGATCGAGCGGGTGTTCCGCGGCATCGCCGG
>DASUPK010000076.1:0-6227 GCA_036276255.1 Solirubrobacterales bacterium
CAGCTGCTCACCTACCAGGCCGCCTACCGCGGTCGGCAGGACCGCAAGAGGGTGACGGTCGACGCCGCCGGGTACCGCCGCCGCCAGGGGGAGTCGCTGCGGCGGCGAGCCGACATGGCGGCTGAGGACGCACTCGCCCACGGCGAGGCCGTGGAGATGGACCCGATGGGATCCAACGAGCGCCGGGTCGTGCACGAGCACCTTCGCGACCGCACCGAGATCGAGACCTACAGCGAGGGCGACGAGCCCAACCGCTACGTGGTCGTCGCACCCCTCGTCTCCGATTGAGCTCCGCACCCGCCGCGGCGGAGCCGGCACTCGAGGCTCTGCTCGAGCTGCTGTCCGACCCGCGCGCGCCGATCGCGGCATCCACGGTGGGGCGGGCCCGCCAGGTCCATATCGAGGACTCACTGAGCGGCCTGGAGGTCGATGAGCTCGTCGAGGCGTCCCGGATCGCCGATCTTGGCAGCGGCGCGGGCCTGCCCGGCCTCGTCCTGGCCGCCTGCCTGCCCACGGCTCGCGTCGAGTTGATCGAGTCGGCCGGCCGGAAGTGCGAGTTCCTCCGCGACGCGACCGTCCGGATGGGACTCGAGAACGCCGTGGTCATCTGCGAGCGCTCAGAGGAGTGGGCCGCCGGCCAGGGCCGCGAGGCCCACGATGCGGTCACCGCCCGGGCGGTCGGCTCCCTCGCGGTGCTGGCGGAGCTCGCCTCCCCGCTGCTCCGCGAGGGCGGCGTGCTGGTCGCCTGGAAGGGGGGGCGCTCGGAGGCGGAGGACGCCGAGCTCGAGCGAGCTGGCCCGCGGCTCGCCATGGAGCCGGCCGAGGTCCGGAGCGTGCGGCCTTATCCGGGCAGCCGCGACAGACACATCCACCTCCTCCGCAAGAATGGACCGACCCCGAACGGATTGCCGCGCCGGCCCGGGATGGCGGCGAAGCGCCCGTTCGGGTCCGAACAGCACTGACCCGAACGATTCGAATGGGAACCGTCTACGCGATCGCGAATCAGAAGGGCGGCGTCGGCAAGACGACGACCGCCGTGAACATGGGCGCCTTCGTGGCGAGCGACGGGCAGCAGACGCTGATTGTCGACCTCGACGCCCAGTGCAACGCGACGGTCGCGCTGGGGCTGCCCAAGGACTCGACGCCCTCCTCCTACGACTGCCTCAGCGGCGAGGTCTCGGTCGCCGAGGCCGCCCGGCCGGCCGGCCCGGACAACCTGTGGGTGGTTCCCGCGCATGTGGATCTCGCCGGCGCCGCCGTGGAGCTGCCGCGCTTCAGCGGTTACGAGACGCGGCTGCGCGACGGTCTCGGCCCGGTTCGCTCGCGTTTCGCCTACACGCTCCTGGACTGCCCCCCGTCGCTCGGCCCGGTCGCCGTCAATGCGCTGGTGGCCGCCGACAAGGTGATCGTCCCGGTGCAGGCCGAGTACCTGGCGCTCGAGGGGCTGGTGCAGTTCCTCGACACCCTGAAGCTGGTGCGCCGCGACCTCAATCCAAATCTCGAGATGGCGGGGGTCCTGATCACCATGCACGACGACCGCACCCGGCTCTCCCGGGACGTCGAGCGGGAGCTCCGCGAGCACCTGCCTGCCCGGGTCTTCAAGACCGTCGTCCCGCGCAGCGTTCGCGTCGCCGAGGCCCCCAGCTACGGCATTCCGGTCTCGGAGCACGATCCGAGGTCCTCCGGGTCGAAGGCCTACCGCGCGCTTGCGGACGAGGTTGTCGCTCTCGGAGCCGTGGATGGCTGAGACCAGCCTGAAGCATGTCCTTCGGACATGCAAAGGGGTACCCAATGGCGGAACGTAAACGAGGAATGGGGAGGGGGCTTGCGGCGATCCTGCCCGAGAGCTCCGCCGGCGGACCCGAGCTCCGCGAGCTCGACGTCACCCAGATCGAGCCCAATCCGGACCAGCCCCGCGCCAAGTTCGACGCCGCCGCCCTCGACGCCCTCGCTGGCTCGATCGGCTCGGTCGGGCTGCTCCAGCCGCTGATCGTCCGCCCTCTCGACGACGGGCGCTACGAACTCGTCGCCGGGGAGCGCCGCTGGCGCGCAGCGCAGAAGGCGGGCATCGACCGGGTACCCGCCGTCGTCCGGACCTCTCCCGAGGACGAGCGCCTGCAGGCCGCCCTGATCGAGAACATGGTCCGCGAGGATCTCAACCCGGTCGAGGAGGCCCGGGCGTGCGCCGCCCTCGTCGACGACCTTGGCATCTCCAAGGAGGAGCTCGCACGCCGGGTGGGCCGGAGCCGCGCGGCGATCTCCAACCTGATCCGCCTGCTCGATCTCCCCGATCCCGTCCTCTCCCTGCTCGAGGGGCAGGAGCTCACGGAGGGCCACGGCCGGGCGATCCTCCAGGTCTCCGACCAGGAGAAGCGCATGCGGCTGGCCAAGCAGGCCGCGTCCGAGGGCTGGTCCGTCCGCGAGACCGAGCGCCACGCCGGCCAGGGTCCGCGCCGCAAGAAGGCGCCGGCCGGCGGCCGGATCTCGGCTGAGGAGCGCGCCGCCATGGCTGACGCCGAGGACACGCTCGGCACCGCCATCGGCCAGGACGTCAGGGTGCGCAGGGCCGGGGACGGCGTCAGGGCTGAGCTCCACTTCGATGATCTCTCTGAACTGGATTCGCTTGCCCGCCGCCTGCGCCGGCGTGGCTAGAATCGGCGGCCGCGGGCGATTAGCTCAGTTGGTTAGAGCGCGTCTCTGATAAGGACGAGGTCCCTGGTTCGAGTCCAGGATCGCCCACTCAGCTCGCCACACGCTCACCCTCGGCGGCGCAGCGGATCCCCTCCATCGCGTGCTCGACCCAGCGGCGGAACAGCCGCTCGCCCGCCATCGCGACCTGCAGGCGGACGCTCAGGTTCTTCGGATCGCTGCCCGCCTCCATCTCCATGAACGTCCCGCCCTGGCCCTCGGTGAGGACGGCACGGGTGTAGGTGCCCGTGTCCATGCAGCGGATCGTCAGTTCCTTGCCCGGACTCATCCGTTCCACTTCGAGCGTCGTCTCGAGATCGGACATCGGCCAGGGCCGGGACTGGACGTTGCGGACGCGGCAGCCCTGCTCGAATTCGCCGTCGATGCACTGGAAGCTGATCGTGTCCGGCCACCACTCCGTCTGCCGGTCCGGGTCGGAGGCCAGGGCCCAAACGACGTCGAGCGGCGCGTCGATGAATGCCTGTTGACGGCACTCCGGCATCGCGTCGATTCTCCCACGCTCCGGGGGGCTTCGGGCCGCTCCTATAATCCGTGCGGACGCCTGAGGAGACCTGCGTGCAGAGAATGACCATCTACGGAGTCAGCTTCGACATGGTCGGCAAGCAGCCGATCGTCTTGCTGAAGACGGTGGACGGCAACAAGTTCCTCCCGATCTGGATCGGTCACCCGGAGGCGGCGGCGATTCTGATGAAGCTGCAGGGGGCATCGACGCCGCGGCCGATGACGCACGACCTCCTCTCCGACGTGCTCGATCAGATGGAGGCCAAGTGCGAAAAGGTCTCCGTCACCGAGCTCCGGGACAACACCTTCTTCGCGTCGATCACGATCTCGATGAACGGCTCCGAGATGGAGATCGACTCGCGGCCGTCCGACGCCCTCGCTCTCGCCGTCCGAACCTCCGCGCCGATCTTCGCGGCCGACGACGTGATCGAGGAATCGGCGATTGAGTTCGAGGGCGAGGAGGTCGAGGACCAGGAGCAGGTCGTCGAGAAGTTCAAGGACTTCCTCGACAACGTCACGCCCGAGGATTTCGCCTCGGGCGAGGGCGACGTCTAGCGGCCACCAGGCCGCACTTTGATGAGCGAGGGGCGAAGCCCCGAGCGGTTAGAGAGAGCGGCCGCTTGTGGCCGCCGATTGTTTGCGAAGCCGAGCTGAATCCAGGATCTGCTCGACCAGCTGCGTGAACTCGATGCCCGCGGCCTCGGCCGCCATCGGGAAGAGGCTGGTGTCGGTGAGACCTGGAATCGCATTCACCTCGAGGACTTGCGGCCCGTCGTCGCCGAGCATGAGGTCGACCCGCGCGAAGCCCGTGCAGCCGAGCATCTCGTAGGTCCGCGTGGCCAGCTCCTGGACCCGCCGGGTCTCGGCGTCGCCCAAGTCGGCCGGGCAGACGTACTCGGTGCGGCCGATCTCGTACCGCGCCTCGAAGTTGAAGAAGTCCTCCTCCCGCGGAATCGCCTCGACCACCGGCAGGGCATCCGTCCCGAGGACGCTGACGGCGAGCTCGCGACCCTTCACGTAACGCTCCAGCAGGACCCGGTCGTCGTAGCTGAATGCGGCGACGAGGGCCTGGGGGACCTCTTCGCGCGAGGAGGCGAACTCGACGCCGAGCGAGGAGCCCTGGCTCGCCGGCTTCACGACCAGCGGGAAGCCGAGCCGCTCCTCGATCTCCTCGAGCGTGTCGGCGGCGCCGAGCTCGCGGAAGGCGGTGGCGTTGAACGCGGCCCAGTCCGGTGTGGGAATGCCGGCGGCTCGCATCTCGTGTTTGGCTGCGACCTTGTCCATGCAGAGGGCGCAGGCGGCCACCCCGGGCCCGGTGTACGCCAGGTCGAGGATCTCGAGCAGCTCCTGGACGGTTCCATCCTCGCCGCCCGGCCCGTGGAGCGAGATGAAGACGACGTCAGGGCGCTCGGAGCGCAGCCGGCTCACCAGATCGCCACCGACGTCGATTCCGATCGCCTCGTGACCGAGCGAGCCGACCGCATCCTCCACGCGCGCCGCCGAGCGCAGCGACACGCCGCGCTCCAGGGAGCTCCCTCCCTTGAGGACGGCGACCCTCATCGCCTCGGCAGCGGCACGACATCGCCGCCGGGCTCATCGTCGCCCGTATCGGGCTCGATCCGATGCTCCCCAGTGATCGTCTGGTAGAGCGCGACCTGCTCGGAGATGACTCCGCCGATGCGGCGGATGCCCTCTTGGAGCCTGTCCTCGCCCGATCCTGAGAAGTTGAGTCGCATTGACGACCCGCCGCGGCCGTCGACGTAGGCCGCCCGGCCGGGCACGAACGCGACGTTCTCGCGCAAGGCTTTCGCAAGCAAATCGGTGGTGTCGATGTAGTCGGGCAGGGTCGCCCAGAGGAAGAGGCCGCCCTCGGGACGGGACCACTCCGCCTCCTGTGGAAAGTGGCGCTCGAGGGCATCGAGCATTGCGTCGCGGCGACCGCGGTAGATGCCGATCAGATCGCAGATGTACTCGCGCCAGCGGCCCTCCGCGAAATACTCGCGCACGAAGTACTGGGTCAGGGTGGATGTGCAGAGGTCCGCCGCCTGCTTTCCGAGGCCGATTTTCTCCAGGACAGGGGGAGGCGCCACCACCCACCCGATACGGATCCCTGGGGAGAGAATCTTCGAGAGCGTCCCGAGATAGAGGACATAGTCGCCGCCGTCGAGGCTGTAGAGCGTCGGCTCGGGCTCGCCCTCGAAGCGGAGCAGCCCGTAGGGGTTGTCCTCGCAGATCAGGACCTCGTGCTCCCGGGCCAACTCGACCAGCCGCCGACGCCGCTCTCCCGACATGGTCACGCCGGCCGGGTTCTGAAAGCTCGGCACCGAGTAGATGAACTTGGGCCGCCGCCCGGCGACCGCCAGCGCAGCGAGCAGCTCCTCGAGCTCGTCGATCCGCATGCCGTCCTCGTCGGTGCTCACCTGGTGGACGTCTGCCTCGTAGCTGCAGAACGTCGGCACCGCCCCGGGATAGGTGGGGGCCTCGCAGATCACCGGGTCGCCGGGGTTGACGAGTGTCTTCGTGACCAGGTCGATCGCCTGCTGGCCACCGGTGGTGACGATCAGGTCGTCGGGGTCCGGAGCCATGCCCTCGGCTCCCATCACCTCGAGGATGCACGCCTTCGTCTCCTCGAACCCCTCGGTCGGACCGTACTGGAGGGCCTCGGCGGATGATTCATGCGCGATGCGGGTCATCTGTGCGGCGAAGCTGTCGGACGGGAAGGTCGAGGTGTCGGGCAGGCCGCCGGCCAGCGAAATCACCTCGGGCCGGGCGGTTATCGCCATCAGGTCGCGCATGGCCGAGGAGCGCATCACCTGGGTGCGTCGCGCGAACAGGCCCGCGTAGCGCTCCAGGTCGCGGGAGGTGGTGTGGGCGCGCCGACGCCGCGGCTCCGCATGCCGCTTCGGCTGCCCCTCCTGCTCGGACGGCTCGCTCATCGCCGGACAGTGTTGCGGACCGGCTCGGGGAGGGGTGAAGCTCATCTGGCGTTGAGATAAGTCCCTGTAGCCTGCGGCCCG
>DASUPK010000077.1:0-3135 GCA_036276255.1 Solirubrobacterales bacterium
GACCCTAGTCGAGTGCTGGGGCTTCGCGAAGACGACCTGCACATCCCGCAGGCGGCGCTCGCGGAAGCCGGCTTCGCACATCGCCAGCCAGAGCGTCCAGAGGCGGCGGAAGGGCTCGTCGTAGCCGAGCTCGGCGGCGAGATCCGAGTTGGCGTAAAAGCGCTCGCGCCAGAGCTCGAGCGTGCGCGCATAGTGGGCGCCGATCTCCTCCAGCCAGATCGTGCTCATGTCGGTCTCCTGCGCGATGCATCGCTGGATCAGCTCGACCGACGGCAGGCAGCCGCCGGGGAAGATCAGCTTGTTGGAGAAGCTCTGGGTCGCCTTCTCCTGCTCGTAGAGCCGGTCGTCGATCACGATCGCCTGCAGGAAGAAGAGACCGTCGGGCTCGAGCAGCTCAGAGCAGCGACGGAAGTACTCGTCGAAGTACTGCCAGCCGACGGCCTCGACCATCTCCAGCGAGACGAGCTTCGTGTAGCGGCCGCGGAGGTCCCGGTAGTCATCGAGCAGCACGGTGACGCGATCCTCGACGCCCGCGTCGGCGATCCGCCGCAGGGCTCCCTCGCGTTGCTCGGTGGAGATCGTCGTCGTGGTCACCCGGCAGCCGTAGTTGGCGGCGGCGTGGGCCGCCATCGCGCCCCAGCCCGTGCCGATCTCGAGCAGGTGGTCGTCCGGACCAAGCTCCAGGGCCTGGCAGATGCGCTCGAGACGGTTGCGCTGCGCCTCGGCGAGGCTCGCCTCGGGATCCGGGAAGACGGCCGACGAATACATCATCGACTCGTCCAGGTACAGGGCGAATAGGTCGTTGCCGAGGTCGTAGTGCGCCGAGATGTGGCGTCGAGCCGCCCGCTTGCTGTTGCGGGGCACCCGCCAGAGGGTTCGCTGAACCGGCGAGAGGATCGGATGGAGACGCCGGCGGAGACGGTCGAACGATCCCAGGTTGCGGACCGCGATCCGAACGAGACCGACCAGGTCGTCGCAGTCCCAGATGCCATCGCGATAGGCCACGCCCAAGCCGACGCTCCCGCCGAGCAACGCCCGGTAGAAGGTGGGAGAGTGGATCTCGACGGTTGCGCTGAGATCCGCGTCCGGGTCTCCGAAGCGAAGCCTCCGGCCATCGGGCTCGATCAACTCCAGGCTGCCGCCGCGCACTCGGGAGAAAACGCCGAGAGCCAGTCGCCTGGAGGCCGACGCGAGCGCGGTCATGGAACCGCAGCCTACTTCCCGGAATGCCTGCTCGCATGGGAAAAAGTTGAATCCGCCTACCCTTGTCGCATGGCCAAGGTCAAGGTGTGCGGAATGACGAGCCTCGCCGACGCGGAGCACGCGGCGAGCCTCGGAGCCTGGGCGATCGGGCTGATCCATCACCCCGACAGCCCGCGCTGCGTGAAACCGGACGTCGCGGAGGAGATCGGGGCGGCCCTGAAGCGCCGCTGCGAGATCGCCGGGGTGTTCGTCAACTCGACGCTCGACGAGGTGATCGACGCAGCGGAGCGCGAGAACCTGACCCTGCTCCAGTTCCATGGCGAGGAGGGACCGTCGTTCTGCGTCGAGGCCCGCCGACGTACCGGAGCGAAGGTGATCAAGGCGATGCGCATCGACAGCGCCGCTGACGTCCAGGCGGCCGAGGCGTTCCGCACGGACTTCCATCTCTTCGACGCCTACTGGCACGGGATCCACGGCGGGACGGGTAAGAGCTTCGACTGGGACCTCGTGATCAAGCGCCGCTCGACGGTGCCGATGATCCTGGCCGGCGGCCTGACCGCCGAGAACGTCGCCGGGGCGATCGAATTGGTGAAGCCGTACGCCGTCGACGTGGTCACTGGGGTGGAGGCAGAGCCCGGGCGCAAGGATCACGACAAGGTGGAGGCCTTCCTGGCAGCGGCGGGCGTCGAGCAGACGCCGCGGGTGACGGCGCCATGAGCACCGCGGTGGAGGAGCGTTTCGGCCCCTACGGCGGCCGATTCGTTCCCGAGACGCTGATCCCGGCGCTCGACGAGCTCAGCGCGGCCTGGGCCGAGGCGCGGGAGGACGAGAACTTTCAGTCCGAGCTGTCGGTGCTGTTCCGCGATTTCGTCGGCCGGCCCACGCCTCTCTACCTGGCCCAGCGCCTCTCCGAGCGGGTGGGGAGGCGGGTGTACCTGAAGCGAGAGGATCTCGCCCACACCGGAGCGCACAAAATCAACAACGCGGTCGGTCAGGTGCTGCTCGCCCGCCGGATGGGCAAGACGCGGATCATCGCCGAGACCGGCGCAGGGCAGCACGGTGTCGCGACGGCGACAGCATGCGCCCTGTTCGGCCTCGACTGCGCCGTCTACATGGGCAGCGAGGACATCCGCCGCCAGGCGCCCAACGTCGAGCGGATGCGATTGCTCGGGACCGAGGTGATCCCGGTGGAGGCCGGTGCGCGCACTCTGAAGGAGGCCGTCAGCGCCGCCATTCGCGATTGGGTCGCGTCCGTCGGCGACACGCACTACGTGATCGGGTCCGCGGTCGGGCCGGCCCCCTATCCGGCGCTCGTCCGCGACCTGCAGCGGGTGATCGGCGACGAGGCCCGCAGCCAGGCGCTCGACGCCGAGGGCTCCCTGCCGGCTCGCGTGATCGCCTGCGTCGGCGGCGGCTCCAACGCGATCGGCAGCTTCCATGCCTTCCTCGACGATCCGGTCGAGCTGGTCGGTGTCGAGGCGGCGGGCGAGGGGCTCGCCAGCGGCCACCACGGCGCCTCGCTCGTGGCGGGCAGCACGGGGGTCCTGCACGGCGCGCTCTCGTCTGTGCTCGCCGACGATCAGGGCCAGATCCTCGAAGCGCATTCGGTTTCCGCCGGCCTCGACTACCCGGGCGTCGGGCCCGAGCACGCCCACCTGCGGGACTCCGGCCGGGCGAGGTACGAGTCCGCGACCGACGCCGAGGCCCTGCGCGCGTTCCGCGAGCTGGCGCGCCTGGAGGGGATCATTCCCGCGCTCGAGCCGTCGCACGCGATCGCGTGGCTTTTGGAGAACGGCGGGGGAGACGGCTACGACGTGCTCACGCTGAGCGGACGCGGCGACAAGGACATGGACGAGGTGACCTCCAAGCTCGCCGATCTCGATGGCTGACGGGACAGCAACCGAGACCGGCGCGGCCCGGATCGAGGCCGCG
>DASUPK010000078.1:0-24462 GCA_036276255.1 Solirubrobacterales bacterium
GCGCGCTGATCGACGCGTGCCACGCCTTCGGGTGGCCGATCGCCAAGGGTGGCTCACAGGCGATCCCGGACGCCCTCGCCTCGATCCTCCGTGAACACGGAGGGAAGATCGAGACCGGCCGGCAGGTGCGTTCCTACGGCGAGGTCGCCGGCGCCGACGTGGTGGTCTTCGATCTCGCCCCGTCGGCGGTGGCGGAGATCGCGGGCGACCGGCTCCCGGCACGGGTCGCCCGCTCCTATCGCCACTTCCGGCACGGCCCGGGTGCGTTCAAGCTCGATCTGGCGATCGAGGGCGGAGTCCCGTGGACCAACGAGCCGTGCCGGCGTGCAGGGACCGTGCACGTGGCCGGCACCTTCGAGGAGATCGTGCTGGCTGAGCGCGCCGTCAACCGCGGCGAGATGCCCGAGCGTCCCTTCATCTTGGTCGGCCAGCAGTACCTCGCCGATCCGAGCCGCTCGAAGGGAGACCTGCACCCGCTGTACCTCTATGCGCATGTCCCCAACGGCTACACGGGCGACGCCACCGAGTCCATGCTGGGGCAGATCGAGCGTTTCGCCCCGGGATTTCGCGAGCGGATCACCGAGACCTCCGTCCGGACCCCGGCCGACCTCGAGGCGTACAACGCGAACTACGTGGGCGGCGACATCATCACCGGGGCCAATGGCCCGGTCCAGGTCCTGATTCGCCCGCGTCTCGCGCTCGACCCGTACAGCACCGGGATTGACGGCACCTACATCTGCTCGGCGGCGACGCCGCCGGGCGCCGGCGCCCACGGGATGAACGGCTACAACGCGGCCCGATCGGCGCTTCGTCACCTCGGCTGAGCGGCCGGGCTTCCGTGAATGAGGCCGAGAAGGCCGTTGCCTGAGCGGGCAGCGGACGATGCGGCTGAGAGGAGTCGAACCTCCACGTCCCGAAGGACACAGGCACCTGAAGCCTGCGCGTCTACCAGTTCCGCCACAGCCGCGGGGCTCGCGAAGCTTAGGGCCTATCCCGCCGGGGTCGAACCCCCTGGATGGGTCCGCGTTGGCCTGGCTACACTCACGGCCGTCACAAAACTCGCCGCTATCGTCTAGGGGACTAGGACGCCGGATTCTCAGTCCGGAAACCCGGGTTCGAATCCCGGTAGCGGTGCCTCAGAGAAGCCCTGCGGAAGCGGGGCTTTTTCATTTCGGCGCGGTTTCGTTCGGCTTCATGACTCGCCCGGCTTACGGGCCTCGGTGAAGAGGCCACCCTGCGCCGCCGCCGAACCTGACCTGCCGCCACCCGGACCGCGCAGGACGAAGGCGATCACCCCTGCCACCGCTGCACCGGCCACCGGCCCGGCGACGTAGACCCAGTAGCTGGTGAAGTCGCCGCCGACCAGGTCGGGTCCGAATGTGCGGGCCGGGTTCATCGAGGCGCCCGAGATCGGGCTGCCCCAGAGGCCGGCCAGGGCGATATACGCGCCGACCCCGAGGGCGGCGACGACGCCGACGTTCTGTGCACCGGAGGAGACACCGAGGATCACGCTGACCAGGCCCACGGTCAGGATCAGTTCCATCCAGAAGGCAGCCATGGCTGAGTAGGCGTGAGCGGGGTAGTTGGCCCCGTAGGTGGCCGAGACGTCGATCACCGCGTGCAGGAAGAGGGCCGCGAGGGTGGCCCCGATCAGCTGCACCACGATGTAGCCCGGGACGCGATGCCAGGGAAAGTCTCGGCGCAGCGCGAAGGCGATGCTCACCGCGGGGTTGAGATGCGCTCCCGAGACCTTCCCCATGAAGAGGATGATCGTCATGACCATCAGCCCCGGTGCGACGACCGCCGCCGTGTGGCTGACCTGGGCTGGGAAGGCGTGGCCCATCATCCCGCCCCCGGCCGCCACCAGCACCAGGAAGAAGGTGCCGAACAGCTCTGAGAAGAGGCGCCGCCATTCCTGGTGCGGGTCCTTGAAGTCCTGGATGCGGTCGATCACGTTCTGCTCGTAGAGAGCGATCGGACCTGGGTCGTCCGAGGACTTTGCATCGGCTTTCGTTGTCATCGTCGGCTCATCTCAGGGAATCGCACCCAGCCTCCGGCTTCATCACCCGAACTGGGTGAACCTGGTCACTACCGCGATTGCCTGATCTGCTCCACCAAGCGCTCGAGGCGCTCTTCCAGCATCCGCCTGTGGCGGCGAGGCGGATCGTCCTGGAGGATCCCTCCGCCGCCAACGGCGTCTTCGTCCTCGACGAGGTCCTGGACTTGGACGATCTTCGTGGACGAGCTCTCCGGCTCCGGATGAGCCGCCGGGGGGCAGGGAAGCCCCGAAACGGGTCGAAATCGAGGCGATTAAGCAGTCGTTAACACCTCGGAAAGTACGGCCAAATACCGATTCCGCGCCTGGGGTCCTAGATAGGATCGCCTGTGGAGCTGCTGGAGTGCGGCAGGAGAGAGAGGCTGCTGGGAAGCAGGTGAGGAGCTGCTGGAGGATGGGACCGTCATAGGGACCCGAACGGACGCTCATGGCTCGCAACGGGCCTGCTCCTGGGTGGAGCGAATGTGAGCCCTGGCGACGGGACGATCACACCCCGTGGGGGAGGGCGCGTACGAGGGGGCGGCAGGTTCGCTCGCCTGGCCGCGATCGGCGCGCTGGTGCTGGTCGCGATCGCGATCCTCGTGCTGCTGCTCTCCAGCGGAGGCAATTCGACCCACTACCGCCTCCTGTTCGAGACCGGCGGCCAGCTGGTCAAGGGCAACCAGGTCCTGATCGGCGGCGCTCCGGTCGGGAGTGTCGACGCTGTCAAGCTGACCGACAGCGGGCAGGCGCAGGTCGACATCTCCGTGAACCGGCCGCTGCACGAGGGCACCACGGCGATCGTCCGCGCGACGTCGCTCTCGGGGATCGCCAACCGCTACATCTCGCTCCAGCCCGGACCGGACAACAACCCCGAGCTCGCGAGTGACGCGATCATCTCCGAGACCGATACGACCACCCCGGTCGACCTCGATCAACTCTTCAACACCCTCCGCGGCCCGGAGCGCCAGGCGCTCAGGAACGTCATCCAGGGGTCCGCCACCGTGTACGCCGGCAAGGGCCCGCAGGCTAATCAGACCTACAAGTACCTGAGCCCGTCGCTGGTCGCGACCGATCGCCTGCTCCAGGAGCTCGACCGGGACGAGGGCACCCTCACCGACTTCATCGTCAACGGCGCAAACGTCGTCTCCGCCGTCGCAGAGCGCCGCGCCGATCTCTCCTCGCTGACGCAGAACGCGAACGTCGCCCTCGGCTCGATCGCCAGCGAAAATCGCTCCTTCGACCAGGCCCTGGTCGCCCTGCCCGGCACGCTCCGCCAGGCCAACACGACCTTCCACAACCTCCGGCCCGCGCTCGACGACCTCACCCCCCTCATCAACGCGACCAGGACGAGCACCAAGAACCTCGCACCGTTCCTCCGGCAGCTCCACCCGTTGCTGACCCGCTCGGTCCCGGTCTTCAGGGACCTGAACCGCGCGCTCAATCTGAACGGCAAGTCGAACGATCTCGCCGACGCGACCGGTTACCTCGTGGCCCTCCAGAAGCGGGCGGCGGACGCGGTGCCGATCACCGTCAAGGCGATGCAGGACTCGGAGCCGATCCTCGGGTTCTTCCGACCCTACACGCCCGACCTGACCGCCGGGATCGCGCACCTCAACCAGACCGCCGGCTACTACGACGCCAACGGCCACTACGTCCGGGTGCAGCCGGCGGGGATGGCCGTCTTCCAGCCGACCACGCCTCTCACTGCGGCCAACTCCGCCACTCCGTTCGCCGATTTCGGCGCATTCGGCGGCCCCAACTACAACCTGTTCCGCCGCTGCCCCGGCGCCTCCTCGCCCGTCCTGCTCGGCAGCAACCCGTTCGCCACGCCATCACCGGCCGGCGTCTTCCTCGGTCCGCCCAACGGCGCGCCGGCCAGCACCTCGTCCTGTGACTCGAGCGAATCGGTGCCCGGGCCATGAGGCGGATCGTCCTGATAGTCGCCGGGCTGCTGTTCGCCGCGCTGCTGATCGCACTGCCCGCGATCGGCTCGAACGGCACCAGCGGCACCTACCTGGTCCGGGGCTACTTCGACAACGGCTCGTTCGTGGTCTCGGGCGAGCAGGTTCGGGTGGCCGGAGCGACGGTCGGCACCGTCCAATCGGTCGACGTCTCGAACGACACCGAGACGGCCAGCCTCCAGGGCGGCCCGCACGCGGTGCCCGGCAAGGCCGTGGTCGTCATGGAGATCGCCGACTCGGGCTTCAAGGACTTCCGCCAGGACGCGAGCTGTCTGATCCGCCCGCAGTCGCTCATCGGCGAGAGGTTCGTCGACTGCACCCCGACCCAGCCCCGGGCCCCCGGAACCCCCCTGCCGCCTCTGCTCCAGAAGATCCCCGACGGCCAGGACGGCGCCGGCCAGTACCTGCTGCCGCTGGAGAACAACGGCACCACGGTCGACCTGGACCTGATCCAGAACATCCAGCGCCTGCCGTACAACGACCGCTTCCGGCTGATCCTCAACAGCCTCGGCGCCGCGCTCGCGGGGCGCGGGCAGGACCTCGGCGAGGTCATCGACCGGGCGAATCCGGCACTGCGGCAGACCGACCGCGTCCTGGCGATCCTCGCCGAGCAGAACAAGCAACTCGCCAGCCTGGCCAGCAACGGCGACCAGGTCCTCGCGCCGCTCGCCCGGGAGCGGACGCACATCTCCGGCTTCTTCCACAACGCGGCGATCTCGGGGCAGGCCACCGCGGAGCGCAGTGCGGACCTCGAGGCCGGTCTGCAGAAGTTCCCGGCGACCCTCCACCAGGTCCGGCTCACGATGACCAAGCTCAAGGACTTCGCGGACCAGGGGACCCCGCTCTTCACCGACATCAAGATCGCAGCGCCCGGGCTCAGCAAGGCGACCGTGAATCTGCCCGCCTTCGCCAGGGAGGGCATCCCCGCGCTCACCAGCCTCGGCGACGCCGCCCAGACCGCCGGGCCGAAGCTCGCCGCCTCCGACGGCATGCTCAGCGACCTCGCCAACACCGCCAACTCCTCGGTCTCGATCGGCCAGAACTTCTCGGCGTTCCTGAACACCTTCGAGAAGACCCAGGGCTTCCAGAACCTCATGAACTTCATCTACAACTCGGTCGGCACGGCGAACGGCTTCGACTCGTACGGGCACTTCCTCCGCTCGAACCTCCAGCTCACCAGCTGCGTTGAGGTCTCGGACAGCTTCCAGGACGTCTGCCAGGCGACGTTCAAGGCGGCGAGCACCACGGCCCCGGCCAAGAAGGGGAAGAAGGCCAAAATCTCCAAGGCGGGGATCCACAATGCCTCCCCGCTGCCCCAGGTCAACGTCCCGAACATCCAGGACCTGATCCCGCAGCTCGTTCCGCCTGGAACCCCGACGACCCCGAACGACTCGGGTTCAGGCGGGGACTCCGGCACGGACTCCGGCACGACGACCACGACGCCTGACGGCGAGGGGAACGGCAAGAACTCGCCCGACTCGCAGGCGGTCTCGATGAACCAGGCGCAGATGTTCCTCCAGTTCCTGCTCGGAGACGGCGCATGAGGGGCGGGCGCGTCGGCAGCCTGGCCGCCAGCCCGACGCTCGTCGGAGCGGTGACCGTGCTTGTGATCGTGGTCGCGGTGTTTCTCTCCTACCAGGCCAACCAGGGCCTGCCGTTCGTTCCCACTTACAAGCTCTCCGCCGAGCTGCCGAACGCCGACAGCCTCGTGCCGGGCAACGAGGTTCGGATCGGCGGAATCCGGATCGGCCAGATCAAGTCGATCGAGCCCGAGAACGTCAACAACGCCCCCTGTCCGAACGACCCCACCCGCCAGTGCGCCACGCAGGTGGCCAAGGTCGACATGGAGCTCAACCAGGACATCGACCCACTCCCCGACAACTCGACCCTGGTCGTCCGGGCGAAGTCCGCTCTGGGGCTCAAGTACCTGCAGATCAACCGCGGCAACTCCAGCCAGGGCTTCAAGCCCGGATCGACGGTCCCCCTGACCGCAGCGCGGCCGGAGCCCGTCGAGATCGATCAGGTCTTCAACATGTTCGACGCCCCGACCAGGACGGCCATCCAGTCGAACCTGCTCGAGTTCGGAAACGCTCTGGCGGGGCGCGGGGTGGACCTGAACGAGGCGATCGGCCAGCTGAAGCCGCTGGTTCAGGTGCTCACACCGGTGATGCGGAACCTGGCCGATCCGAACACCGGGCTCGCCAACTTCGTCTCCTCGCTCTCGGCCACCGCGGCGGAGGTCGCCCCGGTCGCGGAGATCCAGGGCCAGCTCTTCGTCGACCTCGACACCACCTTCGGCGCCTTCGCCCGCGTCTCGCGCCCGTTCATTCAGGAGGCGATCTCCAAGTCGCCGTCGACTGAGGACACCGCCATCGCGACCCTGCCGACGATCCGGCCGCTGCTCGCCAACACCGCCAAGCTCTTCGGCGAGCTGCGCCCCGGCTTCCACGCGATCGCGCCGGTCCAGAAGGACCTCGGGAACTCGATCGTCGAGGGCGTCAAGGCGCTTGCACTGTCTCCGGCGTTCAACGCCCAGCTCGACCCGACCGCCCAGGCGGTGCTGAACCTCTCCAACGACGCCGGCGCCCGCACCGGCATCAACGACCTGACCACGTTCAACAACACCCTGGGGCCGCCGCTGGCGTTCATCACTCCCGCTCAGTCGGTCTGCAACTACGCGACCCTGCTCTTCAGGAACGTGGCGAGCTTCCTGGGCTCGGCCGACGGGATCGGAACCAGCCAGCGATTCATCGTGCTGCAGCCGCCGATCGGGCCGAACAGCGAGATCGGCCCGAGCTCCGGACCGGCCAACGGCGGCGGCCAGACCACGAACTTCCTGCACTACAACCCGTACCCGAACACCGCGTCGCCGGGGCAGACGCATGAGTGCGAGTCGGGGAACGAGGGCTATCCCGGCGGTCAGACGATCGGCAACGTCCCGGGCAACCAGGGCATCCACACCGACGGGCAGATCCTCCAGCAGGTCACGAAGAAGAAGTCCAAGAAGAAGGGCAAGAAGTGACGGACGAGCGCGCAAACAAGCCGCCCGTCAAGGTGAAGGGCAAGGACTACGACGAGCGGGTCTACCGGAAGGGGAACCCGCCGCACCGGGTCCGCAACGCCCTGATCCTGATCGCCCTGGTCATCGTCGGCACCTACCTGGCGTGGACCAAGTCGATTCCGTTCCAGAGCCACTTCGAGCTCCACGCGGTCTTCAAGAACGGGGCCAACATCCGCAAGGACTCGCCGGTACGGATCGCCGGCGTCAACGTGGGCAAGGTCGAGAGCGTGAAGAGCGTCTGCGACAACGGACTGACCGGGAACTGCGCGAGCAATTACTCCGAGGTCACCTTCACGGTCGACGACAACGGCCAGCCCATCCACAGCGACGCGCAGGTTGAGATCCGGCCGCGCATCTTCCTGGAGGGCAACTTCTTCGTCGACGTGCACCCCGGCAGCCCGAGCGCTCACTCGCTCTCGAACGGCGACACGATCCCGGTCACCCAGACCTCCACGGCGGTGCAGCTGGACCAGATCCTCACCTCTCTGCAGGCCCCGGACCGCGCCAACCTGCAGAAGCTCCTCGAGGGATACGGCACCGCGCTCACGCATAAGCCGACCGCCGCCGACGACGCGACGCAGGATCCCGAGGTTCAGGGCCTCACGGCCGCCGAGGCGATCGCCAAGTCATTCGACTACGGACAGACGGCCGCTCGGGACTCGGCGATCGTCAACCAGGCGCTTCAGGGGACCGCCCCGCACGATCTCTCCAATCTGATCGCCGCGCAGGCGAAGATCTTCGGCGCCCTGAATGGCCACGAGTCCCAGCTGCAGGGCCTGATCTCTAACTTCAACACCGTGACCGGCGCGCTCGCGTCCGAGTCCGAAAACCTGCAGCGCACCATCAGGCTGCTCGGCCCGACGCTGCAGATCGCCGAGCCGTCTCTGCGCCACACGAACGCGACACTGCCCTACCTGAGGGCCTTCGCCCTGGACATCACCCCGGGCATCCGCGAGCTGCCGGCCACGATTGCGGCCTCCCAGCCCTGGATCGACCAGACCACGGCCCTGCTCGGCAAGAACGAGCTCGGATACATCGCCGGCCAGCTGCGCGTCGCCGGCCCGGGAGCGGGCAAGTCGACGGACGAGGGCAGGCCGCTGTTCTCCCAGATCGGCCAGCTGAGCGGGTGCGTGGACAACGTCCTGATTCCCACCAGCAACGTCGTTCTCAGCGACTCGGGCGGCGGCTACAACTTCAACACCGGAGTGCCGAACTACAAGGAGTTCGGCTACACGGTGACCGGCCTCGCCGGCGAATCCCAGCCGTTCGACGGCAACGGCCCGTCGCTCCGCTTCTTCTCGGCCGGCGGCGCGGTCCCGCCGGGAGGCCCGGTGCCCAACCTGCGGCTGTCGACCGGCGGCCCCCCGCCGCAGGAGGCCCTCTGGGGAGGGACGACCGTCCCGCCGATCGGCACGAAGCCCGTCACCAGCTCCGAGCCTCCCTTCAGGACCGACGTCACCTGCCAGAGCAACCCCATCCCCGACCTGAACGGGCCGGCGGCCAACCAGGGCCCGCCGGACCCGTCTCCGTACCCATGAGACACGCCCTGAGAACCCACCTGCGCGACGTGCTGGCGATCACCGGGCTGATCCTGGCCGGCCTGTTCGCCGTGACCGTGATCCTGGTGAACCAGCGGGCCGTGCTGCCGAGCTGGGTGCCGCTGATCGGCACGGATCGCTTCGAGCTCAAGGCCGAATTCTCGACGGCCCAGGCCATCACCCCGGGTCAGGGACAGTCAGTGGACATCGCCGGCATCAAGGTCGGCGAGGTCAGCAGCGTGACGCTCCAGGACGGCCACGCCGTCGTCGGAATGGAGATCGACAACAAGTACGCGCCGCTCATCCACACCAATTCCTCGCTCCTGCTGCGGCCGAAGACGGGCCTCAACGACATGGTCGTCGAGGTTGACCCCGGGACCCAGTCGGCGCCGGAGGTGAAGGAAGCCTCGACGATTCCGCTCGCCTCCACCCAGCCCCAGGTGAACCCGGACGAGGTCCTGGCCTCGCTCGACGCGGACACCCAGCAATTCCTCAAGCTCCTGCTGGCGAACGGGGCGGAGGCGCTCGACCCGGCCAAGGGCCGTGACGTGCAGCTCTCCAACGCCCTACGGCGCCTCGATCCGTTCGCTCGCGACATCGGCCGGATCTCCGGCGCCCTCGCGACGCGGCGCGTGAACATCGCCAACTCCATCCACAACTTCCAGCTCCTCTCGACCGAGCTCGGCAACCGCGATCAGGACCTCGTCAACTTCGTCGATTCCTCGGACGCCGTGCTCGCCTCGTTCGCCAAGGAGCAGGCGTCGATCCGCAGCTCCATCCGCGAGCTCCCGTCCACGCTGAGAGAGGCCAAGGGTGCCCTCACCAGCGCCAACAGCCTCGCCCTCCAGGCCGGGCCGGCCCTGAAGAGGTCCATCCCGGGCGCGAAGGCGCTCGCGCCGGCGCTGCGGGCGCTGCGTCCGTTCTTCCAGCAGACCGCGGGGCCGATCGAGAACCAGATCCGGCCGTTCACGCAGCAGGTCGCCAGCCCGGTCACGCATCTGGCTCAGATCTCGCAGGGCCTCGGCAAAGCCTCACCCGGCCTGCGCACCGGCTTCACGAACCTGAACTCCGGGCTGAACGCCCTCGCGTACAACCCGCCCGGGGACCAGGAGGGCTTCCTGTTCTACGTGCCGTGGCTGAACCACGATCTGAACGCCACCTATCTGCTCCAGGACGCCTACGGGCCGATCCGGCGCGGCATCGTCCTGGAGAGCTGCGGAACCGCCCGGACCGCGGACAGCGTGCTGCGGTCGGAGCCGTATCTGCGCATGCTCTACCAGCTCACCGGGCAGCCAAGGGCAACCAACATTCCGGGGTGCACCTGATGGGTCAGCGGGCACCCACAGTCGGTCAGATCGCCGTAGCGGTGGCGTTCGCCTTCTCTTGCTTCGGCCTGCTCCTCTTCCTGTGGGCGACCTTCGGCGGTCCCGTGCCGCTGAAGCCGGAGGGCTACAGGATCAAGGTTCCGTTCACCGAGGCGACTCAGCTGGCGCAGGAATCCGACGTGCGCATCCACAACGTCTCGGTGGGGAAGGTCAAGTCCATCAGTCTGGCCAACTCGGGCCCCAACAAGGACCTCGCGGTCGCCACCCTCGAGATCGACACTCCGTACGCCCCGATCCCCGCCAACACGCGGGCGATGCTCCGGCAGAAGACGCTGCTCGGCGAGACCTACGTCGAGCTCAGCCAGGGTGACGGCAGCGGGCCGAACCTCCCGGAGGGCGGAACCCTGCCCAAGGCGCAGGTGGAGCCATCCGTGCAGCTGGACGAGATCTTCAGGACCTTCGACGCCAAGACCCGCGCCGCGTTCCAGACGTGGATGCAACAGCTCGCCATTGCGAGCTACGGGCGCGGCGCCGACCTCTCCGCCGCGATCGCCAACCTCGCGCCGTTCGCCGAGGACGCGAACAAGGTGCTGCGCGTGCTGGACACGCAGCAGGGCGCGGTCCAACAGCTGGTTCGCAACACCGGCGAGGTCTTCGGGGCCCTCAGCGAGCGGCAGGGCCAGCTCCAGGGCCTGATCCGAAACTCGGGCATCGTCTTCCACACCACGGCCGTGCGCAACCAGGACCTCGAGGCCACCTTCCGAGCGCTGCCGACGTTCCTCGACGAGTCCAAGCTGACGCTCAACCGGCTCGCGAGCTTCTCGCGCCTCGCAAATCCGGTCGTCACCCAGCTCCATCCCTCGGCGAGGGCCCTCAGTGCCGACCTCAAGCCGATCGCCAAGGTGACGCCGGACTTCAAGGGCTTCTTCGTGGGTCTGCGCAAGACCCAGAAGCGAGGCCTGACCGGCCTGCCGGCTCTTCAGACGCTGCTCAACAGCGATCTCCCGCCCCTGCTCACCCAGCTCCATCCGTTCACTCAGCAGCTCACGCCGATCATCTCGGGCATCGGGCGCTACCAGAACGACATCACGGGCCTGATCGCAAACTTCGCCGTCGCCACCAACGCCGTCGGCACGACCGAGTCGGGCGGTTCAGGGCATTACATCCGCACCTCCGCGCCCACCTACCCCGAGTCGTTCGCGAACTTCACTTCCCACCGCCTCGCCTACTCCCGCACCAACCCCTACGTCGCACCCAACAGCGCGCTCAAGGTCGCCCATGGGCTCGACACATTCGATACGCGGCCCTGCGCGAGCCCGCCCGGCCTCGTCACCACGCTCGGACCGGACGCCAGCTATACCGGCAACCCGTTCTTCTCGAACCGGGCGACCTTCGACACCCCGCAGCAGCTCCTCGACACGATCAAGCAGTTCCCGTTCAGCGGCCAGACGAGCAGCTCGGCGCTGCCCGCGCCGGCCTGCACGAAGCAGCCGCAGCAGCCCTCGATCGGGCAGATCGCCGAGATGAGCGACTACACCCACGTCTACGCCAACCCCTGAGCCCGATCGGGCTCGGGAATTCCGGCCTACCGACTAATCGGGTCAGTCTCTTTCAGAGGAACAAACCGCACAACTACGCCCAATTTGCTGTGTTAGGTTCAGCGAGAGAAGGCAAATCCATGGGCTGGTGGCCCCTCAATTCGGGTAGCTACCAGGGAAATTGCCCAACGGAAAAGGAGTGGTATGCGTAAGCGCAAGTATCTGATTGGAGCCACGCTGGCCGTGGCCGGGGCGCTCGCCGTCTCGGGCACTGCCTACGCGGGTGTTCCGACAGGCCAGACCCTGAGTGCAACGGTTGCGCCCTCGAAGCTGCAGACGAAGACGTTCTCGGGCGTTTCATTGCACAACATCATCGCGACGACGTACAGCGATTTCACCGGGTCTCCGGCCGCGAAGGAGACGAAGTTCACGCTGGACAAGCAGCTCAAGTTCGTCAACGGCAACCTGCCCGCGTGTCCGAAGGCGACTCTGGATGCAGCGACCACCACGGCCGCGATTCAGTCCGCCTGTGGCGGAAGCATCGTGGGTACGGGCTCGGATGAGGTCAACAACAAGACCGGCTTCTTCACCTCGCCGAACCCGGTCCTGCTCGTCAGCGGCGGTCCGACGACTCTCTATGTCTGGACCCGTATCGCCAACTCGCTGACCCTGGTGCTGAACGGCCAGTACGCAGCAGGCCCGAACACCCTCGACGTGACGGGTCTCCCGAACACGCCGGGCACGGACCTGACGCTGTTCGACACGACGCAGACGAAGGTCAAGACGGGCAAGAGCACGTACTACGTGATGGCCCGTTGTAAGAGCAAGAAGAAGAAGATGGTCAGCAGCGAGACGACCACCTTCTGGGACGGCAGCTCGCAGACCGCGACGTCGACCCAGAAGTGCAAGGCGAAGAAGGCCAAGAAGTAGGGTCTCTTCCAGCTGATGTTGCGAAAGGGGCGGCCTTCGGGCCGCCCCTTTTCTTTAGGCTGGGTTCGATCGATAACGGCCGGTGGTCAAGGGAAGTCCGGTGAGAAGCCGGCGCGGTCCCGCCACTGTGACCGGGCGATGCTGTCGCACTAGACCACTGGGGAGTCCACGACGCCCTGGGAAGGCGCCTCAGTCGAGCCCGGAAGCCAGGAGACCTGTCCCCGGCCCGCCAACACGACCCTCGAGGAAGGGGTGGCTCACTGATGAGAATCACATCTGCGATCACGGCGCTGGCAGCGCTGCTCGCGCTTGCGGCGCTGCCGGCCGGCGCGGGCGCGAGCGTCGGCGTCAACCTGCGGGTGCTGAACACCGAGGGCAAGGCCCTCGCGCAGCTCCGCCAGTACACGGACACTGCCCAGATCAAGACCGATCCGGATGCGGACTGCTTCGGGACCGGTTCCGGGGGCTCCGGGCGGACCGCGACGGTCAGTGGATTGACCGCTCTCGGCGTCGTTCACGACGCTGAGGCGACCCAGAAGGCACTTCGCCCGGTCTCGGTAACCGACGCGTTCGGCTTCGGCCTTGGGATCTGCGGCTTCGGTGGATACAAGGCCGACGACGGGCACTTCTGGTACCTGAAGGTCAACCACGTGGAGTCCTCGGTCGGCGGAGACCAGGTGAAGGTCTCGGGCGGCGACGAGGTGGTCTGGTATCTGATCCGCACCGACTCCTGTCCGCCGCCGGATTTCTTCTGCGGCATCTCCGACCTGGAACTGCAGGCGCCGGCGCGGGCCCGACCCAATTCGTCGATCACCGTGCATGTCTCCGCGTTCTCGCGAACGGGGGTCGAATCGAACGCAGAGGGCGCGGAGGTCGCCGGCGGCGTCGCGCAGGCTCTCACCGGCTCCGACGGCAACGCCCAGGTCAAGCTCGGGTCGGCCGGCGTCGCGCAGCTCTTCGCAACGCGCGGGCGCGATATCCCCAGTCAGTACGGGACGGTCTGCGTCGCCGATGACATCGCCAGCTGTCCGGCTCACCGCGGCCTGACGATCGCGGGCAGCGACGTGGCCGACCAGATCGCTGGGACGCCCGGGCCGGACAAGATCAAGTCTCGAGGGGGCAAAGACCGAATCGCGGTCAGGGGCGGGGGGCCTGACACCGTCAAGTGCGGTGGCGGCGTAGACGTCGTCAAGGCCGATCGCACCGACAGGGTCGCGAAGAACTGCGAGAAGATCCGCCGGCCGAAGCAGAAGGGGAAGGGCAAGAAGTGATCCGCGCCCGCATCCTGGCGGCCCCCCTGGCGCTCGTCGCCACGGTGGCCGCCGGTTGCGGGCTCGGCCCCGGCGAGGACGAGGGCGACGTCTCGCTCACCGTCACCCAGGACTACGGCAGCGGGGTGCTCGTCCAGAAGACCGATTCGATCCACGAGTCCGACACGGTTCTCCGTGTGCTCGACCGCAACGCGGACATCACGACCCGCTACGGCGGCGGCTTCGTCCAGTCGATCGGCGGGCTCTCCGGCACGTCGAGCGGCGGGCGCAGCAGCGACTGGTTCTTCTATGTGAACGGCATCGAGTCGCCGGTCGGCTCGACGGACTACGACCTGGCGGGCGGGGACCGGATCTGGTGGGACTACCGCGATTGGACCGCCGCCATGCGGGTTCCAGCGGTGGTGGGCTCCTGGCCGGAGCCGTTCGTGCACGGGTTCCAGGGGCATCGGTGGACGCCGGCGGTCTCTTGCGAGGGTGCCGTCGCGCCCTGCGACGTCGTCGAGGGGGCCCTGAGGGCTTCGGGCGCGCGGGCGTCAGGACTCGGCAACTCGGACGGGACCGCCGACATCGTGGTCGGACCCTGGAGCAAGATTCGCCACGACCGAGTCCCGCCGCTGCTCGGTAGCGGACCGGATCGAAGCGGCGTCTTCGCGCGCTTCGTCGGCGTGAAGAAGCCCCTGCTGGAACTGCTAAACCAGCAGGGTCAGCCCGTCGGAAGCCTCGGCAAGGGCGGCGGCCTGATTGCAGCGCTTCGACCCGGAGACGGGCCGCCGGTCTGGGTCGTCACCGGCACCGACGCCAAGGGCGTGGCCGCGGCGGCCGCGCGGGTCGGCCCGGCGCTGCGGAACCACTACGCGGTCGCCACACAGCCCGGAGCGGGAGCAATCGGGGTGCCCGTACAGTGAGATCACCCTTTGCCTATACAGCCGGGCGAAGCCCGCTTCATCGCGCCAATGCCGGCGCCGCGATGGCCTATCTGGGCGCGCTGGCGGTGGTGGGTTTCGTCTATTCGAGCCCGCTGGTGCTGATCGCAGCGACCGCCGCGACCGCGCTGGCGGGGATCGCGGCCGGGGCGGGCCGAGCCGTCAGGGCGTCCCTTCGCCTCGGCTTGACCCTGCTGATCTTCATGATCGTCGTCAACGCCCTGGTCGCTCACCGGGGGGAGACGATCCTGGTCCGCGGCTGGGACTTGCCGGTGCTCGGGAACACCGACGTAACGCTCGAGTCGCTCGCCGCGGGCGCCGCGATTGGCCTGCGCGTCGTCGCGGTCGTGCTCGCCTTCGGCGTCTACTCGGCCTGCGTGGACCCCGATCGGGTACTGCGCGCGCTCCGGCCCGTCGCCCGGCGCTCCGCGATGACCGCCGGGCTGGTCACGCGGATGGTGCCGCTGGCTGCGGCGGACGGGGCGCGGATGCGCGAGGCCGTCGCGCTGCGGGGTCCCGGCGCCGAGCCGGTCGGCCGCCCGGCGATGGCCCGGCGCCTTGTGGAGGGATCGCTCGACCGGGCCGTCGACGTGGCCGCCACCCTGGAGCTTCGCGGCCATTCGCTCGGGATTCGTCACCGGCTGCGCCGTGAGCGCTCTCGGGACGATCTTCCGCTGTATTTGACGGCGGCCGCGATCCTCGGGGCCGGGCTGGCGGCTCGGCTCGCCGGCGCGGGCGACTTCGACACCTACCCCCGGATCGCGGTGGACACCGGCCCGCTGACGCTGTCCCTGTGCACCGCGGTGATCGCCCTGGCGGCGGCCCCGTTCGCGGTGAGGAGGTGGCGGGCGCGTGCCTGACGCCGTGCTGCGGGCGACCGGGCTCTCGTACCGCTATCCCGAGGCGGGCGCCGAGGCGCTGCGCGCGATCGAGCTGACCGTCGAGCCCGGCGAGTTCGTCGTGCTCGCCGGCCGCTCGGGGTCGGGGAAGTCCACTCTGCTCCGCGCGGGGTGCGGCCTGGTGCCGCACTTCCACGGCGGGGCGATCGAGGGCGAGCTCGAGGTCGCGGGAATGGACGTGCGCTCGCACGGGCCGGCCGAGCTGGCCGAGGCCGTCGGAATGGTGGCCCAGGAGCCCGAGACGCAGGTGATCAGCACCACCGTGCGAGCCGAGATCGAGCTGCCCCTCGAGCTGCGCGGAGTGGCACCGGCCGCGCGCTCCCGCGCGGTCGAGGAGGTGGCTCTCGCCCTGGCGATCGACCACCTGCTCGAGCGCACCACGGACACGCTCTCCGGAGGGGAGCTTCAGCGCGTCGCGCTTGCGGCCGCCCTCGCCACCCGGCCCAGGCTCGTGCTGCTCGACGAGCCGACCTCCCAGCTCGATCCCGTCGCCGGCGACGAGCTGATCTCCCTGCTGCGGCGCCTGAACGAGGAGTGGGGCGTCGCCGTGCTGCTCGGCGAGCACCGGCTGGAGCGCTGCCTTGCGGCGGCCGACCGTGCGATCGCGCTCCAGGATGGCGAGATCTCATTCGACGGCCCACCCGATGAGTTCCTCGGCTGGGCCATGGAGCACGACGAGGTGTTGGCCACGCCAGGAGCGCGGCTGCTGGATGCCGTCGGGTTGCCGCCGCCGCCCAGCGTCCGGGAGGCACGGAGGGCGCTGATGCGATCGGGGATCGAGATCGCCGGCGCTGCGGCGGCGCCCCAGGTTCCGACCCGGCGTACCTGGCGCCGGGAGGCGCCCGCGCTCGCCGCCCGGGACGTCTGGGTCGAGCTGGGATCGGGCGAGGAGCGCACGGAGGCGCTCCGGGGCACCGTGCTGGAGATCGCGCGTGGCGAGCGCGTCGCGCTGATGGGAAGCAACGGGGCGGGGAAGAGCACGTTCCTCCGTGCGGCGGCCGGGCTGGTCGAGCCGCAGCGCGGCCGCGTCGAGGCGCCGTCCGGGGTGGCGCTCCTGCCGCAGCGGCCAGGCGACATGTTCGTCCACGAGCGCGTCGGCGATGAGCTGCGCAGCCCCGACGGCGAGGAGGCGCTGCGGCGCTTCGGGCTGGAGGGGATGGTCGACGCCGATCCGCGCGATCTCTCCGGCGGGGAGCGCCAGCGCCTCGCCCTGGCCATCGTCGTCGCAGGGCGCGACAGCGGCGCCGGCGAGCTGCCCGGTGCGCTGCTGCTCGACGAGCCGACCCGAGGTATGGACCGCGCCCGGAAGGCCGAGCTCGCCGAGCTCGGCCGCAGCCTCTCCGAGGCGGGCACCGCGGTGCTGATCGCGACCCACGACGTCGAGTTCGCCACGACCTTCGCCGACCGGGTGGTCCTGCTCGCGCGCGGAGAGGTGGCCGCCGACGGAAGTGCCGCAGAACTGCTCGCCGGAGGGTGGTACTTCTCCAGTGAGGTGGCTCGGATCCTCGATGGGTCCGCGATCACCGTGGAGGACGGGATCGCCGCATTGCGAGGCTCTTCGCCGCGGGCCGGCGGTTCGCCCGCTCGAGCCGGGGGGAAGCGATGACCTGGCAGGCGGCGGTGGTCACCGTGCTCGCCCTGACCCTGCTGGGCGGGTTCGCGTGGTACGAGCGATCCCGCCCGCCCTCGCAGATCGTCGCCCTCGTTGCGGCGCTCGCGGCGATCTCGGTCGCCGGGCGCGTCGCCTTCTCGCCGATCCCGAACGTGGTGCCGAGCACTGACATCACACTGATCGCGGGCTACACGCTTGGGGGCGCGCCGGGCTTCGCCGTCGGGGCGCTCACCGGCCTGGTGTCCAACTTCTGGCTCGGGCAGGGCCCCTGGACGCCGTGGCAGATGGCGGGCTGGGGGCTCACCGGGATGTTCGGCGCCGCCCTCGCGGTGGCGACCGGCCGCCGGATGGGCCGCCTCAGCCTCGCCGCGGTCTGCGCGTTCGCCGGCTTCGCCTACGGGGCGCTGCTCGACTTCTCCGTGATGTTCGGCTTCGGCGGTGAGCAGTCGCTGGACCGCTACCTGGCGATCTCGGCCCGCGGCCTGCCCTTCAACATCGCGCACGCCGCCGGCAACGCCGCGCTCGCGCTGGTCGCCGGACCGGCCATGGTGAGGATGCTCACCCGCTACCGGCGGCGCTTCGAGTTCGCCTGGAAGCCCTCTCGCGCCGAGGGCCGGCCGCCGAGAGGGGTCGCGACGGGCGCCGCCTGCGTGCTCGCCGCCCTGTTGATCGCCACGCCCGCACTCGTCGGCGGCCCCGGGGCAGACGCGTCCGGTGGCGGCACGTCCGCCGCGGTCGCATGGCTGCGCGGCTCTCAGAACGGCGATGGCGGCTTCGCGTTCGCCCGCGGGGAGGAGTCGAGCCCGGCGATGACCGGCTGGGCGGTTCTCGGGCTCGAGGCCGCCGGGGTCAATCCGCTCGACGTCGATCACGGAGACGCGACCCCGATCGGCTACCTGGCCGGAACCGTGGGACAGATCAGCACGACCGGCGACATCGAGCGCACGATCCTGCTGCTGCGAGGCGCGGGCCTCGATCCCCGGCATTTCCAGGGCCACGACCTGGTCAGCCGCCTGCTCGCCCGCCGGGGCGGCGACGGCTCCTGGGCTGAGCAGGTGAACCCGACCGCCTTCGGCGTCCTCGCGCTGAAGGCCGCCGGGGCGACGGGAGGCAACTCGCGCTCGGCATCGTGGCTGCGCAGCGTCCAGAACGACGACGGCGGCTGGGGGTTCGCGGCCAAGTCGGCGAGCGACCCCGACAGCACGGGGGCCGTCCTGCAGGCCCTGGGGGCGGCGGGCAGCGGCTCCGGCGTGCAGCGTGGTGTCTCGTACCTGCGCGGCGTGCAGCGATCGGGGGGCGGCTTCGCCCTCTCAGGCGGCCCCGTCAATGCCCAATCGACGGCCTGGGCCGCGCAGGGCCTGCTCGCGGCGGGAATCTCCCCGGCGTCCGTGCGAAGCGGCGGGACGCCGCTTAGCTACCTGGCCTCGACCCAGGCCCCGGACGGGCATTACAGATACTCGGCGGCGAGCGACCAGACTCCGGTCTGGGTGACCGGCCAGGCGCTGATGGCGGTGAACGGCGCCGCCTTCCCCCTCAATCCGGTGCCGCGGGCGGTCTCGAACGTGGCCGGCACCACCGGTGGCATCGGCGCGGGCGGCGGGGCGACGGGCGGCGGCTCGCCCGGCGCCAAGGCGAACGGGGCGAGCAAGCCCGCACCGGGGGGTTCCGACGCCACCCAAGCGCCGGAGCAGGACCAGCCGGTTCCGATCGCCCCAGCGTCCTCGAGCGATTCGGGCGATGGCGGCGACGGGGGAGTCACGGGCTGGCTGATGGGCCTAGGGATCGTGATGCTGGGCGGCGCCATCGTCTGGGCCGGCTGGCTGCGCTACCGCCGCCGCCTGCCCTCGGAGTAGCGACAGCTAGGTTTCTCTTATGGAAGTCGAGGAGGCGATCGGCACGCGCCGGACCCACAAGGCCTACCGGCCCGAGCCGGTTGACCGCAAGCTGGTCGAGGAGATCCTCGACCTGGCTCGCTGGGCGCCGAACCACAACCTGACCAACCCGTGGCGCTTTCGCGTGATCGGGCCGACCGCCCTACAACGCCTCAAGGAGGCGGCCGGTCCGGAATCGGCCTCGAAGCTCGATCGCGCCCCGACCCTCGTCGTCGCCTCCTGCGCGCTCACCGGGGATCCGATCCAGGACGAGGAGGACCTGCACGCCGCGGCCTGCGCTGCCTACATCGTGCTGCTGGCAGGCCACAACCGCGGGCTCGCCACCTACTGGCGGACGCCGGAGGTGCTGCGAACCGCCGAGGGCCGGGCCGCCGTCGGGATGCCCGAGGGCGAGCGCTTCATCGGCCTGATCCACCTCGGCACGCCGGTCCAGGAGCAGAAGCCGCCGGAGCGGCTTCCCGCCGACCAGGTCGTGGAGTTCCTCGAATGATCTCGCGCCAACAGGCAGTGGAGGCGATGCAGGAGGACACCTTCGACGTCGTCGTGGTCGGAGGCGGCATCACCGGCGCCGGGGTGGCGCTCGACGCCGCCTCGCGCGGCTACTCGGTCGCCCTGGTGGAACGGGGCGACTTCGCGCAGGGCACCTCGAGCCGCTCGTCGAAGATGGTCCACGGCGGCCTCCGCTACCTGCAGAACTTCGATCTCGGCCTGGTGCGGGAGGCGCTCCTGGAGCGCCAGCTGCTCGTTCGGCTGGCGCCGCACCTCGTCTATCCGACGCCGTTCCTCGTGCCCGCGCTCGGCGGGGAGCGTAAGAACCGGGCGATCGGAATCGGCCTGAACATGTACGACGTGATGGCGACCTCTCGCATCGGGCGGGGGCGCAGCCAGCGCAACGAGCACCGTGACGAGGCCGAGTATTGGTCGCCGGACCGCCACCGGACGATCGACGGGGAGGAGGCCATCGAGCTGATCCCGGCCCTCGAGCCGATGGAGCCGAGCTCGGCGTACATGTTCTACGACTGCCAGACCGACGATGCGCGGCTCGTGCTCACGGTGCTGGGGGAGGCCGAGCGCTTCGGCGCCGTGGTCGTCAACGGCGCGGAGGTCACGGAGGTCCTCGAGGAGGACGGCCGCGCCACGGGCGTCGCCTTCACGGAGGCCGACTCCGGAGAGCGGGTCGAGGTCCACGCCGACAACGTCGTCAACGCGACGGGCGTGTGGGCGGATCGGATCAGGCCCGGTGAGCTGCTCGCCGAGGAGGAGATCCCGAAGATCCGGCCGAGCCGCGGATCGCACGTCACGATCTCCACCGGCGATCTCGACATCGGCACCGCCGCCTGCATCGTGCCGGCGGGGGCCGACCGCACGATTTTCGCGCTGCCCTGGTACGGGCGAGTGCTGGTCGGGACAACGGACAACGACTACGAGGGCGAGATCGACCGCGTGCCGCCGGCCGCCGACGACGTCGATTACCTGGTCGACGCCCTCAACACGTACTTCGGGACGAGCATCGGCCTCGGCGACCTGACCGGCGCGTACGCGGGCGTGCGCCCGCTGATCTCCTCCGGCGACCCGAAGAAGTCCGTCGACATTTCGCGCAGGGCCGAGCTGTACGAGACCTCCTCGGGGATGCTCACCATCACGGGCGGCAAGCTGACCACGTTTCGCCGGATGGCCGCCGAGGTGGTCGACCGGATCGTCGAGCGCGAGGGGCGCGAGGCGGAGTGCCGCACCGACGACATCCCCCTAGGGATGTCCGCGCGACCGGAGGACCTGGAGACGAGCGCGGAGCTTCCCGAGGGCGCAGGCGACCAGCTCGCCTTCCGCTACGGGCATGCGTCGCGCGCGGTCCTGGACCTCTGCGAGGCGAGTCCCGAGCTCGCCGAGCCGATCGTCACGGGCCACCCGGACCTGATGGCGGAGGTGGTGGTCGCCGCCAGGCACGAGCAGGCCCGCTCGGTCGCGGACGTGCTGCTGCGGCGCACCAGGCTCGGCCTCGTCGCCGCCTCGGAGCTTCGCGACGGCGCTCGCGTCCGAGCCGTCGCCGAGACCCTCGGGGCCGAGCTCGGCTGGAGTCCTCCCCGAATCGACGAGGAGGCCGAGGCATGGGGCCCGGTCGCCGAGGCCGAGGGGCTCGATCCCGGAAGGGTCGTCACCGCCTAGCGCGGTCGCCTCATCCAGGCGACTAGCATGCGCGCGTCTATGGCCCTCAAGGACCTAAGTCTGGCCGACCTGCACGAGCGGGCCCGCGAGCTCGGCGTCCCGCGCTACCGGATGCTCACCCGCGACGAGCTGATCGAGGCGATCGGGGAGCAGGGTGGTGAGTCAGAGGAGCCACCAAAGGAGGTTGCCTCCCCCGCAGCCGCCGCCGAGACAGAGGGTCTTTCGGAAGAGGCCGGCGGCGGCGAGGAGGAGGCTTCCGATGAGGAGGCTTCTGAAGAAGTCACGGGCGTGCTCGACCGGATGCCCCAGGGATACGGCTTCCTGCGACTGAGCGGGATGAGCGAGAAAGAGGGCGACGTCTACGTCTCCGCCTCGCAGATCCGGCGCTGCGAGCTGCGCCCCGGCGACGAGGTGAGCGGTCCCGCCAGGCAGCCGCGCCGCGGCGAGCGCCACCGGGCGCTCGTCCGGGTCGAGACGGTCAACGGGCAGAGCCCGGAGGGGGAGCGAAAGCACTTCGAGGATCTGACCGCGGCGCCGCCACACCGTCGCCTGCTCGCTCCGGACGCGGTCGGCGACCCGCTCGTGCGCGCGGTCGACCTGCTCGGGCCGCTGGCCTTCGGACAGAGGGTGCTGGTGCTCGCTCAGCCACGCTCGGGCCGCACCACGCTCCTGCGCGCCCTGGGTGCCGCGATTGCCGATGCCGGTGCGCACCTCTGCGTCCTGCTCGCGGACGAGCGCCCCGAGGAGGTCCCGCAGTGGGAGCGAGCCCTTCCGCAGGCTGAGATCTTCGCCGCGACGGCGGACCAGGAACCCCGCGAGCAGATCCGGGCCGCCGAGCTGGCAATGGGGCACGCGAAGCGGCTGGCCGAGAGCGGGGAGGACGTGGTCGTGTTGATCGACTCGCTCAGCCGTCTCGCCCTCGGCTATCGAGACGCCGCCAGGGTCAAGCGGATCTTCGGCGCCGGCCGCGAGCTTGACGACGAGGGCAGCGGATCGCTGACAGTGATCGCGACCGTCCTCGACTCCGACGACCGCGGCGCGGAGGTGCGCGAGGCGCTGGAGACGACCGAGAACCTGCTGCTCCGCCTCGACGCGGGCCTGGCCGCCAAAGGAATCGTCCCGGCGCTTGTGATCACCGAGTGTCGCGCCTCTGGGGAGGACGAGCTGCGGGATCCGGACGAGATGGAGAAGGTGCGCAGCCTGCGCGCTGAGCTCGCGGAGATGGACCCGGACGAGGCCGCCCAGGCGCTCTCGGACCAGATCGTCGCGACCGGGAACAACGCGGAGCTGCTCAGCCGCCTCTAGGTGGCACCTCGACGTCCACATCTCTCGGACGTCCTGCGCCTGCCGCACCTGCCCGGCGTCCCGGATGTCTTCCACCGGGTCCGGGTTCCGTCGAATCTCGATGGGGTGACCACGACCGCCGCCGAGGAGGATCCACGCGCCGCGGGACTCGACCGAAAGACGGTGGAGCACATCTGGGAGGGGGCGGTGGACCTATATCGCAGCGGCGTCCATCCGGGCCTGCAGCTCTGCGTTCGCCGGAACGGCAAGGTCGTACTCGACCGCGCCATCGGCCACGCGCGTGGCAACGGGCCCGATGATCCTGAGGACGCGCCGAAGGTCCCGATGACGACCGAGATCCCCGCGTGCATCTTCTCCGCCTCGAAGGCGGTCACGGCGATGGTGATTCACCTGCTCGACGAGCGCCGCCAGCTCCACATCGGCGATCGCGTCAGCGAGTACATCCCCGAGTACGCGCAGAACGGCAAGGAGGGCACCACGATCGCCCATGTTCTGGCGCACCGCGCCGGCGTCGCTTCCATGCCGAAGGAGGCGCTCGACCTCGACTCGATCGACGACTGGGACCGCATCGTCAGGCTGATCTGCGAGGAGAAGCCGTCCATTCGCCCCGGCCGGATGCTCGCCTACCACGCGGTCTCGGGCGGGTACATCCTCGGTGAGATCGTGCGCCGGGTGACCGGAAAGACCATCCGGGAGGTGCTCGCCGAGGAGATCCTGGACCCGCTGGGGTTCAGGTGGGGGAACTACGGCGTCGCGCCCGCGGACGTCGAGCGGGTCGCCCCCGCATACGTGACCGGACCGCCTCTGCTCCCACCGCTCTCCACGCTGGTCAAGCGGGTGCTCGGGTCGCCGCTCGATCAGGTGGTCGAGCTCTCGAACGACCCCCGTTTCCTGACGGCTCTGGTGCCGTCCGCCAACGTGGTCACGACGGCGAACGAGCTGTCGCGGTTCTTCGAGATCTTCAGGGAGGGAGGGGAGCTCGACGGCGTGCGGGTGATGGAGCCGAGAACCATCCGGCGAGCGCTCACCGAGCAGTCCCACCTCGAGATCGACTTCTCTCTCGTCTTCCCGACGCGCTTCTCCTACGGCCTGATGCTCGGCGCCGACTACGTGAGCCTCTACGGCCGCGACACGGACCTGGCCTTCGGCCACCTCGGGCTGATCAACATCATGGGCTGGGCCGACCCGGAGCGTGCGATCTCGGTGGGCCTGATCACGACCGGCAAGGCGATCGTCTACCCGGAGCTGCCGCGCTTCTACTGGGTGATGCAGCGGATTGCGAGCGAGGTCCCGAAAACGGGCAAACCGACCTGGTTGGAGGGATAATCGCTCTCGTGCGCTCGACTCGCCGAATCGCGGTCCTCGTTGTGGCGCTGGTCGCAGTGGTGGGCGTGGGCAAGCGCCCAGGTGGCCTACCCGTCGACAAGGTCAAGCAGTAGCTAGGCGCGGTCGCGGCCGCCGTAGGCGACGGTGCCCCACGAGGGCTCGGCGGAGAGCTCGATCAGCTCGGAGTCGCGGTCGGGCTGGACGTAGCCGAAGGTCTGCGTCGACTCGTCGAAGATGATGTCGAGCTCGCCCTCCTTGACCCGCTGGTCGAGCCAGGCGCCGCGGAAGACGAGGCGGCGGAGCCAGTGCACGAGGCTCTTGTTGGACGGGCCGACCAGCTCGTCCCAGTTCTCGTTGACGTGGCCGCCGAGGGGGGAACAGGGCTCACGGATCTCGCCGTTGACGGCCAGCTCGAGCAGATCCTCCAGCTCGTGCTCGTCGAGCCCCTGGCGCACGAAGTCGAGCTTCACGGCCGCCTGCTCCACTCGCTGGGCGAAGTCGCGCTCGTTGAAGGAGAACCGGAGCTCTCCGTACTCGAGCACGTAGTCGGCGCCCGATTCGTAGTTTCCTCTGCGTGCGGTCTCGTCCACGGCGGTTCGAGCATCTTGGCGCATGAGCGGGGTCGTCGCCAGTTCTCGAGCCCCCCTGAACGACCCGTTGCAGCAAAAGGGAACCCACGG
>DASUPK010000079.1:0-24780 GCA_036276255.1 Solirubrobacterales bacterium
AAGCCCAGGGCCGGGCTCGAACCGGCGACCTCATCTTTACGAGAGATGTGCTCTACCAACTGAGCTACCTGGGCGCGTCTGCGCAGCGGCGATTGTAAGGTCCCGCACCGTGAACGACCAGCCTCTGCTCACCGAGCGCCGCGACCGCGTCCTGTTGATCACCCTGAACCGGCCTGACGCGCGCAACGCCGTCAACCTCGCGATGGCCGAGGCGATGAACGCCGCCCTCGACGAGCTCGATTCCACCGACGAGCTCAGCGTCGGCGTGATCGCAGGCGAGGGCAAGGGGTTCAGTTCGGGCATGGACCTGAAAGCCTTCGCCACCGGCGAGCGGCCCTGGGCTGACCGCGGCTTCGCCGGGATCGTCCAGAAGCCAGCCGAGAAGCCGCTGATCGCGGCAATCGAGGGATTCGCCGTCGCCGGCGGACTCGAGATTGCGCTTGCCTGCGACCTGATCGTCGCCGCCGAGGGAGCGAAGCTGGGCATTCCGGAGACCAAGCGTGGACTGGTGGCCGCGGGCGGCGCGCTCCGTCAGCTCCCCCGTCGCCTGCCGGCTGCGATCGCGATGGAGCTCGCGCTGACGGGGGAAACCATCACCGTCGAGCGCGGCGCGGAACTGGGGCTGGTCAACCGCGTCGCGGAGCCCGGCAAGGCGCTCGACGTCGCGCTGGAGCTCGCCGCGGAAGTGGCGGCCAACGCGCCGCTCGCCACCGCGGCCTCGAAGTCGATCCTCAACAAGCAGGGCTCCTGGGACGACGAGACCTTCTGGGCGAAGCAGGGCGAGATCGTCGCGCCCGTGTTCACCTCCGAGGACGCAATCGAGGGCGCGACCGCCTTCAGCGAGAAGCGAGCTCCAAACTGGAAGGGACGCTAGCCCCGTTCACTCCCGCGACGGCGTGAGCTCCGCCGTCCACGTGGATCACCTCTCCGCTGATCGCCTCGGACCAGTCCGAGAGCAGGAAGCAGACTGCGCGCGCGACGGCTGTCGGATCCTCGGTGTCCCAGCCGAGCGGCGCGGCGTCCGGCCAGCCCGCGGCCAGGTGGTCGAAGCCATCGATGCCGCTGGCTGCAGGCGAGGAGATCGGTCCGGCCGAGATCAGGTTCGAGCGGATGCCGCGCGGGCCCAGTTCCCTCGCCAGGTAGCGATTGACGGACTCCAGGGCCGCCTTCGCGACGCCCATCCAGTCATACGACGGCCAGGCGACCGACGCGTCGAAGTCGAGGCCGACCACACTGCCCCCGCCCTCCATCAGCGGAGCGAGGTGCTGCGCCAGCGCCTTGTAGGAATAGGCGCTCGTCCGGAAGGCCTCAAGCGCGCTCTCCGGCGGCGTCTCCATGAAGCGCCCACCGATCGCGTCCGCGGGAGCAAAGGCGATCGCGTGGAGCGCGCCGTCGAGTCTGCCCCACCGGCTGTCGATCTCTCCGGCCAGACCAGCCAGATCCTCCTCGGAGTTGATGTCGAGCTCGAGCACGTCTGGCGGCGCCGGCAGGCGTGCCGCGGCCCGCTCGGTCATCCGGCGGGTGCGGCCGTAGCCGGTCAGCAACACCTCGGCGCCCGCGAGCTGTGCCTCGTGCGCAACGGCGAAGGCGATGCTCTTCCGGGTCAGGACACCCGTAATCAGGAATCTCTTGTCGGCCAGCATCAGGCGAGCAACCTGCCGTCCTGGAGCGGCGAGAGCTCGTCGCCGGATGGCGGTGCCTCGGCGGCTTCGGTCTGACGCCGCCAGAGCACGACGATCTCCATGCGCGCCACCAGCTCGTCGGCCTGGTTGACGATCCGGACGGCGAGTGTCACCAGCCCGGTCTCCGCTCCGAGCACGCGCTTGTCGGCGAGCCGGGCGCGGACGCGAATCGTGTCCCCGAGCCCGACCGGCCGCTTCAGCACGGCGCCGTCGATCGAGCGCAGGGCAAGCACCACCCGCGGGTCGATCGGGAGCAGGCCGAGCGCGTAGGAGAGCACCAGCATCCCGTGTGCGATCCGGCGGCCGAAGGGGCTCTCCTTGGCCCAGGCGGCGTCGGCGTGCTGCGGGTGCCAGTCACCGGTCAGCGCGGCGAACGAGACCACGTCGTACTCGGTCACCGTCCGGCCCGACGATTCCATCGAGTCGCCGATCTCCAGATCGTCGAAGTAGGGCGGGGCCTCCCGCCACAGGGTCCCCTCGCGTGTCGCCTCGATGGTCTCGGTCGTCATTCCGTTCTCCTTCTTCCGTTTGCTCCGCCGAGTGCCGAGAGCGCCCAGATCAGGCGCGCCCTCGTCTCGACCGGCTCGATCACCTCGTCCACGTCGCCGGCCCCGGCGGCGACCTCAGCCCCCAGATGTCCCTCGGCGTACTCCTCGGCGAGTCGTGCGTGCTCGGCTTCGGGATCAGCCGATCCCGCGATCGCCCGGCGGTGGATGATTCCCACCGCCTGGCGCGCGCCCAGCACGCCGATCTCGGCGCCAGGCCAGGCGAGGACGACGTCCGCGCCGAGCTGCCGCGAGTTCATGGTGATGAACCCGCCGCCGTAGGCCTTGCGCAGGACGACGGTCACCTTCGGAACCCGCGCCGCGGAGAAGGAGTGCAGGAGTCCGGCGCCATGGCGGATCACGCCCATCCCCTCCTGCCTGGTCCCGGGAAGGAAGCCTGGGGTATCGACCAGCACGACGAGTGGGAGCCCGAAGGCGTCGCAGCGGCGGATGAACCCCGCCGCCTTTTCGGATGCCGCGGAGTCGATCACTCCGCCGAGGTGATGGGGCTGGTTGGCCACCACCCCGACCGGATGTCCGTTGAGGCGGACGAGCGCCGTGACCATGTTGCGGGCCCAGCGCGGCGAGAGCTCGAGCATCGAGCTCGAGTCGGCGATGCAGCGGATCACCGAGCGGACGTCGTAGACCTTGCGAGGGTTGGCGGGCACGACCGTGCCGGGGTCGCTGCCGAGCGGCTCCTGCGGCAGGACCGGGTCCGGCGGCGATGCCGAGCTCTGCGGCAGGTGGCCGAGCAGGTCGCGAACCTGCTCGGCGGCGGCCCGGTCGTCGGGAGCAACCAGGTCGCACACGCCATTGCGGGAGTGGACGCGGGCGCCGCCGAGCTCGTCCAGCGTCACGCTCTCGCCCATCACCTGCTCGACCACGCCGGGGCCGGTGAGGAAGAGCCGCGATTGCTCGGTCATCACGACGAAGTCCGTGAGAGCCGGGGAATAGGCGCCGCCGCCGGCCGACGTCCCGGTGATCACGCTGATCTGCGGGACCCGGCCGGAGAGGGCGACGTGCTGGCGGAAGATCGCGCCGTAACCCCCGAGAGCGCCTGCGCCCTCGTCGATGCGGGCGCCGCCGGAGGCGATGAAGCCGACGACCGGCGCGGCAGCGCGACCGGCCAGGTCGAGCACCCGCACGATCGTCTCGGCCTGCGCGGTGCCGAGCGACCCGCCGGCGAAGCTCTGATCCTGCGCGTAGCAGTAGACGGGCCGCCCGCCGACGCTGCCCGCGCCGGCGAGGACTCCGTCGCCGGGCGCCGAGCGCGCGGAGCGGGAGGCGATCCGCGTCCGGACAAGCTCAAGCGAGGAGGGATCGCAGAGCGCCTCCAGCTGCTCGAGCGGGCCCAGTCGCTCGCGCTCAGGAGCCTCGGTCTCGGCGAGCATCAGGTTCACGCGGCCGCCTCGATGCAGAGCACGACGTTGTGGCCACCGAAGCCGAATGAGTTGCTGATCCCGATCGCGGGGTGGCCGTTCAGCGGCAGCGCCTTCGCATCCCCCGGCACGTAGTCGAGGTCGAGCCCCTCGTCCGGCTCCTCGTAATTGAGGGTCGGCGGCGCCTGATTGGCGCGGAGCGCCTGCAGGGTCTCCACCGCCTCGACCGCCCCGGCCGCGCCGAGGAGATGCCCGATGGCCGACTTGGTCGACGAGGTCGGGATCCGGAATGCGGCCTCGCCGAGCGCCGCCTTGAGGGCCTCGGTCTCGGAGCGGTCGTTGAGCGGCGTCGAGGTGCCGTGGGCATTGACGTAGGCGAGGTCGCCCGGCTCGACCTCCGCGTCCGCCAGCGCCTTGCGGATCGCGCGGGCGGCGCCGTCGCCGCTCGGCTCCGGGGCGGTCATGTGGTGCGCGTCAGCGGTTGCCCCGTAGCCGGTCACGTACCCGAGGATCGGGGCACCGCGCAGCTCGGCGGTCTCGGCGTCTTCGAGGATCATCGCCCCGGCCCCCTCGCCCATCACGAATCCGTCGCGGCGGCGGTCGAACGGCCGTGAGATCCCCGACTCGGACGTCGCGCCCATCTCGGCGAACGCCGCGGTCGCCAGCGGCGTGATCGCGGATTCCGCTCCGCCCGCCACGCACGCGATTGCGTCGCCGTAGGCGACCATGCGAGCGGCCGACCCGATTGCGTGTGCACCGGCGGCGCAGGCCGAGACGGTGCCGAAGCACTGACCCCGCAGCTCGTGCTCGATCGCCAGGGCACCGGCGGCTGAGTTGGCCATCATCTGGGGGACGCAGTGGGGCGAGACCCTGCCCTGCCCCTGGTCACGCAGGGTGATGTGCTCGGACTCGATCGTCGACAGCCCGCCGATCCCGGTCCCGATCACACAGCCAATCTCCGCGCGGTCGTAGGGGGCCTCGTCCAGGCCCGCTTGGGAGATCGCCTCGGCCGCCGCGGCCAGGGCGAGGTGGGTGAAGCGGTCGGTGCGGCGCACCTGGCGCCTGGTCAGGTGGTCGGTCGCCTCGAAGTCCGAGCAGCGGCCGAGGCCGTCCTCGATCCCCGACTCGCCGGCGGACCAGCGCTCGTGCAACGTCGGCGCACCGACGCCCAGCGGCGTGACCGCGCCGATCCCCGTGATGGCGACCCGGCGAGTCATTGCTGACGCTGGGTCACGAAGTCGACCACGTCCTGGACCGTCGCGATCTTCTCCATCTCGGCATCGCTGATCTCGATGCTGTACTCATCCTCGATCACCTGAGCGAGCTCGACCAGGTCGAGCGAGTCGATGTCCAGGTCCTCGAAGCGCGAGTCGGGCTTGACGTTCTCCGGCTCCTCGCCGAACTCCACGAGCGCCGAGATCACCCTCTCGGTCACCTGGTCCTTGGTTGCGGTCGTCATCTGCGGCTCCTTTCGTTTGGTTGGTCGGGTCAGGCGGACATGCCGCCGTCGACGGGCAGCACCGCTCCGGTCACATACGAGGCCTCGTTGGACGCGAGGAAACGGATGCAGGCGGCGACCTCCTCCGGCGATCCAGTCCGCCGGGCGGGGATCGCGTCCAGCAGGCCGTCGGACCCGTTCGAGTCCGTGCCATTGCCGGTGAACTCACGGGTCAGATGGGTCTCGATCAGCCCGGGTGCGACCGCGTTCACCGTCACTCCGCGCCGGGCGACCTCCGCCGCCACCGTGCGTGTGAAGGCGATCAATCCCGCCTTCGAGGCCGCGTAGTTGGCCTGACCGGGGTTGGCCCGCAGGCCGACGACGGAGGAGACGTTGATCACCCGGCCGAAGCGCTGCCGCATCATCGGGCCGATCGAGTCACGGGTCAGCCGGAAGGCGGCAGTCAGATTGACATCGAGGACGCGGCTCCAGTCCTCGTCGCTGAGTCTCATCGAGAGGTTGTCCGCGGTGATGCCGGCGTTGTTGACGAGCACCAGCGCCGGCCCGAGCCGCTCGGTGATCTCGGAGAGCATCCGACCGGTCGCATCGGCATCGGCAACGTCGGCGGCGACCTTCAGCGCTGTCCCGCCGGCGTCCTCGATCGAGCCGGCGACCGACTCGGCACCCTCGCGGTCGCGCGAGTAGTTGACCGCCACGGACCACCCGTCCTCGGCCAGCGCACGGGCCGTCGCGGCTCCGATGCCGCGCGAGGCGCCGGTGACCAGGGCGCAACCCAAGCTCTGCATTGCCGCGGTGGCGTCCGGCTTCGCCGCCGTTTCAGTCGCGCTCATGCCGCCCCCTCCCACTCGACGATCCCGGCGCCCCAGGTGAGGCCGGCGCCGAAGGCCGACAGCAGCACGCGCGACCCCTTGCGAAGAAGCCCGGAGGACGCGGCCTCGGAGAGCGCGATCGGGATGCTGGCGGCCGAGGTGTTCCCGTAGTCGGCGAGGCAGTCGATGACGCGCTCGGCCGGCAGGGCGAGCCGCTCCCCCACGGCGGAGATGATCCGCGAGTTGGCCTGGTGGTAGACGAAGAGGTCGATCTCGTCGAGCGCCAGGCCGGCCTCGGAGACGACCTGCTGGGTCGCGGCGCTCATCGCCGCGACCGCCGCGCGGAAGGTGGCGCGGCCCTCCATCCTCACCAGGCGTTCCTCGTTCGAGATGCGGATCAGGTCCCCCCGGGCGCCGTCCGAGCGGAGGGCGATCGGGCCGATCAGGCCCGGGCCGCCCAGAGTGACGAGTGCCGCCCCCGCCCCGTCGCCGAAGAGTCCCGCCGTTCGCCGGTCGGAGTAGTCGATCACACCGCTGAGCACCTCGGCACCGATGACGAGCACGGTCCGAGCCCGCCCGGACTCGATCTGTGCCGCCGCGAGAGAGAGGGCGGAGAGAAAGCCCGTGCAGGCGGCGCCGACGTCGAATGCCCCCACCGACGTGGCTCCGAGTCGGCTCGCGACCAGCGGCGCCGCGTTCGGCAGCTGCCGGTCGGGGGTGCAGGTGGCGACCATGACCAGGTCGAGGTCGGCGGCATCGAACCCAGCGCGAGCGAGCGCATCGGAGCCGGCCTGGGTTGCCAGGTCGACCAGGCTCTCGCCGTCCACGCGGCGGCGGCGATGGATTCCGGTGCGCGACGAGATCCACTCCGGGTCGACCCCGAGCGGGCCGGCCAGCTCCTCGTTTTCGACCACGCGCTCGGGGAGCGCGGCCGCGACGGCGGCGATTCCAGGCCCGGCTGTCCGCTTGGCGCCGTTGGTCGCGGCACCCGTGGCCCGTGCGACCAGCCCCTCCGGATCGACGAGGGAGGAATCGACCTCCCACTGCTGTCCGGGAGATAGATCAGGCAAGGGCGGATTCCCGGCTGGAGAGGGTCTCGACCTCTGCGCCATCGATCGTCCGGCGGACGAGCCCGGCGAGCACCTTCCCAGGTCCGACGTCGAGGTACCGCGTCACTCCCAGTTGACCGAGCTTCGTCAGCACGGCGGTCCAGCGGATCGGGCTGACCAGCGAGGCGGCCAGCGCATCGCGCACGTCGTCGCGAAAGAAGTCGGCCGTGGTCGAGGAGACCACCGGAGCACTCGGGACCCCGAAGTCGATCTCGTCCAGCTCGGCGCGGAAGGCCTCCACGCCCGGGGACATCGCCTCTGTGTGGAACGCGCCCGCGACCGCGAGCTTCTTGGCACGCACGCCTGAGCCCTTTGCGGCGGCCTCAGCCGCCTCGATCCGAGCCAGCGGCCCGGAGAGAACGAACTGCTGGGGGGAGTTCTCGTTGGCGAGGGTCAGGCCATGCTCGGCGGCGAGCTTCTCGGCGCGATCGCGATCCGAGCCGACCGCGAGCATCCCGCCGGGCTCCGCCGCGGCGGCCGCATCGGCCATGACGCGGCCTCGGGCCACGACGATCCGCAGTCCGTCGGCGTCGGCAATCGCGCCGGCGGCGGCGAGCGCGCCGATCTCGCCCAGTGAGTGGCCGGCGAAGAACTCGGCATCCGGCCGGCCGACCCGCTCGAACCCCGCCATGGAGGCGCAATAGACGGCGGGCTGGGCGTAGTCCGTGCCGTCCGCCATGCGCCCGAACGGATCCTCGCCCACGAGCTCGGTGGCTAGATCAAGCAGGTCCGGGCGGAGATCCGCGACCACCTCACGGCTCGACGAATCCCCGACCCCCTGACCCGGAAAGAGGGTCGCTGAAGCTGAATTGGCGTCCATGTCCCAATCACTAACCCCGAGGCCCGAATGCGTGAAGGAATTCACGGCCATGCCCCCCGTTCGGGGGGGTTCTGGGGGACGGGCGGGGGGTCAGCCCCAGGGCCGCCTACCGCCGAGTGAGTCCGAGTTGCTCGGCCTTCCGGGTGGCCTCGGCCCGATTCCGCACCCCGAGCTTGCGGTAGAGCGCCGTGGTGTGGTCCTTGATCGTGTGGGGCGAGAGGAAGAGGCTCTCGGCGATCTCGCGGTTGGTGGCTCCCGCGCCGATCAGCTCCAGCACCTCGCGCTCGCGGGGCGACAGCGGGGTCGCCGGACCGTCGGCCTGGCGCGCATAGACGGTCATTCCCCGGCCCACCATTCGCACGGCGTTGGCGACCTCGTCGGCGCTCCAGTCCTTGGAGATGAACCCGGCCGCGCCGGCCGCCTTGGCGGCCTCGGGCGAGATCCAGCCCGCGCCGGAGATCAGCAGCACGCGCGTCCTCGGCGAGGCCTCGCGCAGCGCCTCACAGAGCTCCGCGCCAGAGCGCTCGCCGAGGAAGAGGTCGACCAGCGCGACATCGGGCCGGGCCTTGCCGGCGAGCTCCACGGCCTCCTCCGGCGTCGAGGCGACCACGCAGTCGCCGACCCACGGCTGGCGCCCGAGCAGCAGGCGGAACCCCCACTGCACGACGGCGTGGTCGTCGACGACGAGCACGCGGAGCTTCTCGGCGCCGTTCAGCTGCTCGGCAACACGAGGCGCACTCGCCATCGGTCCTCCTCCCGGCCGTATTCGAGCATTCCGCCTCGCTGCAGCGCCTCGTAGGAGGCGATCCTGAGGCCCATCCTCGAGCCGCCGGGCGTGCTTCCCTCGGCGGCCGGCGGGAGCCCGTCGTTTCGCACCTCGAGGGCGAAGGCGCCGTCGCGCTCGTCGATCGTCACGCGGACCTCGGCGGGCTCCGCGTGTTTCTCGGCATTGCGGAGAGCCTCGTTCAGGACCGATACGGCCAGCGGCTCGAGGCTCTCGGGCACATCGACGCCCTCACGCCAGTCCACGACGAGCGGGAGCATCTTGTACTGGCGGCCCAACCGCTCGAGCTCGGCGCGCAGTCCTCCGTCCTGCAACTCCATCAGCGAGCTGCCCGCGGAGCCGATCAGCGCCTCGCGCAGGTCGCCCAGGGCGGCCTCGATCTCGGCGACGCAGCGCTCGCGGTCATCGTCCGCGAGCGGCCGGTCCGATCCAAGCGCCATCGAAACGCCGAAGAGCCGCTGGGTGACGCGCTCGTGGACCTCGCGGGCGAGGTCGATCCGCTCGGAGAGGCGCCGGCTTCGCTCGAGCTGGCGGGTCACCTCCCTGACATGGCTCGCGAGGGCGGCCGTCCGACCGAGAGCGTGCATGGTCGAGCGCTCGCCGGCGGTCAGGTCGAAGTGCTCCCCGTCGCGGTCGGCGAAGATCACGCCGAGCCAGCGGCCGGCGGCGGCCACCGGGGTGCAGGTGAACTTGGTGACGCCCGGCATGTTGCGGTAGCGGGCCGGCACGTCGGCGGCCAGGTCGCTCGTCTCCACGACCCGGTCCTCGGCCAGCGCCCGCTGCGCGATCGGCGTCTCCTCGAGGCTCCCGTAGCCGTGGGCGATGAACTCGCGATAGACGCCGTGGCTGCCGGCGGGCAGCACGAGACGGCGCTCGGCGTCGTAGAGGAAGAGGACCGCGCGCTCCATCGAGGTCTGCAAACAGACCGCCTCACAGAGGCGGTCGTAGAAGTCATCGAGCTCTCGACTTTCATCCAGCTGGAAGAGCAGCTGGACGACGACGTCGAGGGCCTCGGAGCGGAGCGAGTCTTCCTTGATGCTCACGTCCATGGGGCTACCCCTGCATCCTCGCACCGGTTACGCGCCGGCTTGCGGGCACACCCCCCGAATGGGGGGTCGGCTCCACCAAGCTCCGCTACACGTGGACCTCCGGCGCGCCCGTCGGCCCGGAAAGCGGCTCGGTTCCCGTGGGCTGCAAGCTCGCCGGCTCCAGTCCGGGTCAACTACGAGTCAGGTCAGGGGCTCTCCCACGCATCCGTTCAAGGCTCCGGAGAAGGTCGCCGAGGCAAGACGGCGAAAGGAAGATACGGATGCCACCGAACTCAACGCAGAACCTGAACGCCAAGCTCTCCCTCACCCAAACCGCACAGGAGCGCTCCGGCGACACCGGCATCAGCCTCACGCCATCTCCGATCCAGGTGTCCACTCCCCCGAACCAGATCTTCAGCGGCCACGCTCAGTACCGCGGCGGCTACCACCTCAGCTTCTAGCGGCTAGGAGCCGTCCTCGGCGAATCGGTAGCCGACGCGGCGCACGGTGAGCACCAGCTCGGGGTGCTGCGGATCCCGCTCGACCTTCTGGCGGAGGTTGGAGATGTGGACGTCGCAGGCGCGCACGTCGCCGCGGAACTCCGTCTGCCAGAGCTCCTCCATGATCTCCTTGCGCGAGAAGACCTGGCCGGGGTTCTCCGCCAGAAGCCGCAGCACCTGGAACTCCGACCGGGTCAGGTTGATCGGCTCGCCGCGGACGGTGACCAGATGGCGCGCCAGGTCGATGGAGACCGGGCCGGCCTCGATCGCGGTCCCCTCGGTCCCGGTCGAACGGTCGAGCTCCCGGCGGCGGAGCTGGGCACGGACGCGGCCGAGCAGCTCGCGGACGGAGAACGGCTTGGTGACGTAGTCATCGGCGCCGACCTCGAGGCCCACGACCTTGTCGACCTCGGCGTCTTTGGCGGTCAGCAGGATGATCGGCACAGGGCTGTGCGCGCGGACCTCGCGGCAGATGTCGAGGCCGCTCTTGCCGGGCATCATGATGTCCAGGACCAGCAGGTCGAACTGGTCCTCAGAGATCTGACCCTCGGCCTCCTCGCCGTTCGACGCCAGCGTGACGTCGAAGCCCTCCTGCTCGAGGGCGTAGCCAACTGACTCGCGGACGGAGTCCTCGTCGTCGACGACCAGGATGCGGCTCATGGCGGGCGACGTCGGGCTCATGCCACCGGGGTGGGGGTTGGCTTGGCGGCGCGCAACCGGACCCAGAACGTGCTGCCCTCGCCGGGCACCGATCGCATGCCGATCTCACCGTTCATCACATCCACCATTCGCTTTGCGATCGACAAGCCGAGGCCGAAGCCCTCCGTCTCGTGGGTCGCGGATCCGCGATAGAAGCGCTCGAAGACGCGGTCCTGCTCCTCTGGCGGGATTCCCTTCCCGGTGTCGTGGACTTCGATGGTCACGGTCTTCTCATCCCCCCGTGCCGCGCGAAGGGTAACCGTGCCCGGGGGAGGGGTGTGCGCACAGGCATTGGCGAGCAGCCCGATCATCACCTGCCGCACGAGGACCGGATCGCCCTCGGCCACCAGATCCCGCTCGATCTCGGTGCGGAGTTCGACCCCCTCGGGCGAGGCGACGGCTTCGGCAGCCTCGTCGCTCGCCAACGAGACGTCAACCACCTGCGCTTCGTCCCTCTCGCCGGCGGCCTCGACGCGGGCGAGGGTGAGCAGCGACTGGGTCAGGCGCGTCATCCGCTCCGCGTCGATCGCGAGCCTGGTGAGGAACCGGTCGCGCGCGTCCGGGTCGTCCTTGGCGCCACCGCGCAGCACCTCGATCCCGCTCATGATCCCCGCCAGCGGATTGCGAAGCTCGTGCGCGGCGTTGGAGACGAACTCCCGCTCCGCCTCCTCGCGCTTGAGCTCGTCGGTCCGGTCGCGGACCACGAGCAGCACAGCGCGCTCGGCGCGAACGCGCCGCGCCTGCACGCCATAGACGCGGCCGTCGATCCAGAGCACGGGTATCTCGGCCGAGCCGCGCTCGGCCGCGCGGCGCAGCGATGGGATCAGCGCGGAGGCGGGCTGCCCGTCCCGGACAAGGCGGTCGGCGGCCGGGTTCGCGAAGCGGAGAGAGCCGTCCTCGCCGACGACGATCACCGCCTCAGTCAGGCCATCGAAGATCGCCGAGAGGCGGTCGCGCTCCGTGGCGAGGAGGGTGAACGTCTTGCGGAGCTCCTCGCGCATCGAGTCCAGGGAGCGGGTCAGGTCCCCGATCTCGTCGCTTCCTCCCGGGCGCAGCGCCACGTCGAAGTTGCCCGCCGCCATCTCCTCCGCGGCCTGGGCGAGCCGCCTCACCCTGATCGCGATCAGCGAGGAGACCAGGAAACCGACCAGCACCCCGATCGCGATGGCGATCAGCAGCGCTCGCAGGCGATCGCCGCGCAGCTGATCGAATGCTCTCGTCAGGGCGGGCGGCGGCTCGGCGCGCACCACGGCCGCGCCCCTCACCTTGCTCGTCCCGAAGATGGGCGCGGCAGCGACAGTCACGTTGGCCGGCAGGCTCGCCTTGTACCGCCGGTTGTCGATCGCCGCGCGAACCGCCTCGCTTTTCTGCGGGACGGCGGCGAGGGCGGCCAGGTCCTGGCCGGGGGCCAGCGCGTTGCCGTTCCGGTTCACCGCCCAGGCCTCGAAGTTGCCGGTGTTCGCAAGGGCGAGGACGTTCGCGGCGTGCAGCTTGTCGACCTTGCCCAGGTCGTCCGCGAGGCTCGCGGTCTTGCCGACCGCGAGGTCGGCGGACTGGCTCTGCAGCGTCCGCCCGGAAGAGTCGTCGACGAAGACGTACACCGACGAGGCGGTGATCAGCGTGACGAGAGCGAAGGCGGCACCGAGCCAAAGACGCATCGGCACCCGGCGACCCCTCTCCCAACCCCTAATGCGCTCGGCCATCGTCCCGAGATTGTTACCGCTTGCTCACATTCGTGTGGGCGATCCGCGGCCGACGGCGGAAATCAGCCGCCGAGCGCCCCTGAGAGCCGGAGCCAGAGTGCCTCCAGGGCGAGCTCCTCGGAGACGTTCACCCGCAGCCGCCGGCGGGTGTCGAGCACCCACTCGACCGCCTCCCTTGCCCTCGCCGGGTCGAGGTCCCGCGCGTCCTCCGCCAGCTCGGCGCGGCGGTCGGCGTTGAGCACGACCTCGTCCGCACCGGAGGCGACGGCAGCCAGATCCCGGTACCAGGCGCAGCAGATCGACAGGCCGAGGTCCAAAGCCTGGGTGCGGGCTCGGCGCTCGGTGCGCTTCACCTGCTCGGTGGCCTCCCGAGTGAGCTTGCCCTTGCGACCGCGCTTCGCCATCGCCTCCGCCTCCTCGAACAGGCGCCTCTCCTCCTCCCCGCCCGCCTCGGCGCCGGCCTCGCTGGCGGCGTCGAGCAACCCGCGCCAGGGCTCTGGTGCCGGCTCCGAGGAGCGCGCGGCCCGGGCCGCGGCCTCGGCGGTGGCGCGCAGCGCCGCACCCGCCTCGGCGTGCAGCAGACGGGCGAGCTCGACATCCCCGCCGCTCAGGCGAGCCGCAGCCTCCGCCTCCTCGCCGGCGCCGAGCGCCTCGAGGACCGCGTCCGGCGCAAGCGGTCCGAACTCGATCGGGGTGCAGCGCGAGATGATGGTCTCGGCGAGCTGCTCGGGCTCCGAGCAGACCAGGATCAGGTGGGCGAAGGACGCGGGCTCCTCGAGCGTCTTCAGCAGCGCGTTCTGGCTCTCGTCGCGGAGGTCCTCGGCCTCCTCGATCACGAAGACGCGACGACCGCCCTCGGCCGGGCTCAGGCTGGAGGCGCGGATCACCGATTCCCGCACGTCCTCGACCAGATGCTGAGCGCCGGGGGGGCGCAGCCAGGCGAGGTCGGGATGAGGCGAGGGGTCGAGCAGGGCACGGCGGCGGGCGTCGTCGGGATCAGCGGCACCCTCGGAGAGCAGCTCCGCCGCGAACGCCCGGGCGGCGACGGCCTTGCCGGCGCCGCGCGGGCCTCGGAAGATGTAGGCATGGCCGGGCGATGCGAGCGCCGCAAGCAGGGCGGCGCGGGCCCGGGGCTGATGGCGGGTCGCCTGCGCCAGGGCCTCCGGGATCTCGGGGCCGCTCGCCGCCGCCTCCATCACACCCTCACCGCCCTCACCTCGCCCAGCACCGCGGCGTGCACGGCGTCGCGGTTGCCGTCCGCGTCCACGACTCGCACCCGCTCGGGATGCCGCCGCGCGACCTCGTCGTAGCCCTCGGCCACCAGGCGCTGGAGCTCGATCCCCTCCTCCTCGAAGCGATCGGCCCTGCGCCGGCCGATCCGCTTCGCGGCGCGGTCCGGGTCGATCCGCAGGAGGATCGTCACGTCCGGCCAAACGCCGCCTGTGGCCAGGTCGCAGATCTCCTCGACCCGCTCGGTGCCCAGGCCGCGGGCGACGCCCTGGTAGGCGACGCTCGAGTCGCTGAAGCGGTCGCAGACGACATCCCGGCCGCTCTCGCGCGCCGGGCCCACGACCTGAGCGATCAGCTCAGCGCGGGCCGCGCAGAAGAGGAGGAGCTCTGCCAGTGGATCCAGCTCCAGCTCCGGGTCCTTGAGCAGTCCGCGGATTCGCTCGCCCGCGTGGGTCCCGCCAGGCTCGCGCACGAGGACGACCCCATCGCCGAGCGCCTTCGCAAGGAGCTTGGCCTGGGTGGTCTTGCCGGAGCCGTCGATTCCCTCGAGCGAGATGAACATCGCCGCTCCCAGGCTAACCGCCGTCACCGTTCGTCCCGCGGCCGTCCCCTCTGACTAGGTGCAACCCGCGCGTTTTTCCGGAGCCGCGGATGGGTAGCGCGAGGTTATGGCGATGACGGTGGCCAGGAGGGCGGCGGGGACGAGGGTGGAGGCGTCGAGAGCGTCTGACCCCAGAGCTGAGCCGAGCGCGGCGGGGATCATCAGGTTCCCGCCGTGCCCGACTCGCCCGGTCGCCACCTGCACCTCGACCGGGGGCCGGTCGATCCAGGCAGCCGGCTAGACGCGGGCGCCGCTAGCTCTTCGCGCGGGGCTTGGCCTTCGAGCCGTTGCCCGACTTGGCGCCGGCCTTCTTCGCGCCGTTCTTGGCCTTGGCCCCGTTGCCGCGGGCCCGCTTGACCTTGGTCGCGGACGCTTGGCCCGCGATCTTCTCGGCCTCCTTGACGGCCGCCTCGGCCTTCGCGCCGTCCTCGCCGTCCTCGGCGGCGGACTCGGCGGCCTCCTTCGCTGCCTTGGCGGCCTCGCGCTCGGCGCGGCGCCGCTTCATCTCGGCCATCGAGGGACACTCGTCGTTCAGGCAGAGCTTCCAGGGGCGCCCGCGCCAGGGGACGACCTGCAGGCGCGGGGTGCGGCCGCAGATCGAGCAGATCTCCTCGATCTTGTAGAGCCCGCGCACCCGCTGCGGCAGCGGGAAGGTCATGTCGCAGGAGTCGGGCGAGTCGGGGTTGTCGCCGTCCCACCCCGCGCAGCCGACGAAGCGCTTGCCCGACTTGCGCGCCTTGATGATCCGCAGCATGTTCGGGGATCCGTCCTCCTGCTTGCGGCCCGCCTCCTCGCAGACGACGCACGGGCCGAGGATCCTGTCCTGGTCCATGCCGGCCCAGACCTCGCGGGCGAACTTCCGCCACTTGGCGTCCTCGTCCTCGGTCTTGACGTCGTCCCCCATCTCGTCGAAGGCCGAACGGAGCATGTCGCGGCTGTCCCGCAGGACCTCGTCCTTGGTCATCTCGCCGGCGGCGATCTGATCCATCTCCGCCTCCATCTCGGCGGTCATGTCGGGCGTCGCCATCCTCGGGACGTAGTTCTCGAAGGCCTTCGACATCGCGATCCCGGTCTCGGAAGGCTCCGGCGGGTTGTTGAAGACGTAGCCGCGGTCGTAGAGCTTCTGGATGATGTCCGCGCGCGTCGCCTTGGTGCCGAGCCCGGCCTCCTCCATCATCTCGATCAGCTTGCCCTGGCTGATCCGGGGCGGCGGCGGGGTCTCCTTGCCCTCCTTCTCGACGCTCTCGATGGTGAGCTCCTGTCCCTCCTCGAGCTTCGGGATCTCGGTGTCCGCGGACCGGGCGTAGGTGTAGATGGCGGCGAAGCCCGGATCCACGACGACGGAGCCGCGAACGAAGTAGGTCTCACCCTCCACATCGGAATCTTTGTTGGCGCCACTCTTCGGGCCACCTTGCCCGGGCGCGGTCTCGATGTTGGCGCGGGTCCCCTCGCTGATCATCGGCGGCGAGAAGGTGGCCAGGAACCGTCGGGCGACCAGCTCGTAGACCCTGCGATGGGCCTCCGAGCGCGCCTCGAGGCGCACCGGGTTGACGGCCTGGGTCGGATAGATCGGCGGGTGGTCGGTCGTCTCCTTCTTGCCGCGAGTCGCCTCGAGCGTCCGCCCGTCGAGCAGGAACTCCGCGGCCGCAAAGTCGTCCACCGCGACCAGCTGCTTGACCAGCTCCTTCGTGTCGAGCGACTTCGGGTAGACCGTGTTGTCGGTACGCGGGTAGGAGATGTAGCCGTCCATGTAGAGGTCCTCGGCGATCCGCATCGCACGGGAGGGGGTGATGCCGAGACGGCTGGACACGTCGGTGGTGAAGGCGGTGGTGTTGAGGGGAGTCGGCGGCTTTCGGGTGTTCTTCCGGGCCGTGATCTCCTTGACCGTGCCGGGGGTCTCGGAGTTGGCGACGGCTGCCGTGGCCTCCTTCTCCTCCCAGAACTTGTCGGTCGTGTGCTCGGCCACGAAGTTGCCGTCGGCATGCGCGAAGGTCGCCGTCACCTCCCAGAAGGGCACGGGCTCGTGCGCGCGACGCTCCAGCTCGCGCTGCACGATCAGGCCGAGAGTCGGGCTCTGGACGCGGCCGACGGAGAGGAAATTGGAGCCGAAACGGCGTGTGGCCATCGAGACCGACCGAGTCAGCGTCGCGCCCCAGATCAGATCCATGTCCTGCCGGGCGGCACCGGCATTGGCCAGCGGCATCGAGAGCTCGTCGAGCTCATTGAAGGCGCGTTCGATCTCGTCCTTGGTGAGAGCGGAGTAGCGGGCGCGCTTCACAGGGGTCCCGTCCTCGTGGACGCCCTCGGCAGTGGCGAGGTCGGGGTTGGCGGCGACCACCTCCTGCAATGCCTCCAGGCCGATCAGCTCGCCCTCGCGGTCGTAGTCGGTCGCGATCACGAGGTCGTCGGCGTCGGCGGCCACCTTCTTCAGGGCTCGGACCACGTTCTTGTCCGTGGGCTCCTTGATCAGATCGGCGTCGATCAGGTCGCGCGGATTCGTCTCCTGCCAGTTGTTGTAGGACTCGGGGAAGGCGGGCTTGAGGACGTGGCCCTTCAGGCCGATCGTCATCTGGTCTACGCCGCTCTCGTCGGACCACTCGTAGTAGGGCGTCCTGAAGGAGGCGCCCTCCTTGGCTGTTCCGCCGCTCAGGATCTCGGCGATCTTCTTCGCGCTGTTGTTCTTCTCGGTGACTATCAGTCGCATTTGGGCCTCAACGGTAGCCGCGACACAAGATGCCCCTACATATAGGGCGGCCGGTGGGTCTGTGGGCGGCCTATGCGGTGCGCGAGAGTAGCAGGGGGATCTCGGCTGCCCAACACGTTGTGCCCGTAGGCTCTCCTGCGTGAAATCGGTGGTGACAGGCGGCGCGGGGTTCATCGGCTCGCACCTGGTCGATGCTCTGGCCGAGCGCGGGGACGAGGTTCTGGTGCTCGACGACCTCTCGAGCGGCAAGCGCGAGAACCTGGCCGGAGCCCTCGAGGCGGGCGCAAGGCTCACCGAGCTCGACGTGTCCGACGCCGGGGCGGTCTTCGAGGCGATCGGGGCCTTCGAGCCCGCGAGCGTCTTCCACCTCGCCGCCCAGATCGACGTGCGGCGCTCGATGGCGGACCCCGGGTTCGACGCCCGCCTCAACGTGGTGGGCACGGTCAACGTGCTGGAGGGCTCGGCGCGCGCTGACGCCTCACGGCTGGTCTTCACGTCCACCGGCGGCGCGATCTACGGAGAGGGCGCCGAGCGACCTGGCGAGCTGCCCTTCGCCGAGACCTCCCCCTGCGAGCCGTTCTCGGTCTACGGGCAGAGCAAGCTGGCCGCCGAGGGCTACGTCGACTTCTACGGGCGCGCGCGGGATCTCTCCGGGGGAACGCTTCGCCTCGGGAACGTCTATGGGCCGCGGCAGGACCCGGCCACGGAGGCCGGCGTGGTGGCGATCTTCTGCGGCCTGGCGCGCGAGGGCGGCCGGCCCACCGTATTCGGCACCGGGATGCAGACGCGCGACTACATCCACGTGGCGGACGTGGTCGACGGCCTGCTCGCCATGGAGGGCAGCGAGGAGAGCGGGCCGGTCAACGCCGGCACCGGGGTCGAGACGACCGTCCTCGAGCTCGCTGAGCGGATCGGGGCGCTCTCAGGCCGCGACGACTTCGAGCCGGAGATCGCGCCGGAGCGCCCGGGCGAGATCGAGCGCACGGTGCTCGACACGGAGTTGGCCGCCGAGCGGCTCGGCTGGCGCGCGAAGCGCACGATCGCCGACGGACTCTCCGAGACGCTCGCGGCTGAGGCCTGACCACCTCTAACCTCTGGGCCATGCCTGCAGCGGCCTTCGAGGGCAAGGAGTGCGTCTGCCAGTTCAAACGCGGGATCTGCGACCAGACCTGCGTGCGCGACATGCTCGAGACGCCCTTCTACATGGCGTGCCTGAAGCTGAAGGGCCGGCGCTGCCTCGTGATCGGCGGTGGGGACGTCGCGCTGGAGAAGGTGGAGGGGCTGCTGCTCTGCGAGGGAGACGTCCACGTCGTCGCACCCGAGGCCGTCTCCGAGCTCGCCACCTACGCCGCGGAGGGCTCGATCACGTGGGACCAGCGAGCCTTCGTCGACGGCGACCTCGACGGCTCCTTTCTGGCGATCGCCGCGACCAACGACACCGACGTCAACATCTCCGTCCACGATGGCGCGGAGCGCCGGGCGATGCTGATCAACGTGGTCGACGTGCCGCCACTCTGCAACTTCATCCTCCCCGCGATCGAGCGCTCGGGCCCGCTGGCGATCGCGATCTCCACCGCCGGCGGCTCCCCCGCGCTCGCCAAGCGGATGAAGCGCGAGATCGCCGCCTCCTACGGCGAGCCGTATGCCCGCCTCGCGGTGATCCTCAACGACCATCGCGGCTGGGCCAAGGGCACCCTCCCCACCTACCAGGACCGCAAGGAGTTCTTCGAGGGGATCGTCAACGGCGACCCCGATCCGATCGAGCTGATCAAGCAGGGTCGCGAGGACGAGGTCCAGCGGCTGATCGAGGAGCGCAAGGACCGCTTCGCCACGGCCCTCGGCGCATCGACCTAGATTCCCGGCCGTGTTCGGGCACTACGAGAGCTTCTTCATCGCCAGCTCGGGTGCTTCCGCCGCCTTCCTCGGGCTGTTGTTCGTCGGCTTCACCGTCGTCGACAGTGGCGAATCGGACACGCGCATCCGGGAGCGCCGCACCGTCCTGGCCGGCAGCGCATTCATGGCCCTTGCCGACGCCTTCTTCGTCTCGATCCTGGCACTGACCGGAGGACCGGTCGTCTTCGCGCTGATCAGCCTGACGATGGCGGCTATCGGGTTGATCGCGACCAGCCGGCTGATGCCCAGGGCGGCGCGCGCAGGGAACTTCGCTCGTGACTTCCCTACTCGGAAACTGAACATCGTCTTCGCAAGCGTCTCGGCGTTGGGCTTCTCAGCGCAGCTCGGGCTCTCGGTCGCACTCCTGACCAACCCTCATAGCGCGACTCTCCAGCGTGCCCTGCTCGTGATGATCGCCATCCTCTACGCCAGCGGGCTGGCGAGGGCATGGGAAGTGACGGGTATCCGACGGGGAAGCTGAATCGGCGCCCGGCGCCTCGGCCTAGCTCTTTGCGCCCTTGATCAGCAGGTACTCCTGCGGCGCTGAGAACGCGGACTCGGACTCGTTCGTCTCGGCGTAGAGCGTCTGCAGGTCTGAGCGCAGGGCATCCCACTTGTCTGGCTCGAGGTTCGCCCGCGCCATCACGATCGGGGGCAGGTCCCGCTCCATCTCCTCGAGGTAGGCCTCCGGGGAGTCGGCGGTGAACTCGACCGCCGTCGGCTCGAGATCGAGATCGATCCCGGTCCCCTCGAAGATCTCACGAACGTGCTCCGCCTTGCCCCAGAGCGGAGGGGGCTGGAATCCCTCGGGTGGTGCCGGCAGGTGAGACGCGATTGTGCTGAACATCCGGCCGAAGTTGCCCTCCGGCCTCCAGGCCGTGACCACCATCCGGCCCCCCGGCTTCAGGACTCGAACCAGCTCCTCGGCGGTCTTGCGATGGTCGGGGGCGAACATGCAGCCGAACACCGAGGTGACGACGTCGAAGCTTGCGTCGTCGAACGGAAGATCCTGGGCGTCGCCCACGATCCAGTCGATCTCAACCCCTGCCTCGGCAGCCGCCTTCTCGCCCGCTTCGAGTAGCTCCGGAGTGATGTCGAGGCCGGTCGTCTTCGCGCCGGTCTTCGCGGCGGGAAGGGTCGCGTTGCCACTGCCGCAGGCGACGTCCAGGACCACGTGGTCGCCGCTCACTCCGGCGACCTCGACCGCCCGCGGGCCGACGCTCGCAATCACGTGCATCGCCGACGCGTAGTCCCCCGACGACCACAGCTTTCGCGCCTGCTGTTGCGCCTCGTTCAGTCCGGCCATCTCCCCTCCTTCATCGATGCGGTTGCTGCCATGCACGGTTTCACACTCCCGGCTTCATTCAACGTCACGCTTGACCAGCAGCGTCGCGCCGGCTCCGAACAACGCCCCGATCCAGACGAGCATCACGGCCACTGCGGGCACAGCGGCGAGGAAATCGACCTTCTCCATCCCGACATCGTCGGGACTGACCCCCTGGATCGCACTGGGCAGGGCCCCGGTCGGGCTGAACGTCTCGACCTTGGGCGCGAACTGGGCGATGACCGGGTCGACGACGAACGCCGCGATCAGGATCCCGACGATCGCAACCGGCTGATTGCGAACCAGCGACCCGATCCCCACCCCGAAGGCACCGAGCAGCGCCGCAGCCCCGGCGTTGCGTGCGATCAGCTCGAGCAGGTCGGCGAAATCGGGGGTCGGCAGGCCGCGCGCCTCGAGGATCGCGTAGCCCACGATCGCGACGGAGATCGAGATGGCGAGGGAGAGCAGCGCCCCGGCGGCGGCGAAGGCGAACGTCTTGGCCGCCAGAAAACGGGTCCGGTTCGGCGCGGCGAGCAGCGACCCCGTGATCGTCCGGTGGCGCCATTCGCCGGTGATCCCCACGATCGCGAGGATCATGATGAAGAGGGTGCTGGCGTCGTTCTGAAAGACATCGTCGAGAACGCTGTCCTTCGTCGGGTGGCCGATCGAGGCGGTGAGGATCGTGAGCAGTAGCGAGATGCCGATCGCGACCGCGGAGAGCGCGATGAAGGTGCGCGTGGTACGGAGCTTGATCAGCTCCGCCTCGAGGAGCGGCCTCACTCGCTTCCCTCGGTGAGCTCGAAGAAGGCCTCTTCGAGCGAGCGCGAGACGGCGCCCAGCTCGGTCAGCGGGATCCGCTCCTCGTTCGCGAGCCTGCCGACCGCCTCGCCCGGAGCCCCGTGGACGATCAGACCGCCCTCAGGATTCCGCGTCACGCGCAGTCCCGCCCTCTCCAGCGCACCGGCCAGACGATCGTCATCGGCGGACCGGACGTGCGTCACCGGGCCCTCGCGGGAGCCGAGCACGCTCTCGAGCGGTCCGCTGGCGCGCATCACGCCGTGCGAGATGACGACGACGTCGTCGACGCTCTGGGCGACCTCGGAGAGCAGGTGGCTCGAGACGAGCACCGCTCGGCCCTGTCCGGCCTGCGCCCGGAGCAGGTCGCGGATCCAGCGGATTCCGGGAGGGTCGAGGCCGTTCGCCGGCTCGTCCAGGATCAGGACCTCCGGGTCGCCGAGCAGCGCGGCCGCGATCGCCAGACGCTGCCGCATGCCCATCGAGTAGCCCTTGACGCGCCGGTGGGCGGCCGCCGACAGCCCCACCTCTTCCAGCACCTTGTCGACGCGCTCTGGCGGGTGCTCCCCCGCGGCGGCGAGAATCCGCAGGTGGTTCCAGCCGCTTCTGCCCGGATGGAAGCTCGCGTCCTCCAGCACGGCGCCGACCTCCTTACTCGGGTGGTCGAGCTCTCCATAGCGGCGACCCGAGAAGCCGGCGGTGCCCCCGTCGGCGTGGATCAACCCCAGCAGGATTCGCAGGGTGGTGCTCTTCCCAGCGCCGTTCGGGCCCAGGAAGCCGGTGACGCGTCCCGCGGCGACCTCGAACGAGAGATCGGACACGGCCTGCACCCTGCCGAAGCGCTTGCTGACGCCGTTGATCTCGATCGCAGCCAAAGACAGCGGCGCGCGCTAGCCGGCGGGCAGCGCGTAGACCGCTACTGCGACGTACTGGACGGCGGCGGCCGCGATCACGAGGATGTGGAAGATCTCGTGGTAGCCGAAGACCTGCGGCCGGGGATCGGGCTTGCGGCGCGCGTAGACGACCGCTCCGGCCGAGTAGAGGACGCCGCCGAGCGCGATCAGGCCCACTCCGACCGGCCCGATCTCATTCCAGAGCTGAGGCAGGCTGACGATGGCGACCCAGCCCGTGGACAGGTAGATCACGGTGGTCACCCAGTACGGGGCATTGATCCACACCAGGTTGAGGATGAGCCCACCCAAGGCGGTGGCCCAGACCACGATCAGCACCAGGTTGGCCAGGGTCCCGTGCATGACGAGCAGGGCGAAGGGCGTATAGGTCCCCGCGATGAAGACGAAGATCATCGTGTGGTCGAGGCGGCGCATCCACTGCCTGACCTCGGGCGTCCAGGTGACGCGGTGATAGAGGGCGCTCGTCCCCAGCATCGCCGAGAGGGAGAAGGCGTAGATCGTCATCGCGATCACGGCCGTGGTGCCACTGGCGGCGAGGATCAGGGCTGCGCCGGCGCCCAGCGAGACGAAGAACGCCCACTGATGGGAGACGCCGCGCAGTCGCGGCTTCTGGGAGAGCTTGTGCGCCGCCACGTGCGCTGCCATCGCGGCGGTCTCACGAGCCGCGGCGACCTGCTTGCTCGCGACATCGCGAGCAGCGCCGAGCCGTTCGCCGGCCACACCGGCCGCATCGCGCGCCGCTCCGAGCGGACCGGGCCCGGACTGCGTTTCATCGGACGCCATCTCAGCCCAACCATAGCCACAGCGAGTCGTCTCGGCCGCTAGTCTGCCGCGCCCAGTGGCGCTCTTGGGAACAGGGAGGAGAAGGCCGCCCAGGAAGAGGCGGCGAGGGCTGAGGCACAGCGTCTCCAGTCCCTCACGACTGTGCAGTTCGCGGAGGTACTCATGCCGGCCTTTGGTCCGGACGGCCCGAAACCTGGGAGCTACCTCAACCAGCTCCAGGTCGGGAGCTGGCTGATGTCCTCGTTCCCCCGTGGGACCAAATTCCTGACGGAGCTGCGGGACCCGATGATGGAGGGACTGCAGGTCCTTGAGAATGCCGACCTGATCGTCGGCAGAACGCGAGGGGGCGCGGCGTCGCTGCTCAAGGCGACCCGGCTCGGCGAGGAGGCCCTCGCCGAGGGCAACGTCGCGAAGCACCTGAACGACTAGGCGCAGCTATCTCCGCTTCTTCTTCCCCTTGATCCGCAGGGCCGCGGTCTGGGTGTTCGCCAGGCCGCCGTCCGGGGTGAAGGTGATCCGGGCGCTGACCGTCACCTTGCCCTTGGTCTTCATCTTTTTCCTGGCGAGCTTCGACAGGCTGAGCGGGACGCTGATCGTCGGCGGGTCGCCGGAGCCGCTGGAGGGATTGAGCAGCAACCGGCTCCTGCGCTTCTTCTTCTTGGCGGCTGAGACGCCGAGCGGGCTCGCGGCGTCGCTCACCGAGACCTTGCCCGCGGCAGTCACGCCGATCCTCAGGGTCTTGCCGCTGAGCGAGAAGCGAAGGTGTTGGTGGCCGAGTAGATCTCGGCGGTCTGGAGGAAGTCGGTGCCGTAGCCGCCGGCGACGAGGACGCGCCCGTCCTGAAGGGCCACGCCGGAGGCGTCGCCCCGGGCGGCCCCGAGCGAGCCGATCCCGGCGGAGCCGAAGCTGTTGGTCTGCGGATCGAAGACCTCGGCGCTGTTCAGGGCCTGGCCGTCCGCGAACCCGCCCGCGACGAGCACCCGTCCGTCCGGCAGCGGCGCCGCGATCAGGTCCGAGCGCTTCTGCGCCATCGAGCCGACCCCGGCGGAGCTGAAGCTGTTGGTCTGAGGATCGAAGATCTCCGCGCTCGCGAGCTCATCCGACCCGTCGTAGCCGCCGGCGATCAGGACGCGGCCGTCCGGGAGGCGCGCCGCTCCCGGCGCGGTTCGTGCGATCCCCATCGAACCGATGCCGGTATTGCTGAAGGTCTTGGTCTGAGGATCGAAGACCTCGGCCGACGCCAGGGGATTGCAACCCGCTCCGGAGCAGCCCCCGCGATCAGGACGCGCCCATCGAGTAGCGGCACGGCCACCGCATACCGGCGGCCGATCGTCATCGGTCCGATTCCCGAGGAGCTGAACGTGCCCGTCTGCGGATCGAAGACCTCGGCCGAAGTCAAGACCGGGCCTCCGGTTCAGCCGCCGGCCACCAACACGCGACCATCCGGCAGGGGCGCAGCGGCCGGCACGGACCTCGGGGTACCGAGGTTGCCGGTGGCCGTGAAGGTCCCGGACCCCGGGTCGAAGATCTCGGCCGTCCCGAGCGCGGAGGAGGTGTGGTTGTCGCCGCCGGCGATCAACGCGCGGCCGTCGGGAAGCCTCGCGGCCCCGGCGTCCTCCCTCGGCCCGAGCAACGATCCCGTCGGGCTGAACGATCCCGAGCCGGCTGCGGACGCGAGCGACGGGGCGAAGAGAAGAGCTCCGGCAGCTGCGATCAGGGCGGCGCGCCTCATGGGGCTGAACCTAGAGGGAACCGCTCATCAGGCACTCATCGCCGCATTGACCCCTAGATCTAGTGTATTTCACTCTCATTAGCGGTCTCGGACCACTAGCGCTCGCTATACTCCCACGAGTGAATTGTCCCCGCTGCGACTCCACCACCAAGACCCTCGAGACCCGCCGCGTCCCTGACGGCGCGGTCCGTCGCCGCCGTGAGTGCTCGTCTTGCGGTCACCGCTTCACCACCTACGAGCGCGCCGTGCCCGAGGTCCTGGAGGTCGTCAAGCGCGACGGCCATGTCCAG
>DASUPK010000080.1:0-14647 GCA_036276255.1 Solirubrobacterales bacterium
GCGACCGGGATGCGGGCCGGTGTCGCCCAGGCGATCAACCACGCCTCCAACCGGGTCACCTTCGGCAAGGTGCTCGTCGAGCAGCCGCTGATGCAGAACGTGCTCGCCGACCTGGCGGTGGAGTCCGAGGCCGCGACGATCGGCTCGCTGCGCCTCGCCCGCGCCTATGACGAGGCGATCGCCGGGGACGACGAGGCGCAGGCCTTCAAGCGGATCGCCAACGCCGTCCTCAAGTACTGGATCTCGAAGCGAGCGCCGAGCCACGCCGTCGAATGTCTCGAGAGCCTGGGCGGGAACGGCTACGTGGAGGAGTCGGGGATGCCCCGTCTCTATCGAGAGGCCCCTCTCGCCTCGATCTGGGAGGGCTCGGGGAACGTCCAGTGCCTCGACGTGCTGAGAGCGATGGTCAAGAACCCGAACTCCGTCGACGCGTTCTTCGGCGAGGTCGCCGAGGGCTCCGGGGAGCCGGGGCTCGACGCGTACGTCTCCCGGCTGAGGGCGGACCTCCAGGACCCCAACGGGATCGAGTCGCGTGCTCGCCAGCTGGTGGAGCGGATGGCGCTGGCCCTCCAGGGCTCGCTGCTGCTGCGCTTCGGCGACGAGGCGGTGGCCGACGCATTCGTCGCGTCCCGCCTGGCCGGGGACTGGGGTCATGCCTTCGGCACGCTCCCCGCCGGCACCGACTTCGTGCGGATCATCGACCGGCACAGAGCAATCTAGGACCGGTTGGCACTTTTCCCACCCCCGTGGGTCGGAAAAGCACCAACGCCGGAAATCTCAGCCGACCGGGCGAGCCCAGGGAAATCATCGGTACGCTGAGCCCATGTGCAGAAGCATCAGACAACTACATAACTTCGAGCCTCCCGCGACGCAGGAGGAGGTCAACGACGCGGCCCTTCAGTTCGTCCGCAAGGTGAGCGGATCGACGAAGCCGTCCCAGGCGAACGCCGAGGCGTTCGACCGCGCCGTCGCCGAGATCACCGCGTCGACGCGGGAGCTGCTCGATTCGCTGGTCACCAACGCTCCCCCGAAGAACCGGGAGGAAGAGGCGGCCAAGCGGCGGGCTAAGTACGAAGACCGTTTCGCGGCCTAGCCCAGCTTCGGACGCTCTCGGGAACCGGCAGATCCTGCGTCAGGTCCGGCGCCGGAATCGCCTCCCCGGTCCCGCTCGTGAGCGGAAGCTGCCCGGCCCAGTTGGGCAGGCCCAGATCGGCCTTCTCGTCGACCGGCGGCCCGGTGCGGACCTTCGCCGAGGCTTCGTCGATCGGGATTGACAGGACCCTGGTCGATTTCAGGTCGGTCTCGTCGGCGCCGCGCACCTCGTCGGCCCGCCCGGGTGCGATGTGCTCGACGACCGCACGAAGGGCCTCCTGCTTCTCGCCGGGATCGGTGACCTCGCTCGCCCTCCCGAGCACCATCACCGAGCGGTAGTTGAGCGAGTGATGGAGAGCGGCGCGGGCCAGCACCAGCTCGTCGACCAGGGTGACGGTGACGCAGCACGGTGTGCCGCCGACCAGGGCCTTGAGCATGCGGTTGCCCTTGGCGCCGTGGAGCAAGAGGGTCTCCCCCACCCGGGCGTGAATCGTGGGGATCACGTACGGCTGCCCGTCGTGGACGAAGCCGACGTGACAGGTCAGCGCCTCGTCAAGGATGGAGTGGACCAGGTCGCGGTCGTAGCTGCCACGACCCGGCTTCCTGTAGATCCGGGTGCGCTCGGTCTGTTCGTATTCGGAGGCCATCGGCCGATGGTAGGCCGGAGTCAGCTCACAGCGAGGAGGAATTCAGCGGTTCCCGTGCGCCACTGCGGAGTACGTCAGGCGGCGAACCAGCGCTCGTCGAGCTTGCGGATCACGGCCTCCGAGAGCCTGATCGCGTCCGCGACGGTGCCGTAGTCCACCCGGTCGGGGGTGTCCGTCTTCCAGTGGTAGTTCGTCGGGTTCTTCCACTCGTTGCAGGAGGCGACCGAGACGCACTCGTACCCGGCGGCCAGCGGGAAGATGCTGTCGGTCGCGTTGCGTAGGCGGAGGTTCCGGAAGGGCATCTCGATCCCGAGCTCGTCAGCGGTCGAGTCGAGGAGCTCGAGCGAGGCGGCGGGGTACTCGCGCAGCCGCAGCATCCCCTCGCCACGCAGAACGAGCAGGTTGGGCGAGCCGACGGTTTCGAGGCAGAGGAAGAAGGTCCGATCGGCCGGCAGCTCGGGGGCGTGACGCTCCATGAACAGCCCCATCCCCTCGCAGAGCGCCTCCTCGGAGGTTGAGAGGAAGAGGACACGCGTGTTCTCCGGCGGGCTCTCGGCGAATGCCCGGGCGAGCGCCAGCTGGGCGATGCAGCCCGTGCCGTTGTCGTTGGCTCCTGGAACGACCTCACCGGCGCCGATGTGGGCCATGAACGCCGCACTGCCCGCCGAGAGGAAGGTCCCCAGTCCGGTCAGTTTCTCGCTGCCGAGCGCGGCACCCGCGGCCACCATCGCCGGGCCGGCGACCGTCGGCCACATCAGCGGCGGGCTGGTGTCGTTGATCTCGAAGACCCAGGGCGCGTTCTCGCCGAGGGTCTCGGTGATCGCCGGGTTGAAGAAGAACGCCGTGTGGGCCGCGTCGTGGTGGGCCATGACGACGACCGTTCGCTCGGCGTCCGACGGGCCGATCTCGGCGAGCACGTGATGGGCGCTGCGCTTGGGCAGCAGGCGGCGAAAGCGGCGCTTGCCGGGAGGCAATTCGTCCGCGATCAGGGCGGCCGCCGCCGCGCCCGTGACGGTCGCAAGGGCGCGAGCGAAGCGCCCGCCGCGCCGGGCGGCCAGGCCCGCGAGCGCCCCGGCGCCCGCCAGCAGCCCGATCGGCCACCAGAACGTGCCGTTGGCCCCGGGCTCCTCCTCGACGCGCACATCGCCCGCACCGGCCTCCCGCAGCTCGCCCGCCAGCCATTGGGCGGCTCGGCGCTCGCCCTCAGATGCCGAGCCGCGCTCCCACGAGCAGAGCTCGTCGAGCCTGGCGCGCATCCAATCTTCGTCCGGTGGGGCCGCGAGCCCGGCTGAAGCCTCGGTCGCCATGCCGGAAAGCTACCTGCCGCGCTCTAGCATCCGATGCATGGCCGGTGGTGGCGTCACGCTGTTCCGCATACGCGGCATCAGGATCGCGGTGGACTACTCGTGGTTCATCGTCTTGTTCCTGATCATCATCTGGCTTTCCAGCTCGTACCGCGACGAACTCGGGGTCGCGCAGGGAAGCAGCGAGCCATATCTGCTGGCGGTCGTCAGCGCCCTTCTCTTCTTCGGCTCCATCCTGCTCCACGAGCTGGGGCACGCCTTCGTCGCGAGACGGCACGGAATCGGGGTTTCGGACATCACGCTCTGGATGTTCGGGGGCTTCGCCCGCCTCGAGAAGGACTCCGATTCGCCGGCGACCGAGTTCAAGATTGCGATCGCCGGGCCGCTGGTCACGGCTGCGATCTCACTGGCCTGCATCGGTGCCTTCCTGCTTCTTGCCCCGTCGGGAGAGTTGCGGCATGCCGCCCTGGCCCAGAGCGGCACCGACGCCTCCGGCCTGGCGATCCTCGTCGGCTGGCTCGGCACCATCAACCTGTTCGTGCTGGTCTTCAACCTGGTCCCCGCCTTCCCGCTCGACGGGGGGCGGATCGCCCGCGCGATCGCCTGGTGGCGAACCGGCAGCCGCAACAGCGGTACCCGCTTCGCGGCAACCCTCGGGGAGTGGTTCGGCCTCTTCCTGATCCTCGCCGGCATCGGGTACTTCATCGGCTATCTCGGCGACTTCGTCAGCGGGGTCTGGCTCGCCTTCGTCGGCTTCATCCTCCGCGGGGCTGCCAAGGCCGCGATCGCTCAGACCAAAGTGTCCAGCCGAATCGAGGGAATCTCGGTCGCCGACGTGATGGAGCGGGACCCGGTCGCAATTCCGGAAGGCGCCTCGATCGAGCAGGCTCTCGACGAGTACTTCCTGCGCTACCGCTCACCGTGGTTCCCCGTCGTCGACGCGGGCAGGCACTTCATCGGCCTGGTGGACCGCGGCGCCGCCGACAACGTGCCGGCCATCGAGCGCGCCTCGTCCGTCGTGGGCGACGTCCTCGCCCGAGACAGCGACACCCTCACCATCGGGGAGGACGAGCCGCTGGAATCCGTGCTCGGCAACGAGGCGCTCCGCCGCCTCGGTGCCCTGATCGCCACCGATGCCGAGGGCCGCATCCGGGGCGTGCTGACGATCGACGCGATCGGCAAGGCGCTGCGGCCGGTCGCGCCCGGCAGCGCCGATCCCAGCCTGTAGCGCCCTCCGCGGTTGCAACTCGCCCGCGGCTGTGAGAGGCTGCCGCCCGCAGCGCCTCCAGTTCACAGGGGGTGAAAGGGAGAACGAGGGAGTGAGCAGTCGCCGGTATGGAATGACGCGCCGCCGCATGGCGGTGATTTTGGCGAGTATCGGCGCCCTCGCAACGCTTCTTCTCGGCGGCTCTGCCCGGGCGGCCACCCCGACGGTGACGATGTTCCCGGACGGGATGCCCTCCGCTGGCACGAGCTTCGGGATCACACCGGCGTCCGACGGGAAAATCTGGTTTACGAGCTACGGGAGTCACGATGCCCTCGGCGTGATCGATCCCGCCAATCCGGTGGCCGGTGTCGTCAAGGTTGACATCACCGGCAATGGCCACTCCGAACCTTGGAGCGTCCTCAACGGCCCCGACGGAAATGTCTTCTTCGGTACCCGCTTTGGCAACGGCATCGGCGAGGTCGTACCGGCCACCGGGGCCGGCGCGAACAGTCCCGTCTATCTCGGCAACCCAAACTACATTCAGCCGTTCACGGCCGCGACGAGCTCCACCGGACAGATCTGGGTCACCGGCGCGGCCGAGCCCGAGGGAGGCACAGCTCCTCCGCCGACTTCGATTCCCGCGGCCGACAAGATCGGAATAGTCACTCCCGGGGTACCACCCAGCTATGTCAACGAGACCACTCTCCCCCAGACGGCCGATCCGTTTGGCATCGCCATCGGGCCCGGCGACCAAACCGGAACCGCAGGCCCCAGCTTCTGGGTCCCGGAGTTCGGAGGGAACCGGATCGCCCGGCTGATTCCGACATTCCCCGGCCCCGCGCTGACCACCGAGTTCCTGCCCCTCCCGACAACCAACTCGCAGCCTTACCTGATCGCGCTGGGCCCCGACGGGAACATGTGGTTCACCGAGTTCGGTGCGAACAAGATCGGCCGCTTCGCGCCTCCGGCCAACCTCAGCACGGGCCTGAGCATTCAGGAGTTCACCCTCCCGAGCGGCTCCCAACCGCAGGGCATCGCCGCTGGGCCAGACGGCAGCATGTGGATCGCCGCAACCGGCCGAGGAAGCATTTTGCGGATGAACATGGCCGGCGAGGTGACCGGTGAGTATCCGACGAGCGCCTCCCCCAATGGGATCGCCCCAGGTTCCGACGGGAACCTCTGGTTCACCACCTACCAATCGGACCTCATCGGCCGCATCACCAGCGGACTCGACCAACCGGCGTTCAGGAACACGAGCGCGATCCCGATCCCTCTCGTGGGTGCACCCAACACGCCCGCCTCGATCGACGTCTCGGGCCTGCAGGGGACGATCACCGACGTCAACGTCCGGCTGACCGGGATCAGCCACACGTTTCCCGACGACATGGACGTGATCCTCCAGAGCCCAACGGGCCAGACGGCGCTGGTCATGTCCGACGTCGGCTCAGGCCTCAGCTCACAAACCTCCGGAACGAAACAGTCCTACCCGGCGGACGGGATCACGCTCACGCTGGACGACCAGGCCTCCCGCTCCCTCTCCGACACCGACCCGCTGGTCTCGGGGATCTACAAGCCCACGAACGTGACCGACCCCAACGAGAGCACCACCGAGGGGAACGCACCGGGGCCATTCAGCACCAGCTTCCCAAGCGCACTCAACACATTCAACGGGGCGAGCCCGAACGGGACGTGGAAGCTCTGGGTGAACGACGACAACCTGAACGTGAAGGACACCGCCAGCAAGCTCTACGGCGGCTGGGGCCTCGACATCAGCACCACTGGCCCGCCAGCGAGCACGCAGCAGCCTCCCCCGGCGGCAACCCCGGCGCCGGCTCCAACCGCAAAGAAGTGCAAGAAGAAGCGGAAGACGGCCTTCGTCGCCAAGAAGTGCAAGAAGAAGCGCTAGCGGCGCAGGACTCCGGAATCGCTCCGATATAGGATCGGTTTCGTGCCAGACCACGACGTACTGGTGATCGGGGCGGGCCTCGCAGGACAGCGGGCCGCGCTTGCCGCTGCGGAGCAGGGCGTCTCCGTGGGCATCATCAGCAAGGTCCACCCCGTCCGCTCGCACTCCAACGCTGCTCAGGGCGGCATCAACGCCGCGCTCCAGGAGGACGACAGCTGGGAGTCGCACGCCTTCGACACGATCAAGGGCTCGGACTACCTCGCCGACCAGGACGCGGTCGAGATCATGTGCAGGGCCGCGCCGGAGGAGCTCCTTCACCTCGAGCACCTCGGCGTCACCTTCCACCGCAACGAGGAGGGCAAGCTCGGCACTCGCGCCTTCGGAGGCGCCTCCGCCGCACGCACCTACTACGTCGCGGACATCACGGGCCAGGCGATCATGCACGTCCTCTACGAGCAGCTCATGAAGTACTCCGAGGACGTGGCCCGATACGAGGAGTACTTCACGACCAGCCTCGCGATGGATGACGACGGCAACTGCGTCGGGGCGATCTGCCGGAACGTCAAGGACGGCTCGATGGCCCACTTCGGCGCCAAGGCCGTGATTCTCGCCACGGGTGGCAACGGGCAGGTCTGGCAGCCGACCACCAACGCGCTGATCTGCACCGGCGACGGGATCGCCCAAGCCTACCGCGTCGGGGCGACGCTGATGGACATGGAGATGATCCAGTACCACCCGACGACGCTCGCCGGCAAGGGCTTCCTGATCACCGAGGGCGCGCGGGGGGAGGGAGCGCACCTGCTGAACGCGAACGGCGAGCGCTTCATGGAGAAGTACGCGCCGAACAAGATGGAGCTGGCCTCTCGAGACGTGGTCTCCCGCGCCGAGCAGACCGAGATCAACGAGGGCCGGGGCTTCCCGGACGGCACGGTTGCCCTCGACATCACGGTGGTGCCGCGCAAGCGGATCCACGAGGCACTGCGCGAGATCGTCCTGGTCGGCCGCGACTTCGCGGGCGTCGACATCACCAAGGAGCCCATCCACATCAAGCCGGGCAACCACTACACGATGGGCGGTGTCAAGACCGACACCGAGGGACGCACCAACGTCCCGGGCCTTTACGCCGCGGGAGAGGTCGCCTGCGTATCGGTCCACGGCGGCAACCGCCTGGGCGCCAACTCCCTGCTCGACACGCTGATCTTCGGGCGCCGCTCGGGCGTCGACGCGGCGGAACGCGCCAAGGGCCGGGAGCAGGTCCACTCGCCCCACTCCGCCCAGGATGCCGACGAAGCGCGAATCGCCGAGATCCTCGGCCGCGAGAAGGGCTCGGGCCGCCGGGTCTCGGAGATCCGCAAGGAGATGGGCGAGATGATGGACAAGCACGTCGCCGTCTTCCGCGAGGCCGAGGGACTCGATACGGCTCTGGAGACGATCAATCGCCTCAAGGAGGAGGCCAGGAGCGCCTACGTCGACGACAAGGGCCAGATCTTCAACCAGGACGTGCTCGCTGCCATCGAGCTCGAGTACATGCTCGACTGCGCCGAGTGCACCTGCGTGGGGGCGATCCACCGCACGGAGAGCCGCGGGGCGCAGTTCCGGACCGACTTCCCGGAGCGAAACGACGAGGAGTGGCTCAAGCACATCGACCTGACCCGGACCGACGACGGGCCCGAGATCAGCTACTCCGAGGTGACCATCACCCAGTGGGAGCCGCAGGAGCGGACCTACTAGATGGGTAGGGTGAAGTAGATGGCCGAGTTCACTCTCAAGGTGAGGCGCTTCCAGCCTGAGGAGGCCGAGGGTCCCTACTGGGAGACCTTCGACGTCGACCTCGACCCCACGCTCTCCGTCCTGGACGGGCTCCTGCAGGCGAAGGACCGCGACGACGGCTCGCTCGCCGTCCGCTGCTCCTGCCGCGCTGCGATCTGCGGCTCCTGCGGCATGAAGATCAACGGCCAGTCGGGTCTCGCCTGCAAGACGATGATCGGCGAGGCTCGGGAATTCGCCAACCGGGACAACGGCGGCGAGCGCGCCGAAGGCGCGCGTGGCGAGCCTGGTGAGCGGCCGATCGTGGTCGAGCCGATGGGGAACATGCCGGTGATCAAGGACCTGGTGACCGACATGGAGTCGACCCACTGGACCAAGATCCGCCGGGTCACGCCATGGCTCCTGCCCGAGGGCGACCCGCCGGAGCGCGAGTACGTTGTCCCGCCGGAGTCGATGATCGACATCACCCAATCGATGGCGTGCATCCAGTGCGGGGCCTGCGTGTCCTCCTGCCTCTCGATGGAGGCGGACCCGGACTTCATCGGGCCCGCCGCCCTGGCGAAGGCGTACCGCTTCGTCGGCGATCCGCGCGATGCCGAGACCAAGGAGCGCCTCCACGACCTCTCCCAGGACCCGCACGGAATCTACGACTGCACCCACTGCTTCTCGTGCATCGACGCCTGCCCCAAGGGCGTGGCGCCGATGGACCAGATCATGCGCCTGCGCCGGGCAGCCGACGAGGAGGACATCCATGACCAGAACCACGGCCGCAACCACATGGAGGCCTTCACCAAGATCATCGAGAAGAAGGGCACCCTCGACGAGGCCCTGCTGCTCCAGGAGTCGCTCGCCCCGGGGATCAGGGGCAAGCTGGCGCCGAAGCACGGCGCAATCAAGGGCCTGCTCGAGTCCGTCCCCACGGCGATCCGAGGCCTGCGCACCGGGAAGATGCGATCGCTTCCGAAGCTGATCCCGGGCGTCCATCCCAAGCTGCCGGGCGACGCCCAGAACCATGTCAAGCGGATCTACGCCCACACGGAGGAGCACAAGGTGGAGCTCAACCTCTACATCCGCGGGGAAGAGGGCGACGAGGCGGAGGCCGGCGAACCCGAACCCGATGAGGTGGGCACCACATGACCGACCTGAAGATGGCCTACTGGCCGGGCTGCGTCAGCCGCGGATTCACCACGGAGCTGCACGGGTCGGTGGGCCTGGTCGCCGATCGCCTGGGCATCGACCTGGTCGAGCTCGATCGCGCCAACTGCTGCGGTGCCGGCGTGATCGCCGAGCACAACCAGGAGCTCGCCGACACCCTCAACGCCCGCACCTTCGCGCTTGCCCAGCAGACCGGCCTGCCGATGATGAACATCTGCTCGACCTGCCAGGGCGCCCAGTCCGAATGCCAGCAGCGGCTGCGCGACTCCGAGTACCGCTCGCACATCAACGAGACCCTGTCCGAGGAGGGCCTCTCCTATGACCCGGAGGGCTTCTCCAACAAGAACTTCCTCTGGGTGATGGTCGAGGACTACGGGCTCGATCGCCTCAAGGAACAGGTGCAGCGGCCGCTCGGCGGATTGAAGGTCGGCCCCTTCTACGGCTGCTACATCCTGCGGCCGAAGCACCGCCTCGGCTATGAGGAGCACCCGGAGCGAGACCTCTACCTCGGTCGCCTGATCGAGGCGCTCGGCGGCCAGGTCGTCGAGTACGACGGCGCCCGCAAGTGCTGCGGCTTCCCGGTCATCACCATGGCCCGGGAGGTCTCGCTGCGACAGGCCGGTACCCACATCGGCGACGCGCTCGACGCGGGCGCCGATTGCCTGGTGACGCCATGCCCTCTCTGCCACCTCAACCTGGACATGCAGCAGCCGGAGGCGGCCAAGGTCGTCAACCGCGACCTCGGCCTGGCGGTCCTGCATCTCCCCCAGCTCGTCGGCCTCGCACTCGGCTTCTCACCCAAGGAGCTCGGCATGAAGCGGCACATCGCCTCGACCAAGTGGGTCGAGGAGCGCCTCGAGCAGCCCGTAGCCGCCTAGCTTCCCGCTGCGACCGGGCCCGTTCGTAAGGTCCAGGTCACATGGCGTCGACTCAACCGCCCGAGATGCAACACCGGGTCAAGGTCCGCATCCTGGTCATCGCCGCCTCAATCCTCGCCTTCCTGGCGATCTTCACAGGCTGGCTCGACCGCCAGGCCCTCGACACGAACCAATGGGTCGACACCAGCGGCAAGCTGCTCGAGGACAAGGAGATCTCGGACGCCCTCGCCAACTACTCGGTCGATCAGCTCTACGCGAACGTCAACGTCGCGGCGAATCTGAAGAAGCGACTGCCCAAGGACCTCCAGCCCGTGGCGGCGCCGGCGGCGGCGGGGATCCGTGAGTTCGCGACCAAGGCCGCGCAGCAGGCCTTCCAGTCTTCACGGGTTCAGACGCTCTGGGAGCAGGCCAACCGGGTCGCCCACACCCAGCTGGTTTCGATCCTGGAGGGGAACAACCAGGTCGTCTCGAGCCAGAACGGCCAGGTCGTCCTCGATCTGCGCCCGATCATCTTCCAGCTCGCCGACAGGATCGGCCTGAAGCAGCAGGCCAAGCAGGCGATCCAGACGGGCGAGGAGAAGGGTGTCCTGAAGCCGGGGTTCGGCCAGCTCCACGTCGCCGACTCGCAGCAGCTGGACAACGCGCGAACGGTCACGAAGATTCTCCAGGGCCTCGCCTGGGCGTTCATGCTCGGGACCCTGGCCCTCTTCGCTCTGGCCGTCTGGCTCGCCAAGAGGCGGCGCTGGGTGGTGGTGCTCGGCTACGGGCTGGGCCTGATCGCCTCGGGCCTGGCCGCGATGGCCGTCCGGAGCGTCGCCAAGGGCCTCATCGTCAACACGCTGGCCACCACCGAGTCGGCGCGGGTGCCGGCCCAGCACGCCTGGGACATCGCCACCTCGCTGCTGCAGAGCATCGCGACCAGCGTGGTGATCTTCGGCATCCTGTTGGTGATCGCGGCCTACCTTGCTTCCCCCCACTCCGGCGCGCTCGGCATCCGCCAGGCGCTGGCTCCCTGGCTTCGCGAGCGTCCCGGAATCGTTTGGTCGGTGTTCGCCGTGGCCGCGCTGATCGCGGTGCTGATCTGGCCGCCGGACGGGACGCGCCAGCTGGTCCTCACCCTGCTGCTGATCGCGTTCGCCGGCGTCGGCCTGGAGGCCCTGAAGCGGAAGACTGCCCGCGAGTTCCCCGGTGCCAGGCGCGGGGACTGGATGGCAGCGACGCGGCAGCGGGCGCGACGGGCGAGCTCGGAGGCCGGGAAGCGAATCGGTTCGGCGGTGCGCGGGTTGACCGACGACGACAAGGCGCCGGAGGACGCGAAGCTGGAGCGACTGGAGCGTCTCGGCGAGCTGAAGAAGAAGGGCGTGCTGACCGCGACCGAGTTCCGCGAGGAGAAGAAGAAGGTTCTCGCCGACTAGCGGCCACCAGCCCGCACCACCATGAGCGAGGGGCGCTGCCCCGAGCGGTTTATTCGGGGCGGCCGCGTGTGGCCGCGTCCTGATGGCGAAGCCGTCCCTCGATCCATCTCGTCCCCAGCGTGTCCGTGGCGCCGTGGATCAGGATCGAGGCGAGGATGACGAAGGCGGCCGCCTCGAAGATCGCGTTGCCCTGCCGGACTCCCGAGTTGAGCACCAGCACGGCGAAGAGCATCCCCGCGACCCCCTTCGGCCCGAACCAAGCGATGAAGGCCCGATGCGGCTGCGGCAGGTCGACCCGGAGGAAGGCCAGGAAGATCGCCACCGGCCGTGCGAGGAACAGGGCGAAGGCGATGAAGGCGACCAGCAGCGCGACGTCGCTGTGGTAGCCGGTGGTGACGATCAGTGCCCCGAAGGCAAAGAAGGTGAGCACCTGCAGGATCGAGCTGACGTTCTCGCTGAAGACGACGAAGTCGTCCGCGATCGCCCGGTCTGCAAGGCCGAGCGAGATGCCGCAGACGAACGCCGCAATCAGGCCGTTGCCGATGGTCACGTCGGCGATCCCGTACGCGAGCAGCCCCACCCCGAGGGCGTAGATCCCCTCGTAGCGCCGGACGATCCCGCCTCCCGGGAGGTGGTGGGTGAGCCTGCCGGCGGCCTGCCCGAGGACGACGCCGACCAGCGCCCCAAACGCCGCCTCGCCGGCAAGCTTCGCGGCCTCCGTCCCGGCGTTCCCCCCCGGCGAGGCGAGGATGATGAAGAAGAGCACGAAGGGGAGCGCGAGGCCGTCGTTCAGCCCCGACTCGAGATTGAGGGCGTGGCGCACCGACGCCGGCACCCGCTGCGAGGTGACCACCGACGAGGTCACCACTGGATCCGTGGCTGCGAGGACCGATCCCAGCAGGAACGCCTCCGCCCAGTCCAGGCTCGTGAAGAGCAGCTTGGCCGCCACGGCCAGCAGGACGAGCGTGAGGGGCATCGCGATCACCAGGGCCCGGGCGACAGATCCCCAGTGAAGGACGAGCAGCTCGCGGTCCACGAGGAGACCGTCGGAGAGCAGAGTGACGATCAGGGCCAGCTCGAAGAGGTGGACGACCGCGTTGTCGCCCGGATAGACGTGGATCGCATCGACCTCGGCCAGAATCAGCCCGGCGGTGACCGAGAGCACCGCGATCGACAGCACCGTCCCTCGCATCAGCCCCGAGAGCGCCGCGGCGACGGCGAGCAGCCCTCCCGCGAACAGCATGGCGGTGCCGAAGCCGAGGTCCATGCGCGGCTTATACATCGTGGGTCGCCGGGGCCCTGCGAGGGCCTACCCGCAGACTGAAACGCGTGGTCAGTTCAGGCTGGTGCCGGCATCAGGCGCGGGCGCCCGCCGGAACGCGGACGAGATCCCGCTGATGCAACAGCTCCGCCACCTGGACGGCGTTCGTCGCCGCGCCCTTGCGGAGGTTGTCGCCCACCACCCAGAGGTTGAGGCAGCGTTCGTGCGAGGGATCGCGGCGGATCCGGCCCACCAGCACCTCATCGCGCCCCGCCGCGGCGATCGGGAGCGGGTAGATGCCGGCGCCCGGATCGTCGAGCACGATCAGGCCGGGGAACTCGGAGAGCAGCTCGCGGCACTCCTCCGGAGAGAGGTCACTGGCCGTCTGTACGTTGACCGACTCCGAGTGACCGGTCACCACCGGGACGCGCACGCAGGTCGCCGAGATGCCGACGTCCTCCGTGAGCCCGAGGATCTTGCGGGTCTCGGCCATCACCTTGCGCTCCTCGGTCGTGTAGTCGTCGCCGTCCTTGAAGTTCTCGACCTGCGGCAGCACGTTGAAGGCAACCTGGTGCGGATAGACCGCGGGCGGGCTGATCTTGTCCCCATCGAGGACCGCCTGGGACTCGGCGCGCAGCTCCTCGATCGCCTTGCGGCCGGTGCCGGAGACGGACTGATAGGTGGAGACGATCAGCCGCTCGATCCCGGCGGCATCCAGGATCGGCTTGAGGGCGACCATCATCTGCATCGTCGTGCAGTTGGGGTTGGCGACGAGGCCGTTGTGATCAGCAACCGCGTCGTCGTTGACGCCGGCGACAACCAGCGGGACGTCCTCGTGCATGCGCCAGAAGCTGGTGTTGTCGACCACCACGGCACCCGCCTCGATCCACTTCGGCGCCCACTCGGAGCTCACCTTTCCGCCCGCCGAGGAGAGGATCAGGTCGAGCCCTTGGATGGACTCGTCGGTCATCTCCTGCACCTCGAGCTTCGAACCCGCGAAATCGACCTTGCTGCCAGCGGACCTGGCGGATGCCAGCGGACGCACCTCGGATGCCGGGAACTTCCGCTCCGCGAGCACCTCGAGGATCGTCGAGCCGACGGCGCCGGTGGCGCCGGCGACCCCGACCCGGTATTCGCCCTTCAAGCTCATGCTCAAAGGGTACGGATCAAGTCGGGATTCAGCCGCTGACCGTCGGGCGATGGTCGGGGCCGGTCGGATCCTCTTCGTGGATCGCACCCTCCCCCAGCTCGAAGGCGTCGTGAAGCGCCTCGACCGCCTGGGGCACCGAGTCGGCCCGGATCACGCAGGAGATCTTGATCGGCGAGGTGGAGATCATCTCGATGTTGATCTTGTTCTCGCCGAGAACACGGAAGACCTTGGCTGCGACGCCTGGATGACTGCGCATTCCCGCGCCGACTATCGAGACCTTCCCCATGTTCTGGTCGCTCTCGATGCCGATCTCGGAATCCTCGATTCGGATCGCCTGCTCGGCCGCCTCGAGCTCATCGGCCTCCACCGTGAACGAGAGGTCCGCCCCGCCGTCGTGGGAGACCGGCTCGTTCTGGATGATCATGTCGACGTTGATGTTGGCGTCGGCGAGCGCGCCGAAGATGCGGCCGGCGACGCCGGGCTCGTCGGGCACGCCGGTGAGCGTGACCCGCGCCTCGTCGGTGGAGTGGGTGACTGCGGTTACGAGCGGTCGTTCCATGGTGTCCTGCTCCGAGACGACGAGGGTACCGGGGGCCTCGTCCGCCGAGCTTCGACAGTGGATCCGCACGCCGTGGTTGCGCGCGTACTCGACCGAGCGCAGCTGCAGCACCTTCGCCCCCGAGGCCGCCATCTCCAGCATCTCCTCGTAGGAGACGACCGGCAGCTTGCGCGCTTCAGGAACGATCCGCGGATCGGCGCTGAACACGCCGGCGACGTCGGTGTAGATCTCACACTCCTCGGCAGCGAGGGCCGCCGCCAGGGCCACTGCCGTTGTGTCGGAGCCGCCCCTGCCGAGCGTGGTGAC
>DASUPK010000081.1:0-40934 GCA_036276255.1 Solirubrobacterales bacterium
AGGCCGTCTTCCCTCACGCGGCGTTGCTGCGTCACGCTTTCGCGCATTGCGCAAGATTCCCCACTGCTGCCTCCCGTAGGAGTCTGGGCCGTGTCTCAGTCCCAGTGTGGCTGATCGTCCTCTCAGACCAGCTACCCATCGTTGCCTTGGTGAGCCGTTACCTCACCAACAAGCTAATGGGCCGCGGGCCCATCCCAATGCGGAGGCCGAAGCTTCCTTTACTCACTGCACTGATGTGCTGCGAGCACATCCGGTATTAGCCCGAGTTTCCTCGGGTTGTCCCGGTCATCGGGGCAGGTTACCCACGTGATACTCACCCGTTCGCGGCTTTGCCCCGGGCCGAAGCCCGGTTCGTCGCTCCACTTGCATGTGTTAAGCACGCCGCCAGCGTTCGTCCTGAGCCAGGATCAAACTCTCCGTAAAAAGTGTGACGTGACTGATCGTCAGTCACAAGAGAGCTGTCATGTAGCTGACTTCTGCCACCGCGTACACAGGGCGGTGACCAGACATGACGGAGTTAATCAACCCCCGCCCGGTGCATGATGGGCGGGAGTCGGGCTCGAGTGCCGAGGGACGAATCGCCCCTCGTCACGCGCTGCTCAGTTTTCAAAGACCACTCGGCGGGTGCGACGGGTCTCGTCGCCTCCACTGCTCAGGCTCCGTTCACGAAAAAAGCCCCTCACTGAGGGGCCCGGTGATTCGCCGGCCGAGGTATCGGCCGATTTGGGCTCCTCTTACGAGGCTGCTCCTTTCGTGATCCAAAGCAAGAGCGACCGGGGAGTATAGCCCGGCGGCGACGAGTTATTCAAGAGCCTGAGGAAGATTTATTCAGGAGCCCGTCAGCCGGACGAAGCGGCGCTTGCCAACTTGGAGGACGCGCCCGCCGAGGTCGCCGGCGGGCAGGTCCAGGCGCTCCGGCGGAAGGCTCTCGCCATCGAGCTTGACGCCGCCCTGGGCGATCAGGCGCCGCGCCTCGCTGCTCGAGAGGCCGAAGACACCCGCGATCAGCGCCGGGAGATGCACGTCCCCCCCGTTCACCCCGTCGGCCTCGGCGAGCGACAGCTCGGGAATGTCGTCCGGGATCCGGTGCTCCTTGTGGACCGTGTCGAACCGCGCCTCGGCGGCCTCGGCGGCAGTCGCGCCATGGAAGCGTTCGACGATTCGCCTCGCCAGCTCGCGCTTGGCCACCACGGGCTCCTCGTCTGGCGCCCGCTCGCCCAGCAGAAGCTCGTAGTAGGTACCCATCACGTCGTCGGGGATGCGCATCAGCTTGCCGAACATCTCGTCGGGAGCCTCGGTCACGCTGACGTAGTTGCCGAGGGACTTGCTCATGCGCCTGACGCCATCGATCCCGGGCAGGATCGGCATGGTCATCACCGATTGCTCGGGCACGTCGTAGGCGCGCTGGATGTCGCGGGCGAAGAGCAGGTTGAACTTCTGGTCCGTGCCTCCGAGCTCGACGTCCGAGCGCACGGCGACCGAGTCGTAGCCCTGGAACACCGGATAGAGCAGCTCCAGGGACGAGATCGGCTGATCAGCCTTCATGCGCTTGGCGAAGTCCTCGCGCTCCAGCAGGCGCGCCACCGTGACCTTGGCCATCAGCTGGAAGAGCTCCTGGAGCGGCATGTCCAGCCACTCGCTGTTGAAGCGGACCTCGGTCGCCTCTCGGTCGAGCACCTTGAACGCCTGGTCCTGGAAGGTCTTCGCGTTCGCGTCGATCTCCTCGGAGGTGAGGATGGGGCGCTGGGAGTCCCGGCCGCTCGGGTCGCCGACCCTGGCCGTGTAGTCCCCGATGATCAGGACGATCTGATGGCCCTGCTGCTGGAACTGGGCGAGCTTGGTGAGGACCACCACGTGCCCCAGGTGAATGTCCGGGGCGGTGGGATCGATGCCCAGCTTGACCCGCAGCCGCCTTCCCTCGGCCAGCTGCTGATCGAGCCGGCCCTCGGGCAGTGCCTCCTCGGCTCCGCGCTTGAGGATGTCGAGGTCAGCCATGCCCAGGGAGCCGGAATTCCGTCACGGGGGCAATGCTAGACTGCCGACTTCCGACTGGCTGGCCGCGTGGGTCCGTGCGCGTCCCTAGATTCACACACAGGCGGAGCGGCACCCGGGCACGGACCGAGGCAGCAGCGTCGCCTTTCGCGACATGACAGACGAATTCGATTTCGACTTCGATGTAGACCGGGGCCGATCGGCATCGCGAACAGAGGATCGCGAGCAGGATCAGGAAGCCCCAGGGAACGGCGACGGCCGGGAACTGCCCGACCTTGATCACGGCGAGGCGAATGGTGGCGACGGTAAGCGCGGGCGAGCGCGTCGACCGCGCCGCAACGGGAACGGGAATGGCCGCGGCAACGGCTCCGGGCGCGCCACACCCTCGCCGCCCCCGTCCGAGCCCGCCGATGACGACTGGCTCAGCCTGGGTGATGACGACTTCACGCCGGGAGCCCGCTCCCCGCTGCGGGAGCGCGATGACGGCCCGGCGGGGCCGCCGACACCTGGTGAGGCCCGCAACTTTGCCAAGGAGGCGCGCAGACGCGCCTCGCGCCGCCCCAGCCCCATCCTCGATCTGGACGAGGAGAGGGAACGCCTCGAGCGGAGGGACGAGGACGCGGAGGACTTGGACTTCGAGTCGGTCCTCGAGCATCAGCCGCAGAAGAGCGGCGTCGCTCGCAGGGGCTCGGCGATCAGGAACGCCCTGGCGGGCGGCGTCGAGAGCCTCCGCCGGGTTGGTGGCGAGCGGATTGCGGAGAGCCGCGACCGCGTTCAGGCGCTTCGAGAGCGCGTCCCTTCCAGCCTGCCGCAGTCGGACCCCGGTACCGCCGGAGGAGACGGCAGGCCTCCTCCCCCGCGCCTGCCCCGCCGGATCAGCTCGCGGCGTCCGCGCAAGCCGAAGCCCGGCCGCATCAAGAAGCTTCGCCTGCTGATCATCCTGGCCGGCCTCGGCCTGCTCGCGATCGTCTCGACCTTCTTCGGGATGATGATGGCGATCTCGCAGGACCTGCCTCAGCTCGAGAACAAGAAGGAGTTCGCCGAGGCCAAGAACTCGGTCGTCCTCGATGATCAGGGCAACAAGATCGGCACGCTGCTGAACAACAACCAGCGCATCCTGGCCGACTCCGATCAGATCTCGCCCTACATGAAGCAGGCGGCCGTCGCGATCGAGGACCGCCGCTTCTACGAGCACAACGGCGTCGACATCCAGGGCATGGCCCGAGCCGGCCTGGCAGACGTCCTGCCCGGCGGGTCCACCCAGGGCGCCTCGACGATCACCGAGCAGTTCGTCAAGAACGCCCTCGAGGCACAGGGCTCGAGAACCGTCTTCGAGAAGTTCCGCGAGGCTGCGCTCGCCTACCACCTCGAACGCCAGTGGACCAAGGACAAGATCCTCACCGAGTACCTCAACACCATCTACTTCGGCGAGGGCGCCTACGGCATCGAGGCCGCCGCCCGCACGTACTTCGGGAAGCAGCACCCCGGCTGCGGCACGAGCGGAAACGATCCCTGTGCGAAGGTCCTGACGCCTCCGGAGGCGGCGATGCTCGCCGGCATCATCGCCTCCCCTTCGGCATTCTCGCCGCGGATCAACCCGCAGGCCGCCATGGATCGCCGCAACCTCGTGCTGAAGGACATGCTGGACCAGGGGGACATCTCAGAGACTGAGTACAACCAGGGGGTCGCGACCCAGATCCCGGTCGCGTCCGACATCGAGCGCCCGACGGACGATTCGCTCTCCCCCTACTTCACCTCCTGGCTGCGCCAGCAGGTCGTCGACCTCTACGGCCCGGGCCGGGCGTTCGGCGGCGGCCTCCAGGTCCACAGCTCGATCGACCTCGCCATGCAGAACACGGCGCAGGACATCGCCGAGGGCACCCTCTCCGGGATCGCCCCGACGGCCTCGGTCGTGGTGATCGACAACGCGACCGGCGAGGTCAGGGCGATGGTCGGCGGCAACGACTTCAGGAACCACCCGTTCAACCTGGCCACCAACGGTCACCGCCAGCCGGGCTCCTCGTTCAAGCCCTTCACGCTCGCCACGGCGCTTGGGCAGGGGATCTCACCGAGCACCACCTACACGTCGAACGAGAAGATCTTCAAGGTCCCCAACTCGAAGAACGAGTACTTCGACGTTCACAACTACGGCGACGAGTACTACGGGAGCTCATCCCTGGAGAACTGCACGATCCACTCGGACAACTCCTGTTACGCCGAGCTGGCCTTGGGCGACACTGACAGATGCATCCAGGGGTGCGGCGGAAGCCCGGCGGTCCGCGGAGGCACCAAGGCGATCGCGAGAACCGCACACCGGATGGGCATCGGGACGAAGTTCTCGACCAACCCGTCGATGGTCCTCGGCGCGATCGACCCCGGCGTCACGCCGCTTGAGATGGCGTACGCCTACTCGACGATCTCCCACGGCGGCCAGCGCGTCGGCGGCAATCTGGACGCGACCGCCGGTCCCAACAACACGCCGTATGACCTCGCCCCGGTCGCGATCGACAAGATCACCGACCCGAACGGCAAGACGGTGGCCGAGAACAAGACCAAGACCGACCGGATCCTCTCGCCGAGCGTCGCCTCGACGATGAAGGGCATCCTCCACCTCAACATCCTCGAGGGGACGGGCAAGCTCGCCCAGTTCGGCGACAACGCCGAATGGGGCAAGACCGGCACGACCGAGAACAACGGCGACGCCTGGTTCTGCGGAGGCGACGAGCACTTCACGACCTGCGTCTGGGTGGGCCACGCTGACACCAACACCCCGATGACGACCGAATACGGCGGCGCTCCCGTGGACGGTGGCACCTTCCCGGCCCTGATCTGGGGACGGATCATGTCGGCGATCGAGAGCATCTACTCCGAGCACAAGGCCGCGGCCAACAGCAAGGACAGCTCAGGCTCCAGTTCCAGCTCGAGCTCATACACGCCGTCCTACTCCGGCTCCTCCTCCTCGTCGTCCTCCAGCGGCACCGGAGGCGGTGGAGGTGGCGGGGGTGGAAACACCAGCGCCCCTGCGCCCGCGCCCGCGGCCGGCGGCGGCGGCGGTGCGACCGGTGGCACCGGCGGCACCGGCGGCACTGGTCTCTAGCTAGCGGGGCACGGCTTCGCCATACAGCCGCGATCACGAGCGCCCGCCCCACATCAGGCGCGGCGCTACCGCGCCGCTTGAAGTGGTGTGGGCTGGTGATCGCTAGGCCAAGGCCGCGACACGTAGCGGCTGCCGGCGACGGAGTATCGCCACGGCAGCTCCGCAGCCTTCGTGATCCCGATCCGGGGCGAGGCGGTGATCTCGGCCTCGGCGATGGCTCGATCGGGCTCCGTGAGCTCGAACGGCGGCCCGAAGAGGTCGGCCCCGTTCAATTCAAGCCCGACCCCGAGCGCCTCCGAGAGCTTGCCGGGCCCGGAACAAAGCTGCTCGAGCTTCTCGCGGCCCCGGCGTTTGCGCATCAGCTCGATGCCGTCCGTCGGCTCCAGCGCGCGGATCAGGACGGCCGAGGCGCTCCCCTCAGGCTCGGTGACGAAGTTGAGCAGGCTGTGGATGCCGTAGGAGAAATAGACGTAGGCGTGCCCCGGCGGCCCGAAGAGCACCTCGTTGCGAGCCGTGCGCCCGATGTAGGCGTGGCAGGCGGGGTCGGTCTCCTCGTAGGCCTCCGTCTCGACGATCACGCCGGCGGTTTCACCCACCCGCAGCTCGCAGCCGATCAGGTTGCGAGCGACCTGATGCACCGTGCGGTCGAAGAAGGCGCGGTTCACGCGCGCAGCGCGGCGAGCGCCTCGCGCGCCCGCTCGAGTTGTTCGCCCACCCGGGCAGATGAGGTGCCGCCGGCCGAGACCTTCGACTCGATCGTCCGCCCCGACTCGAGGGCCCGCCGGACGGCCCGCTTCGCGTCTTCGGGAACGCCGTCGAGCTGGCTGTCGGCCAGCTCGGAGAGCGGCCTGCCCGAATCGACGGCCGCCTTGACGAGGCCGCCTACCAGGCCATGGGCCTCGCGGAACGGGACCCCCTCCTGCACGAGCGCATCGGCCAGGTCGGTCGCCGCCAGCATCTCGTCTCCGGCCGCCGCGGCCAGGCGGTCGCGGTTGAAGCTGATCCCGCCGAGCATCCCGGTGGCCGCGGCCAGGCAGAGCTCGAGGTTGTCGACCGCGTCGAAGAGCGGCTCCTTGTCCTCCTGGAGGTCCTTGCTGTAGGCCAGGGGCAGCGCGTGCATCGTGCCGAGCAGGCTCTGGAACGAGGCCGCGATGCGCGGCGCCTTGCCGCGCAGGAGCTCCGCCGCATCGGGGTTCTTCTTCTGGGGCATGATGCTCGAGCCAGAGGAGAACGAGTCGGGCAGCTCGCAGAAGCCGAACTCCTGGCTGGACCAGAGGACGATCTCGGCCCCGAGGCGCGAGAGGTGCATGGCGCAGATCGAGGCGGCCGAGAGGTAGTCGAGGGCGAAGTCCCGGTTCGAGACCGCGTCGATGGAGTTCGGATAGGGCCGCTCGAAGCCCAGGTCGGCGGCCAGGGCATCGCGGTCGACGTCCCAGTTGAGGCCGGCCAGGGCGCCGGACCCGGCGGGCATGTCCGTCGTGGCCTCCGCGGCGCGGAAGAAGCGACGGGCGTCACGCTGGAACATCCAGAAGTAGGCGAGCAGGTGATGGCCCAGGTAGACGGGCTGGGCGCGCTGCAGGTGGGTGTACGAGGGCGCCGGCCAGTCGCGATGCCCTTCGGCCTGCGCAACCAGCGTCTCCATCAGGCTCTCGAGCAGGGCGATCGCGCGGGCGGCGTGCGCGCGCACCAGCAGTGAGAGGTCGGTTGCCACCTGGTCATTGCGGGAGCGGGCCGTGTGGAGCTTGCCGCCGAGCGGGCCGATCAGCTCGGTGAGCCGCCGCTCGATCGCCATGTGGATGTCCTCGTCGTCCTCCCGGAACCCGAAGGAGCCGGCCTCGAGCTCTCCCCCGACCCGATTCAAACCCTCGGTGAGCGCTCCGAGCTCGCCGTCGTCCAGCACGCCGAGCTTGGCGAGGGCGCGTGCGTGCGCCTTCGACTGCTCGATGTCGAACGACGCCAGGCGCCAGTCGAAGGAGATCGAGGAGTTGATCCGCCTGAACAGCGGGTCCTGTTCTTCGCCAAAGCGGCCCATGGTGAGCTGAGTCTAGGGACGCTCACCGAGCGCTTCGCCCAGCGCCGTGCAGACCCGATCGACCTGAGACTCCGTCATCGAGGTGAAGAACGGAAGCGCCAGGGAGCGTTCGGCGACCCTCTCCGCGATGGGGAACTCACCGCCCACAAAGCCGAAGCGCTCGCGGTAAGGCGGCAGCAGGTGGATGCAGGGCAGATAGGCCCTCGAGGCGATGCCGTTCGAGGCGAGGGACTTGATGACCGCGTCGCGGTCGGTCCCATCCGGTAGCTGCACACAGAACACGAACCAGCTGCGGCGCTCATCGCCTCGGTTTTCGTTCGGCAGGACGATGTCGTCATCGTCGTGCTCGCCACACGGCTCGGCGCCGAGCTGGGTGAGCCTCTCCCGGTACAGGGCCGCGACGTTATCGCGGGCGTTGAGCATCTCGTCGAGGCGCTCGAGCTGGGCGATGCCGATCGCAGCGTGCAGATCGGTGAGCCGGTAATTGAAGCCGAGCCGGTCGTGCTCGACCTGTTCTGTGTCCGGCGCTCGGCCCTGGTTGCGCTCGCTGCGCATTGCCTCGGCCACATCCTTATCGGGCGTGACCAGGATGCCGCCCTCCCCCGTCGTCATCTGCTTGTTGGCGTAGAAGGCGAAGGTGGCGGGGTTGCCGTCCGTACCGATCTTGGCGCCGGTGCTGTCCGTCGCGCCAAGCGCCTGGCAGGCGTCCTCGAGAATGCCGAGCTCGTGCTGCTTGGCGAGCGCGCCGAACGCCGGCAGATCCGCCGGGTAACCGAAGATGTGAACCGGTAGGAGGCCGGCCGTCTTCGCCCCCACCGCCTCGGCGGCCTTCTCGGGATCGAGGTTCAGGGTGACAGGGTCGATGTCCGCGAAGACGGGCTTGGCTCCCTCGTAGAGCAGGCAGTTGCTGGAGGCAATGAAGCTGAGCGGGCTGGTGACGACCTCATCGCCCTGCGACCAACCCTTGGCGCGAACACCGAGATGGAGCGCGGCGGTCCCACTGGAGACCGCCACGGCATATGCCTCCCCGCCGATCCAATCCGAGAAGTCATCCTCGAACTGCTCGAGCTTCGGCCCCAGCGAGAGCGAGCCGGAGCGGACGACCTCCAGCAGCAGCTCCTCCTCGCGCGGGCCGAGCTCAGGTCGTGCGAGCGGGATCGGTTCGTTCACTCGGCGGGTTGCCCTGTTCGCGGGGTTGGAAGGCGTATTCGAGCGAGTCGACCAGGGCCTCCCAGGACGCCTCGATGATGTTCTCCGAGACGCCGATGGAGCCCCACTCCCGCTCGCCGTCAGACGAGTCGAGCAGCACGCGGGTCACGGCCCCGGTGCCGTGGTGCTCGTCCAGGATGCGGACCTTGTAGTTGGTGAGCTCGATGTCGGCCAGATGAGGATGGCGGTCGATGATTGCGCCGCGCAGCGCCGTGTCGAGCGCGTTCACGGGTCCGTTGCCCTCCGCTGTGCGCAGGTAACGCTCGCCGTCGACCCAGACCTTGATCGTCGCCTCCGTGACCACCTTGCCGTCCTCGCGTTGCTCGACCAGGACCCGGAATCCCTCGAGCCGGAAGAGCGGCTCGTAGTCCTCGGTCTCCTTGCGGAGGAGCAGCTCGAAGGAGGCGTCGGCGGCCTCGTAGTGGTAGCCGCGGTGCTCGCGCTCCTTCAGGGTGCGGAGCGCCTTGGCGGCCTGCTCGTCGTCGAGCGCGATCCCGGCGCGGTCCGCGCGCGAGAGGACCGTTCCCTTCCCCGAGAGCTCGGAGACCACCATCTCGCGCTCGTTGCCCACCTCGGCAGGGTCCATGTGCTCGAAGGTGCGCGCATCCGCGCTGACGCCGGCGACGTGCATGCCGCCCTTGTGGGCGAACGCGTTGCGGCCGACGAATGGCTGGTCGGGATCCGGGGTGATGTTGAGGAGCTCGTCGATGAAGTGTGCGATCCCGGTGAGCCGCGAGAGCTGCTCGTCGCTGACGCACTCGCAGCCCATCTTGAGCTGGAGGGCCGGCAGGATCGAGGTGAGGTTGGCGTTACCCGTTCGCTCGCCGATCCCGTTCATCGTGCCCTGCACCAGCCCGGCGCCCTCCTGCACCGCGGCCAGCGAGTTGGCGACCGCGCACTCGAGGTCGTTGTGGGTGTGGATTCCGACCGCGACGTCCAGCTCGCTCCCGACCGCCCGGGTCGCCTCGGCGATCTGCTGCGGCAGGCTCGAGCCATTGGTGTCGCAGAGCGTGACGTTCTCGGCCCCCGCGTCCGCCGCGGCTCGCACGCACTCCAGCGCGTAGCCGGAGTCGTCGCGGTAGCCGTCGAAGAAGTGCTCGGCGTCGTAGATGACGCGCTTGCCCGCGTTGGTCAGGTACGCGACGGAGTCCCCGATCATCGACAGGTTCTCCTCGCGGCTCACCTTGGTCACCTTCTCGAGGTGAAGGCCCCAGGTCTTGCCGACCAGGGTGATCACCGGCGCGAACCCGGTGGCGAGCAGACGCAGAGCTGCGTCCTCGGCCGCCTCGGTGTCGCGGCGCCTGGTCATCCCGAAGGCGCAGACCGCGGCCTGCCGGAGATCGATCTCGGCCAGCATCTCGAAGAGCTCGACCTCCTTCGGATTGGAGCCGGGGAAGCCGGCCTCGATGAAGTGGATGCCGAGCTCGTCGAGCTTGCGGACCACCCGCGCCTTCTCCTGCGCCGAGAGCGACATGCCCTGGCCCTGCATGCCGTCCCTAAGAGTCGTGTCGTAGAGGAGAACCTTTGTCATCGCTGCCTTTCTGGGCTTCATCAGGGCGGCCTCCTCCGCTTCGCGTCCGGGGGCCGCCGGTGGGCGGACTCTGTAACGGGCCGCGCTAAGCGGCCTGTGTAATTCGCCCTGTGAAGCGGTGCAGCATCAGGAACCCAGGGTACCGGAGGCCGGTTCCCCGACCTCCTCGGCGTCCACCTCTGCAGGGGTGGGTTCACGCGGCGGCTCACCGGTCGGCTCCCCCACCGGGTCGAGCCACTCGCGGTATTCCTCGAGGCGCCCATGGAGCGCGTCGTCGAACTTGGCCTGAATGACGCGCGTGATTTCGCCCGGCTCACCGATGTCGTGGTCGTCGATCTCGCGTACCGGTACGAGCTCGGCTGCCGTGCCTGTCAGGAAGACCTCCTCCGCGAGGTAGAGCTCGGCGCGCGCGATGTCCCGCTCGACCACGGTGTAGCCGAGATCGCGGGCGAGCTGAATCACCGACTTGCGGTTGATGCCATCGAGGATCGAAGAGGCGTGCCCCGGGGTGACGATCTCGCCCTCGCGGACGAGGTAGATGTTCTCGCCGGAGCCCTCGCAGACGAACCCGCGGTCGTCGAGCAGGATCGCCTCGTCATAGCCGGCGTTGGCGCTCTCGGTCTTGGCGAGGATGGAGTTGAGGTACTGGCCGGAGGCCTTGGCGTGCGGGATGAGCCCCGAGGGCGAGATGCGCCGCCACGATGAGACCTTGGCGCGCACGCCCTTCTTCTTGCCCTCCTCTCCCAGGTAGGCGCCCCACGGCCAGACGGCGATGATCACGTCGACCGGGGCGCTCTGCGCGTACAGGCCCATCTCGCCGTAGCCGCGGAAGGCGAGCGGCCGGATGTAGCAGCTGCGCAGCCCGTTACGGCGGATCAGCTCCTTGGTCGCCTCGCGGATCTCCTCGAGATCGTGATTCAGCGGCAGGTAGTAGAGCTCGGCCGACTTGACGAGCCGGTCGAGGTGGTCCTGATGGCGGAAGATCGCCGGGCCGATCTCCGTGTCGTAGCAGCGAATTCCCTCGAAGACACCCGTGCCGTAGTGCAGGCCGTGCGTGAGGACGTGCACGTTGGCCTCGTCCCATGGGACGAATTCGCCGTTCTTCCAGATGAGCTCAGCCTTCTCCACGGTCGATCAGTATGAACGATGAATCCGGCTACAGGGATTGAAGAACGGCTTCTGTCATCTCTTCGGTGGTGGTCTCGCCGCCCAGGTCGGGCGTACGGAGGCCCTGGGTGAGAGCTGAATCGACCGCGGCTTCGAGCTTCGCCGCCCCCTCGTGCATGCCGAGCCCGTACTCGAGCATCATCGCGACCGAGAGCAGCGTGGCCAGTGGGTTGGCCTTGCCCGTACCGGCGATGTCCGGCGCCGAGCCGTGCACGGGCTCGTAGAGGCCCGGACCATCGTCACCGAGGCTGGCCGATGGGAGCATCCCGAGCGAACCCGTGAGCATCGCCGCCTCGTCGCTGAGGATGTCGCCGAAGAGGTTCTCCGTGACGATCACGTCGAATGCCGTCGGGTTCGAGACCAGCTGCATCGCCGCGTTGTCAACCAGCAGGTGGTCGAGCTTGATCTCCCCGTACTCGGGAGCCAGCCTGGTGACCGTCTCGCGCCAGAGACGGGACGTCTCCAGCACGTTCGCCTTGTCCACCGAGGTCACCCGGCCGTTGCGCTCACCCGCCGCCTCGAAGGCGACGCGGGCGATCCGCTCGATCTCCTCCACGGTGTAGGCGCAATCGTCGTGGGCGCGGTCGCCGTCGCGCCCGGACTCGCCGAAGTAGATGCCGCCGGTGAGCTCGCGCACGACCAGAAGGTCGGTGCCCTCGATGCGCTCCCGGCGGAGCGGGCTCGCCTCGAGCAGTGCCTCGCTCGGGCGGACCGGGCGGAGGTTCGCGAACAGGCCGAGCCCCTTGCGCAGCCCCAGCAGCCCCTGTTCGGGGCGGGGCTTGTCGGGATCGGTCGTGTCCCACTTGGGCCCTCCCACGGCACAGAGCAGGACCGCGTCGGCCTGCCTGCAGGCCTTCAGCACCTCGTCGGTCAGGGCGGTGCCATGCTCGTCGATCGAGGCGCCGCCGATCAGGTGCTCGGTGATCTCGAAGTTCCCGATCTCGGCCAGCACGCGCGCCGCCGCGGCCCCGATCTCGGGGCCGATTCCATCGCCGGGAAGGAAGACGATCCTAGGCACGCCGTGCGTCGATGTTGAGACGGACGTAGTTGAGGACGAGCGGATCCACGGAGCGCTCGAGCACCGCCTCGGCGAAGGGCCGGCGCGCCTCCTCGGGCAGCCGGGTCAGATGGGGCCCCATCGTCACGGTGGTGGTGAAGTCGTATGGATCGCTGGGCTGCACCGGCTTGTCCTCGAGCCAGCAGCGAACGTCCTCGAAGCCGGCCCGTCGCAGGCGCTCCTCGGTCTCCTCCGGCTGGGCGAAGTTCCACATCATCTCCATGTCTTCGAAGTACTGCGCGTACTCGTCGCTGGTCGCGACCGTCGCGATCGCGCGGGCGTGATCGGCGATGTTGCCGGCGCCTCCGCACTGGGCGACGAGGCGGCCACCGGGTCGGAGCACCGAGTGGATTCGCTCGCAGAGGCGGTCGTGGTCGAGGATCCAGTGGAAGGTCGCAGTCGAGAAGAGAGCCTCGACCACGGTCGGGGCGTCGTGCTCCGCGAGCAGTTCGGGGCTCAGCTCGAGCAGGTCGGACACGAAGAGAATGACGCGATCGTCGCCCGCGAACCGCTCGCCGGCGACCTTGATCATCTCCGAGGAGCCGTCCACTCCGGTCAGGCGGCCGTCCGGCAGTCGCTCCAGCAGCTTCTCGGCGACGCGACCCGAGCCGATGCCCGCGTCGATCATCGACTCCTCAGCTTGCGGATCGAGCCGATCCAGCACCTCGAGGCCCCACTGGAACTGCGGCTCGGAGATCTGGTCGTAGGTCTTCGCGTCCCACTCGCGCGGACCGCTGTTCATCGAATGTGTGTTCACAGCGCCGTGGTCACCGGTCCCGCGTCGGCTTTGCCGGCCTGCTCGAAGCGGTCGATCGCCTCGCCGCGCGCGAGCGTCATGGCGACATCGTCGAGCCCATTGGTGAGCCGGTGCTTGATGTCCTCGTCGATTTCGAACTGGAAGACGCCCCCCGCGCAGTTGACGGTCTGATCGTCGAGGTCGATGCGGGCCTCGCCGGCCGCGGCCACCGCGCGACAGTGCTCCTCGTCGAGGATCACGGGCAGCAGTCCGTTCTTCGTGCAGTTCGAATAGAAGATGTCCGAGAACGAGGGCGCGATCACGGCGTCGAAGCCGTAGTCCTTCAGTCCCCAGACCGCGTGCTCGCGGGACGAGCCTGAGCCGAAGTTCCGCCCCGCGACCAGAATGGGATGCGGCTCCAGCTCGATCTCGCCCGAGCGAAACCAGTCGTAGAAGAGGAACTCCCCGTAGCCGGTCTTCTCGACCCTCTTCAGGAACTGCTTGGGCATGATCTGGTCGGTGTCCACGTCGTTGCGATCCAGAACCGCGACGTGGCCCTCGATGAGGGAAATTGCATCCATGTCAGCTCCAATCCCTGATGTCGACGAAGGTCCCCTCCACCGCCGCCGCGGCGGCCATCTTCGGGCTGACCAGATGGGTGCGCCCGCCGGCGCCCTGGCGGCCCTCGAAGTTGCGGTTGGAGGTCGAGGCGCAGCGCTCGCCAGGCTGCAGGATGTCCGGGTTCATTCCCAGGCAGGCCGAGCAGCCCGACTCGCGCCACTCGAAGCCGGCTGAGCGGAAGACCTCATCCAGGCCTTCGGCCTCCGCCTCGGCCTTGACCTGCTGAGAGCCCGGCACGACCATTCCCCGCAGGCTCGAGGCGAGCTTCCTGCCGTCGACGATCGAGGCCGCCTCCCGCAGGTCGGAGATCCGGGAGTTGGTGCAGGAGCCGATGAAGATCCGGTCAAGGGGGATCTCGGTCATCGGGGTGCCGGGCTGCAGGTCCATGTAGGCCAGGGCCCGCTCGGCGGCCTCGCCGTCCGCCGGCGAGTCCATCGTCGCCGGGTCAGGGACCTCGTCGGTGACCTGGACCACCATTCCCGGCGTGGTTCCCCAGGTGACCATCGGCGAGATCGCGGGGGCGTCGACCTCGATCTCCTTGTCGAAGCCGGCGCCCTCGTCGGTAGGCAGCTCGCTCCACCGCGCGACGGCGGCGTCGAAGTCTGCCGGTACTCCAGGGCGCCCCTTGAGGTATTCGAAGGTCTTCTCGTCGGGAGCGACCATTCCCGCGCGGCCGCCACCCTCGATGGTCATGTTGCAGATCGTCATCCGGTTCTCAATCGAGAGCGCCCGGATCGCCTCGCCCGCGTATTCGACGGCGTAGCCCTGCATGCCGCCGACCCCGAGCCGCCCGATCGTCGCCAGGATCAGGTCCTTGGCGGTTACGCCGAAGCCCAGCTCGCCCGCGTAGTTGATCCGCATCGACTTCGGCCGGCGCTGGACCAGGCACTGGGTCGCCAGCACGTGCTCGACCTCCGAGGTTCCGATGCCGAAGGCGAGCGCGCCGAAGGCCCCGTGGGTCGAGGTGTGGGAGTCACCGCAGACGATCGTCATGCCCGGCTGGGTCACACCCAGCTCCGGCCCGATCACGTGCACGATCCCACGGCGGTCTGAGCCCAGCGAGTAGAGCGGGATGCCGAACTCCTCGCAGTTCGCCTCCAGGGCCTCGACCTGCTTGCGGGAGAGCTCGTCCGCGATCAGCCGGGCGGTGGGCGTGCCGTCGGTCGGGACGTTGTGGTCGGCGGTGGCCAGGGTCTTGTCCGGGCGGCGTAAGCCTCGCTCGGCCAGACGAAGCCCGTCGAAGGCCTGCGGAGAGGTCACCTCGTGGACGAGGTGGAGATCGATGTAGATCAGGTCGTCGTCGACCTCGTGGGCTTCCCAGATCTTCTCGAACAGGTTGTTCGCCATCGGTCCTCCTAACCTCGCCTCAGTCCGGCGGCGACCACGGCGATCAGTCGGGCCTGGGACGAGGAATTGTTCTCGAAATGGTGCGGCAGGTCGGCGTCGAAGGTGACGCTGTCCCCCTCGCCGAGCTCGTGCCGCTGTCCGTCGATGAAGAGCTCGACCCTGCCCCCCACTACGACGGCCGTCTCGCGGCTACCCGGCTCGTGCACCGGGGGATCGTCGGGCGCACCGGTGGTCGCACCCGGAGCGAGGGTGTGCGCGGAGACGTCGGAGCGCTGGCCGGGCAGCGGTGGGGTCAGCTCCTCGACCTTGTGGCCGCGTCGGCGCCGCGTGCGCCGATCGTTCGCCCGGACAACGACCACGTGGCGATCCTCGTCCAGGCGCAGGAGCTGCGAAAGGGTCAGCTCCAGGCCGGCCGCGATCTTTTCGGCGATAGCCAGGGTGGGGCTGGTGTCGCCGCGCTCGACCTGCGAGAGCATCGGCGCGCTGACGCCGCTGCGCTCGGCTAGGTCGCGCAGCGAGAGGTCCATCGCCTCGCGGAGGCTTTTGATCCGAGCCCCGACGGCTCCGTCCGTGGACAGCTGTGGTCCCGGATCGATCTTCTCGGCGGTGCTCGTCATAGCGCCTGTACGTTATCACGTACGTTTGTACGTGTCAGACGGGCTCGAGCACGACCACCGGGATCTGGCGGTCCGTTCGCCGCTGGTAATTGTCGTAGTCCGGGTAGGCGTCGGCCATCATCCGCCAGAGCCGCTCCCGTTCCTCGCCGGAGGCCTCCCGGGCTCGCACCCGCCGCTTCTCCCCCTTCCACCACGCCGTCGTCTCGGGATTCGCCTTGAGGTTGTGGTACCAGGCGGGGTGGCGGTCGGTCCCTCCCTTGGAGGCGATGATCACCAGGTTGTCGCCGTCAGGCAAGCAGAGCAGCGGATGGGTGCGGCGCTTGCCCGACTTCCTGCCGACCGACTCGATCAACACGACGGGCACCCCATAGGCCTTGCCGCCGAGCCGGCCGTGGGAGGCCTTGTACGCCGCGGTATGCAGATCGGTGAAGCGCTCCCAGAACCACCACAGGGACGAGCTCGACCGGGGCACTTCTGGCAGCTGCAGCTTCACGGAGCCAGCCTATGTGGTCAGGGGCCGGGTGTGCGCTCCACGATGGCCTCGGCGGTCGCGTCCTCCGCCTCGCTGATCGCGACGCCCTCCAAGGCGTTCGAGATCGCACGGACGAAGGCGCGGGCCGATGCCTCGAGGATGTCCGTCGCCACGCCCTGGCCGCTCGCGAGCCGGCCGTTGGCGCGAACCGAGACACTCACCTCACCCAGCGCGTCGGTGCCGCCGGTGACGGCCTCGACCTCGTAGCGCTGGAGCTCGGCCTCCGTGCCGGTCGCCTCGCGGATTGCTCCGAAGATGGCGTCCACCGGCCCGTCGCCGGCTGCCTGGGCGACCGACTCCTCGCCGTTCGGCAGAACGACGCTCACCTTCGCCAGTGGCTCGCGCTCCGAGCCGGCCTCGACCTCGAACCACTTCAGGTTGTAGGCCTCGGCGCTCTCTCGCATCTCGTCGGAGACGATCGCCTCGAGATCGAGCGCGGTGACCTGCTTCTTCTTGTCCGCGATCTCCTTGAAGCGCTTGAACGCCTGGTTGAGTGCGCCGCCCTCGACCTCGAAGCCAAGATCCTTCAGGGCGTCCCGGAGCGCGTGGCGGCCGGAGTGCTTGCCCAGCACGATCGAGTTTGACTCGAGCCCGACCTCGGTCGCATCCATGATCTCGTAGGTCGAGCGCTCCTTGAGCACGCCGTCCTGGTGGATGCCGGACTCGTGAGCGAAGGCGTTCCGCCCCACCACCGCCTTGTTGGGCGGAACCGAATAGCCGGTCAGGCGCGAGACCATGCGGCTGGTGCGCGCCAGCTCTCGTGCGTCGATCCCCGTGTCCAGCCCGTGGACGTCGCTTCGGGTCCGCAGCAGCATCACGATCTCCTCGAGCGAGCAGTTGCCGGCCCGCTCGCCGATGCCGTTGACCGCGCACTCCACCTGTCGGGCGCCGGCGACCACACCGGCGTACGAGTTGGCGACGGCCAGGCCCAGGTCGTCGTGGCAGTGAACCGAGACCTCCACCCCATCGAGCCCGGGAACCAGCTCGTAGAGCTTTGCGAAGTAGGCCGAGTACTCCTCCGGCGTGGTGTAGCCGACGGTATCGGGGATGTTGATCACGGTCGCGCCCTCGGCCACCGCAATGGCGCAGACCTCCGAGGTGAATTCGATGTCCGCGCGTGTGGCGTCCATCGGCGAGAACTCGACGTTCTCGGTGTAGGACTTCGCCAGAGTGACGGCCGCCTTGGCCTGCCCCTTGACGTCCTCGCGCGTGGTCTGGAGCTGGTGCTCGATGTGGATGTCGGAAGTTGAGATGAAGGTGTGGATCCGGGGCCGCTCGGAGTCCTTGATCGCGTTCCACGCGGCGTCGATGTCCGCCTTGTGCGTCCGGGCGAGCCCGCAGATCACCGGGCCCTCGACGCCGCGCGCGATCGCCTCGACGGCCTCGAAGTCACCCGGCGAGGTGATCGGGAAGCCGGCCTCGATCACGTCGACGCCCAGACGCGCGAGCTGCTGCGCGATCTCGACCTTCTCCTGTGTGTTCAGCGAGATCCCCGGCGACTGCTCACCGTCGCGCAGGGTCGTATCGAAGATGTGGACCCGTTGTACTGCCGCCGGGTCGGTTGCGTCCTTCTGCTTAGACATGAGTACCTCCTTCTCCTAAAGCTTTCGATGAGTGGTTCCTGAGTTCGCGGCTGACGCGCCGCCCAGCGCTATTCCCCCCGGAGGGGGAGGAGAAGGAGAAGCGCGAGGCTGTCGAGCCGGTGCGTCATCGAAGTCAGCGGAGAGTAGCGCAGAGGGCTGAGCTGGTCGAGTGATTTATTGGTCCGGGACGCTCACTAGCTTCACCTCGATGCGCGCGGACCAGATCCAGGCGCGGGCGGTCGCCAAGATCGTGCTGGTGGCACTGTTCTGGGCCGGCGTGGCCGTCCTGCTGGCGATTGCGCTGCTGCACACGCGGACGACACTGCAGTGGGTGGCCGCCGCGGTCTTCCTCACCCTCGCCCTCGACCCGGCGGTTGGTCTGGTGCAACGGGCCTGGCGCCGAGACGGGAAGATGCCGCGCGTCCTGGCGATCCTGCTCGTCTACGTGGTGGGCCTCGCCGTGCTGGTCTTCCTCATCCTGCAGGTCTTCCCGCCGATCGTGCACGACACCGAGGGCCTCGCGCACAAGCTGCCGCGCTACGTCCACGACTTCGAGACCTGGGCGAACGACAACAAGGAGTTTCAGGACCTCAACGCCAAGTACCACATCACCGCGAAGCTGAGCCAGGAGGCCTCCGCCCTGCCCTCCCACCTGTCAAGCGGGGCGAGCACCATCGGCTCGTTCACGGTCAGCATTCTCGAGCACCTGCTCGCGGCCATCACGATCATCGCCCTCACGTTCTTCCTCCTGCTCGACGGGCGCGGCATGGTCGAGCGGGGGACCGGCCGCCTGCCGGCGCTCCAGCGGGACCGTGCGCGCCGGATCGCCCAGCGGGTCGCCGCGGTGGTCAAGGCCTACGTCAGCGTCAACCTGCTGCTGGCAATCGCGGCCGGCTTCCTCACCTGGGGCTTCCTCCAGGCAGAGGGCTTCCACCTGGCGGTGCCGCTCGCCGTGTTGGTCGCCTTCCTCGACCTGATTCCCCTGATTGGCCTCACGGTCGGCGGGTTCTCCGTGTTCGCCGTGCTGCTGATCGACGGCGGGCCGGGCGATGCGATCGTCTGGCTGATCATCTTCCTCACCTACCAGCAACTCCAGGACCGGATCATTCAGCCGCTCCTCTACGAGGGCGGTGCCCTCAAGGTGAACCCGGCCGTGGCGATCGTCGCGGTGATCGTCGGGGCCAACCTCGCCGGCATCCTCGGCGCCCTGCTCGCCATCCCGACCGCCGCCTCGCTCGGAGTGGTGATCGACGAGCTCGTCCTCTCAGGATCCGGCGACGGGGCGGCGGAGCCGGAGCCGGGTAAGTAGCTCTCCCCCGCGCTTCCAGAACGGCTTGCCGCGATCGCCGGCGAAGCGCTCCTCCGACCGCTGCTTCTTGCCGTGGCGATAGAAGACCTTGGCCCAGACCGAGTGCGGCTTGGCGAGGCGGAGTGCGCTCGGCAGGCCGACGACCGGGACGAAGATGCTCCAGGTCGCCATCCCGAACTTCTCCTTGGCGGCGTTGATGAGGGCGAGGATCACTCCGGCCACGCCGATGGTGCCGACGATCGCCTGGATCTCATCCGCGACCTTCGTGGTGACGTCGATCCAGCCCCGCAGGCTGATCAGCAGCAGTCCGGAGACGGCGGTCGCGATGACCACCGCGTCGATCGAGGCGCGGCCCTGCTTCTCCCAGTAGACGTCCTTCAGATTGAGCCAGAGGGCGAACTCATCGAGGGTGAGGCCCGTCCCGATGCCGAAGAAGACCGCGACGATCTCACGCCACGGACTGTCCGGGGCGATCGCGACGGCGACGTAGCCGCAGATCAACAGCAGCAGGATCCCCCAGACGAGGTGATGGATGTGTGTGCCGCCGACCTCGACGTTGCCGGGCCACCAGCTCACCTGAGCCCGGATCATGTGGGCGCTCGTGCGGATGAATCCGAAGGTGAGGAGAAACGAGACGAAGAAGAGGAAGTGCGGCTCGCGGCCGGGATCGACGATCCCGTGCTGGTATGCACTGCCGAGGCTCGCCGTGATCAACACGGCGGGAAAGGTATCGCCGCTTGCTACGGAATCCCGCGAGTTGCCTCGCAGGCCTTGGCGGTGTCGGTGCCCGCCGATCCCTTGCAGAGATCCCTGCCCGCGCCGCCGACCAGCTTGTCGTTGCCTCCGCTTCCGATGAGCACGTCGTTGCCTGGACCGCCGATGACCGAGTCGGCTCCACCGCCCCCGATCAGCAGATCCGGAACCGCCCCGCCCACCAGCCGATCGCGCCCCGGTCCCCCGAGGAGCGGGCGCGGCTGTCCGTCGATCGCGCCGCCGACCATCACGCTCAAGCCCGCGTCGGCATCGAAGGTGTCGCTGCCTCCCCCGAGGTCGCCGACGATCGCGCCGATGTAGCCCGCGCCGCAGCTGACCTGTGGTGCGCTCGTCTCGCCGCTCTTCGCGTTGTCGAGCCTGCAGTTGGCGCCGCTGCCATCGGGGTCGCCGAGGCCCTCGGGAGCCGACAGCACGAGGCGCCCGTCCGAGGAGAGGTAGGCCGAGATCCGGTTGTCGATGCGGCGCTGGTCGTTCAGCGTGAGCACGTTGATCGACGCCGAGGCGCTGGCGCCGTGGCCATGCACGGTCCAGACCGCGTCGTCCAGGCCCGGGCGCGCGGAGGCGGCCGTGGGTGCCGCGACCATGGTGGCCGCGAGCACGCACAGCACGCCGAGTGCCTTGCCGCTCCCTAGCTTCATCTCTTCCGATCGTAACCCGGCTTCGGGCTGATCAGAGCGGCGTTCCGGGCTCCTACGGGACGAGCACGACCTTGCCGATGTTCTTCCGCTCGCCGATGAAGCGGTGGGCATCGCCGGCCCGCTCGAACGGGAAGGCCTCGGCGATGACCGGGTCGATCGAGATCGTGCCCTCCTCCAACTCCCTGCGGATCGCCTCCAGCACCCTGTCGAGCCCCTCCCGATCCTGCCAGGCCAGCATGTTGAGTCCGAAGATGCCCTTGTTCTCGCTCATCAGCTGCAGGCTCTTCCACCAGGGCACCGTGGCGAACGGCATGCGGGCGAGGCTGCTGAACAGCTTCTTCATGTCGCGCCCAGTCTCCGTCGAGGCTTCGGAGAGCCCGTACATGACCAGGCGGCCTCCCTCGCGCAGCAGGCGGTAGTCCTTCCGGAAGTTCGTCGGTCCCGTCGCGTCCATGACCAGGTCGATGCCCTCGCCTCCCGTGATCCGCCTGATTTCCTGCTCGAAGTCCTGGGTGCGGTAGTCGATCGCATGCTCGACGCCCTGCTTCCGGATCGCGTCGTGCTTGGAAGCGGAGGCGGTGCCGAAGATCTCGGCGTTGCGGGATCGGGCCACCTGAATCGCCGAAATCCCCACCCCTCCCGCGGCGGCGTGAATGAGGACGCGTTCACCCTCACGGAGGCCGCCCATCATCACGAGCGCGACGTACGAGGTCGAGTAGTTCACCGGGAAGGCGGCGCCCTGCTCGTAGCTGAATCCGTCCGGCAGCGGCAGCGCCTGGTCCGCCGGCACCGTGACCATCGAGGCCTGGCCGCCGAACCGGGTACCCGCCATCACCTTGTCCCCCACCTTGACGTCCTCGACGCCGTCCCCGACCGACTCGATCTCGCCGGCGACCTCGTAGCCGACCACGCACGGCGGCTTGGGCGCCTCGGGGTAGAGGCCCACTCGCGCCATCGTGTCGGCGAAGTTGATGCCCGCGGCCTTCACCGCGATCCGCACCTCGCCGGGGCCCACCGAGGGGTCGGGCTTCTCCTGCACCTGCAGGACCTCGGGGCCTCCATGCCGGGTGATGACCACCGCCCTCATGGGAACAAGTATCCCGGCTTCGCCACAAAGTCGCGGCCACAGGCGGCCAGGCCGCTACAGAGATACCGCGCGGCCGACCGAGAATCCCTCGAGCTCCAGGATCTTCTCGATCGTGGCGGGGTTGACCGGGGCGTCGGTTGTCAGAGCCATCACCGCGGTCTCGCCGTCGGGCTGGGCGCCCACCGCCGCCGAGACGATGTTGACCCCCTGATCGCCGAAGATGGTTCCGACCCGGCCGATCATCCCCGGCTGGTCGGTGTAGCGGAAGATCGCCAGGTGCTCGGCGAAGGGCAGGTAGAAGTCCTCGCCCCAGACGTGCGCCAGGTACGGGATGTTGCGGGGCCCGACCCCGGTCCCGGCGACCTCGACAGCGTCCTCGCCGGTGTGCAGGCGGACGACGACGAGCTCCGTGAAGTCATCCGAGGTGGCGTCGCGCGTCTCGGTCAGCTCGATGCCCCGCTCGTCGGCCATGTGCGGCCCGTTGACCAGGTTGACCGGCTCCTCGGTGTGCCCGGAGAGGATCCCGACCAGGGTGGCGATGCTGAGGATGCGGGTGTCCTGATCGGCCAGGCGCCCGCGGAACTCGACCTCGACCCTGTCCGGGGCGCCCCCGGCAAGCGCCTGCGACAGCCGCCCGAGCTTCTCGCAGAGTGGGACGAAGGGCGCGAGCTGCTCCATCACCTCGGGGCGGACGGCGGCGATGTTGACGGCCGTGGTGACGACGCCGCCCGTCAGCGCCGCGGTCACCTGCTCCGCGGTGACCACGCCGGCGCGGTCCTGCGCCTCGGCGGTCGAGGCGCCGAGGTGTGGCGTGACCACCACGTCGTCGCGCTCGAGGACCGGGTGTCCGCTGAACGGCTCCGCCGGGAACACGTCCAGCGCCGCGCCCGCAAGCTTGCCGGAGTCGAGGCCGGCGACCAGCGCGTCGAGGTCGATCAGCTCCCCCCGCGCACAGTTCACAATTCGGGTGCCGTCGCGCATTCGCTCGATCGCGGCTGCGTCGATGAAGTTGACGGTCTCCGGCGTCTTCGGCAGATGCAGCGTGATGAAGTCCGAGCGCGCGTAGAGCTCCGCGGGATCGTCGACCCCGTCCACTCCGAGCTCCCGGAAGCGCTCCGCGGTGACGAATTTGTCGTAGGCGACGACGTGCATGTCGAAGGCCTGGGCACGAGCGGCGACCAGCTGGCCGATCCGGCCGAAGCCGAGCACGCCGAGGGTCTTGCCGTAGAGCTCAGTTCCCTTGAAGCTCGAGCGGTCCCACCTGCCGGCCGCGAGCGAGGCGTGAGCCTGAGGGACGTTCCGGCACAGCGCGAGCATCAGGGCGAGGGTGTGCTCGGCAGCGGCAATCGAGTTCGCCTCGGGAGCGTTGGCGACGATGATGCCGCGCTTGGTGGCGGCCTCGATGTCGACGTTGTCCACTCCGGTGCCGGCGCGCCCGATCACCTTGAGCCGCTCGCCGCGCTCGATCAACTCGGGGGTGAGCTTGGTGGCCGAGCGGATCAGGATCCCGTCGAATTCGCCGATCCGCTTCTCGAGCTCGTCGCCGTCCCAGTCCAGGCCGAGCTCGACGTCGAACTCCTCCTGCAGGAGCTGGATGCCGGTGTCGGCGATCTTCTCCTTGACGAGGACCTTCACTTGCGCACGTCGTCCGCGTTCTCGAGCACCCAGTCGATGCAGGCTGTCAGGGCCTCCACGTCGCCCGGGTCGACTGCCGGGAACATGCCGACCCGGAGTTGGTTGCGGCCCAGCTTCCGGTAGGGCTCCACGTCGACGATGCCGTTGGCGCGCAGGGTGCTCGCCAGCGCGGCCGCGTCTATGTCGTCAGCGAAGTCGATCGTCCCGACCACGAGCGACCGTTTCGCCGGGTCGGCCACGAACGGGGAGGCGGCGTCCGACGCCTCGGCCCAGCCATAGAGACGGTCGGACGAGGCGCGGCTCCGCGAGACGCCGAACTCGAGTCCGCCGCCCTCGAGCAGCCACTCGATCTGATCGGCGAGCAGAAACAGGGTCGCCACCGCGGGGGTGTTGTAGGTCTGGTCCTTGCGGGAGTTCTCGAGCGCGGTTGCGAGCGAGAGAAAGGCGGGCTGCCAGCGCCCCTCCGCTCCGTCGAGTTCCTCGATACGTGAGATCGCGGCAGGGCTCAGGATCGCGAGCCAGAGCCCGCCGTCCGAGGCGAAGGCCTTCTGCGGGGCGAAGTAGTACGCGTCGGTCTCGGCGATCTCCACAGGCAGTCCGCCGGCACCTGAGGTCGCGTCGATCAGGACGAGGCTGTCGCCTGCGTCCCCCGGGCGCTCCACCGCGACCATGACCCCGGTCGAGGTCTCGTTCTGCGCCCAGGCGATCGCGTCAGCGCCGGGATCGGCAACCGGGGCCGGGGCGTCGCCCGGGTCGGCCTCGACGACGATCGGATCGGCCAGGAAGGGCGCGGCGGCCGTCGCCTTGGCGAACTTGGACGAGAACTCGCCGTAGGTCAGGTGCAGGGCGCGCTCGCGAATCAGGCAGGTGGCCGCGGCGTCCCAGAAGGCCGTCGTCCCGCCGTTGCCCAGGGCGACCTCGTAGCCGTCGGGCAGGGCGAAGAGCTCGCCGAGCCCGGTGCGGATCAGGGCGACGAGGTCCTTCACCGGCTTCTGCCGATGGGAGGTGCCCATCACATCATTCAGGCCGGCCAATTTGTCCAGCGCCTCCGGCCTGACCTTCGAGGGCCCACAGCCGAAGCGGCCGTCGGCGGGCCTGATGGATGCGGGGATCTCAACGATTGTCGGTGTCATCGGCGGACCGCGCAGGGTAGTGGTCGGGACTGCTGGACTGCCCTCCGTTTGCGTCGGATAGGGTGGCCGCGTCCGAAGGGGCCGGCTCAGCCGGGGGCGCTAGATCCCCACGACCTCGACCTGGAGAAGATATGTACCCAATCAGCTACGACGCCGACCCTGTCCTGGAGGGCAGGAACCGGCTGACTACTTTCTTCCGCTACATCGTCGCGATCCCGTGGTTGATCGTCGCGAGCATCTACGGCTTCGTCGCCGAGATCGCCGCGGTCATCGCCTGGTTCGCGATCGTGTTCACCGGCAAGTACCCGGAGGGGCTCTACAACTTCAACGCCGGGTACCTGCGGATGGTCACCAGGGTGAATGGCTTCGAGTACCTGCTCACCGACGAGTGGCCCCCGTTCGGCGGCGACGAGGCGGGCGACTACCCGATCCGGGTCGGCGTCGCTCCCCCGCTCGACGAGTACAACCGCATGAAGACGCTGTTCAGGATCATCCTGCTGATTCCCGTCTACCTGCTCGCGCTCATTCAGGCGATCATCCTGGGCGTCTGCACGCTGATCGCCTGGTTCGCGATCCTGTTCACCGGCAAGCTGCCGGAGGGCCTGTTCAACCCGATGCGCTCAGCGTCCGCCTACCTGACAAGGGCGGGCTCGTACTTCCTGCTGATGACCGAGGACTTCCCGCCGTTCTCCTACGAGGAGGGTGGCGCGGCACCCGCCGGCGAGATCAGCAGCGAGGCCGCAACCCGCAAGAGCTAGTGATGTGGTGACCCGGGCTGCGGCGCCGAGTCGGCCGCGACGCACAGGTTCCCGAGGGCGAGACGAACCCGCGCGGGCCTGGGTTCTAGTCAGACGCCGCCCCGTCATCTAGCGTGTGCTTGGAATCGGGCGCCACCCCTGACGCCCGGTCGCAAAAGAGGGAGAAGAGAATGACGTTTGGCGAAGCGGTCAAATCCGGCTTCGATCACTACACCAAGTTCGACGGCAGAGCCGCGAGGCCCGCCTACTGGTGGTGGTTCCTGTTCGCGATCCTGGTCGCGATCGCCGCCAACATCATCGACAACATCATCGGCAGCTCCGGTGTGGTGAGCGGCCTCGCGGCGCTGGCGCTCCTGCTGCCTGGGCTCTCGGTGTCGATTCGACGGCTCCACGACACCGACCACAGCGGCTGGTGGCTGCTGATCGGCCTGATCCCGATCGTCGGCTTCATCGTGCTGCTGGTCTTCTATCTGCGCCAGAGCGATCCGGGTGGGAACAGGTACGGGCCGCCTCCGGTGGCGGGAGTCCCCCCACCCAGCACCGTCTGACCAGCCCCTAATAAAAGAGCCGCTGAGGTGCAAGGGGTCGGGACGTCTTTGCTGACCTGGAAGTGGCCGGCGGCGTTTCCGCCCGGCAGGAAGGTGCCGGCGACCTGGAAGCCGGGCGCGCCGCTCAGGTCGTCCGGGAACTGGTCGTTGCGATCGGAAGCGGTGGCACATAGGCGTCGCTGGGAAAGCTGAAAATGCACGAATCACCGGGAACGCTGCTCCGGTCAGTCCTCGATCCAGGGCATCATCGAGCGGAGGCTCTTGCCGACCTGCTCCACCTGGGAGCCGGCGGCCTCCTTTCGCATGCGCTGGAAGTTCTCCTGGCCGGCCTCGTTCTCGGCGATCCACTCCTTGGCGAACTCGCCCGACTGGATATCGGCGAGGATCTTTCTCATCGCCGCTCGTGTCTCGTCGGTGATCACCATGGGACCGCGGGTCATGTCGCCGTACTCGGCCGTGTTCGAGATCGAGTGGCGCATCCCCTGGATGCCGTGCTCATACATGAGGTCGACGATCAGCTTGAGCTCGTGTAGGCACTCGAAGTAGGCGAGGCGCGGGTCATATCCGGCCTCGACCAGGGTCTCGAAGCCGGCTTGGACGAGCTCTGTGGCGCCGCCGCAGAGGACCGCCTGCTCGCCGAAGAGATCGGTCTCGGCCTCGTCCTTGAAGGTCGTCTCGATGATCCCGGCGCGGCCGCCGCCGATTCCGCTGGCATAGGCCAGCACCTGCTCGCGGGCAGTGCCGGTCGCATCCTGGTGCACGGCCATCAGGCAGGGCACACCAGCGCCATCGACGAACTCGCGCCGGACCAGGTGGCCGGGGCCCTTGGGGGCGACCATGCCGACGTCGACGCCGGGCGGGGGCTCGATCTGCCCGAAGCGGATCGCGAAGCCGTGGGCGAACATCAGCAGGTTCCCGTCGGCGATCCCGTCGGAGATCTCCTCGCGCCAGATTTGGGCCTGCTTCTCGTCCGGGAGCAGGATCATCACGATGTCGCCGGCGCTGGCTGCGTCCGCGACGTCCATGACGTCGAGGCCCTCGCCCTCCGCTTCGGCGCGGCTCGAGGAGTCCGGGCGGAGCCCGACGACGACCTTGACGCCGGAGTCCTTCAGGTTGAGCGCATGTGCATGGCCCTGAGAGCCGTAGCCCAGAATCGCGACCGTCTTGCCGTCGAGGACGGAGAGATCGGCGTCCTTGTCGTAGAGAACCTCGTCGGCGGCTGCCATGCGGCGGCGGATGCTAGCGGCCGGCGGGCTCCGGCAACTGCCCGCGCAGGAGCTTGCCGGACGCGGTCCGCGGCAGGCTCGAAACGAAGTCGACCTGCTTGGGGACCTTGTACCGCGCCAGGGAAGACGCGCAGTGGTCCCGCAGTTGGTCCTCTCCCGCCTCCGCTCCATCGGCCACGACGACCAGGGCGCAGACCGCCTCCTGCCATTCGGGGTCGGGCCGACCGAGAACCGCCGCGTCCGCGACCGCCGGGTGCGAGAGCAGCACGGCCTCGACCTCCGCGGGCATCACGTTCTCCCCTCCGGTGACGATCACCTCGCTGCGGCGACCGGTGACGTAGAGAAACCCCTCGTCGTCGATGCGTCCCAGGTCTCCGGTGTGGAGCCAGCCGTCCGGGTCGATGACGCCCCTGGAGAGGGTCGGCCCCTGCACGAGGATCTCGCCGTCCTCGATCCGGACGTGTGAGGTCAGAAGTGGGCGTCCCGCGGACCCCACCTTGCGTTCGGCGTCCGCCGGGGCGAGGGTCGTCACCTGCGAGCAGGTTTCGGTCATCCCGTAGGTCTGGACGACGGTCGCGCCTTGGCCCAGAGCCTCACGGAGAGCCTCCTCGGGAACCGGTCCGCCCCCGATCAGGATCGCCCGCGGAGCCGAGAGGTCGGCGCCGGCCTCGAGCAGCCTGACCAGCTGAGTGGGGACGAGCGAGAGCACGCTGATGTCGCCGCTGACCAGGGTGCTGGCCACCTTCTCCGTGTCGAAGCCGTCCATCAGCACCGCCGTCGTCCCGTAGATCACGGACCGCAGGATGATCGAGAGCCCCGCGACGTGGCTGAGTGGCAGACAACAGAGCCAGCGATCCTCCGGCTCGACCCCGATGTTGAACGCGGAGCCGACGGCGCTGAAGAGGAAGTTCCCGTACGTCAGGTCGACCGGGCGGGGCGTCCCGGAGGTGCCGCTGGTCAGGATCCGGCACTGCAGGTCGTCCATGTCGTGCTCGCCGAGCAGGGGCAGGTCGGCCTCTGTCTGGGTGAGCTCGGCGGCGTCGTTGAGGTCGACCGCCGGGCGCTGCTCCGCCAGGACGGCGGCCCGCTCGGCATCGGTCAGCTGCGGGCTGAGCGGCAGCGCCACCGCCCCCAGCTTCATCAGGGCATGGAGCAGCACCACCTCCTCTCGGCGCGGGTGCATAGTCAGGGCTGCCAGGCCTTCCCGTCTCACCCCGAACGCGGCAAGCCGCCGGGCGACCCAGGTCGCCTCGGCCTCGAGCTCGGCGTAGGTCACGCTGGATGCCTCCGTGACCAGCGCGCCTCGCTCGGGACAGCTCTGAGCCCGCTGCGCGAGCCAGTTGTCGAGCTTCACGTCCGACAGCCTAAGAAATTGTGGCCCCGGCTATCGTTGCCGCCGTGCCGAGACGCCACACGGACGCCCCGCCCGAGGAACAGCTCTACGCCCCGATCGAGTGGACCTCCGAGGGCGACTACGAGGACATCCTCTACGAGCGCGCCGACGCGATCGCGAAGATCTCGATCAACCGGCCGGAGGTTCACAACGCCTTCCGCCCACCAACGCTCGCCGAGCTCCGCGACGCCTTCACCAGAGCCCGCGACGACATCGGGGTCGCGGCGATCATCTTCACCGGCGCCGGCGACGAGGCCTTCTGCTCGGGCGGCGATCAGAGGATTCGCGGCGACGACGGCTACATCGGCGACGATGAGGTCGCCCAGCAGGGAGTCGGCCGGCTCGACGTCGGCGACCTCCACGTCCAGATCCGCCGGCTGCCGAAGCCGGTGGTGGCGATGGTCGCCGGCTACGCCGTCGGCGGCGGCCACATCCTCCACCTCGTCTGCGACCTGACGATCGCTGGCGACAACGCCGTCTTCGGGCAGACGGGTCCGCGCGTCGGGAGCTTCGACGGCGGCTTCGGTGCCTCCCTTCTCGAGCGGAACGTCGGCGTCAAGAAGGCGAAGGAGATCTGGTTCCTCTCTCGCCTCTACGACGCGCAGGAGGCGCTCGAGATGGGGCTGGTCAACGCAGTGTTCCCTCTCGCCGATCTGGAGAGCGAGACGGTGGCCTGGTGCCGCGAGATGGCGGCCCTCTCCCCCCTCTCCCTGCGTCTGCTGAAGTCGAGCTTCAACGCCACCGAGGACGGCCTCACCGGCATCCAGCAGCTCTCCCACGACGCCACGCTGCTCTTCTACATGACGGAGGAGGGCCAGGAGGGACGCAACGCCTATCAGCAGGGACGGAGCCCGGACTTCTCCAAGTACCCGAAGAGGCCCTGACTTGAGGATCTGGCTGATGGCGGCGCGTCCGCGGACGCTGCCCGCGGCGATCGCGCCCGTACTGGTCGGGACGGCCGCCGCGATCGAGCACCATGGCGACCTGCGGCGGGTGGGCGCCTTCATCGCGGCTCTGATCGGCTCGATCTTCATCCAGATCGGGACCAACCTCGCCAACGACTACTCCGACGCAAAGCGGGGAGCCGACACCGTCGACCGGCTCGGCCCGGTCCGCGTCACCTCCGCCGGCCTGGTGGCGCCGCGGAGCGTCCTGACCGCGACCTGGCTGGCCTTCGGCGTCGCGATCGTGGCCGGCATCTATCTCGCCACGGTCGCCGGCTGGGTCATCATCGCCGTGGGCCTCGCCTCGATCGCCGCGGGCGTTCTCTACACCGGCGGCCCGCGGCCATACGGGTACGCCGGCCTCGGCGAATTCTTCGTCTTTCTCTTCTTCGGCCTGGTGGCCGTGAACGGCTCCTACTACGTCCAGCTCGAGCGGCTCGATTGGCTTCCCTTCGGGCTCTCGGTCGCGGTCGGGTTCCTCGCGACGGCGATCCTGGTCGTCAACAACGTCCGCGACATCGACACCGACCGCCGCGCCGGGAAGAACACGCTCGCGGTGCGGCTCGGGCGGCAGGGAGCCCGGAGCCTCTACGTGGGGCTGATCGTGGCCGCCTACGCGTGTCTGCTTGGAACCGTGACCAGTCAGGGTGGCCCCTGGTGGGCGCTGCTCGGCTTCTTGTCTGTTCCGATGGCGATCAAGCCTGTCCGGGCGGTGCTTCACCACACGGACGGGCCGGCGCTGAACGGGGCGCTGGCCGGGACGGGCGCCCTGCTGGGCGTCTTCAGCCTGACGGTCTCCGCCGGGCTCCTGATCGCCGCATAGCGGCACACCAGGCCGCTCTCTCTCGGAGCGTAGGCCGAAGGCCGAAGCGTACTTGTGACGGGCGGCCGCTCGGTGACGCGATCTGATGGCGAAGCCGGGCATACGATCGTTCCGTGCAATTGGAGGAGCTGGAGGTCATCCCCTACTCCCTACCGTTTCGCGAGCCCTACGTGACGGCGCGCGGGGAGCTGACCGAGCGCAAGCTGATCTTGGTGCGGATTCGCGGCGAGGGGCTCGAGGGCCTGGGCGAGACCGCGGCGCTCTCGCTTCGGGGCGGCGCCAGAATCGAGTCGATCGCCGCGGAGATCCGGGACCGCTGCTGGCCCGCGCTGCTTGACGGACGCGTCGACCCGGCGAGGATCTGGTCGGCAATCGCCCGCTGCCGCAATCGTGGGGCCTCGGCGGAAGCCCTTGCGGCCGTCGATATCGCAATCCACGATCTGATCGGGCGCGCCACCGGGCAGCCGGTCTGGCGCCTGCTGGGCGCCTCCAAGGCCGTGCCGGTCATCTGCAACGCGACGCTGCCCGCGGCGAACCCCGCCGCGACGAGGAAGCTGGCGGAGGACTGGCGGGCGCAGGGCTTCCGGACCTTCAAGCTGAAGGTTGGGCTGGCGGGCGACGTCACGCAGGTGGCGACGGTCCGCCAGACGCTCGGCGAGAGCGCGATCATCCGGGTTGACGCGAACGGCGCCTGGAGCGTCGACGACGCGGCGGATCGGCTGGCGGCCCTCGCGCAGCACGGCATCGAGCTGGCCGAGCAGCCCGTCGGCACCTTCGAGCAGATGGTCGAGCTGCGCCGGCGTGTGAACGTGAAGATTGCGGCGGACGAGAGCCTGGTTTCGGCGTTCGACGCGCGCCGTGCCCGCGAGCTCGGCGCCTGTCAGGTCGCCGCCGTCAAGGTCGCGAAGGTCGGAGGCCTCGGCGCGGCGCTCGAGATCGCCGAGGTGATGCCCTCGTATCTCTCCAGCGCGCTCGAGGGACCGGTCGGCATCGCGGCGGGGGCCCACGCCGTCCAGGCTCTGCGGGCGAGCGGCGGAGATGCCGGCGTGGCGCACGGACTGGCCACCGAGCGGCTCTACTCTCTGTCGATCGGACACGGCGTCGCGGCCGAGCGGGACGAGCTGATCGTCGGCGAGGGGCCCGGCCTGGGCGTCGAGATCGACGAAGAGGCCCTTGCGGCGCGGCGCCTCGACTGAAATGCGAGGGTGCTCGCAGGCGTAGCCGAGAGCAACCCGTTTAATGGTGACTGTGGATCCCACCAACCGCAACACGGCCCTCGCCTCCGCAATGGCGGAGGAGCTCGCCCGGTCCGGCGTGGAGCGCGCCGTGATCTCGCCCGGCTCCCGCTCGACGCCGCTCGCCGTGGCGCTGTGGCGCGAGCCCGGAATCGAGTCGACAGTGATCCTCGACGAGCGCAGCGCCGGCTTCTTCGCCCTCGGAACCGCGCTGGCGACGGGCCGGCCCGCTGCGGTCCTGTGCACCTCCGGGTCGGCCGCCGCCAACCTCCACCCTGCCGTGGTCGAGGCGGACGAGGCCGCGGTCCCGATGATCGTGTTGACCGCAGATCGCCCTCCGGAGCTGCGCGACATCGGCGCCGGGCAGACGATCGACCAGCTGAAGCTCTACGGGGACGCCGTGCGCTGGTTCTGCGAGGTCGGCACGCACGACGCAGATGACGACGGGCTTCTCCACTTCCGCGCGGTCGCGTGCCGCGCATACGCGACGGCGGTTGGCGACCCTCGCCCGGGCCCGGTCCACCTGAACGTCCCCTGGCGAGAGCCGCTCGCGCCTGTCGCGGAGGCGGGCGCCGTCACCGCCAGCGATCCGCTTGCCCTCGAGGGGCGCGGGGACGCCCCTCTCAACGAAGTCTCCGCAGCGGCTCCCCGCGCGCCGGAGGCGCTGCTCGACCGCCTCGCCGAGCGAATCGAATCGGCGCCCAGAGGCCTGATCATCGCCGGTCGCCAGCTGGACCCCGGAATCGCCGAGCCGGTCTCGGCGCTCGCGGCATCGGCCGGATATCCGATCCTCGCGGAGCCGACCTCACAGCTTCGCCGCGGGCCGCACGACCGCTCCCTGGTGGTCTCGGCCTACGACCACATCGCCCGCGACCGCCCCGCCGATCTCGCGCCGGAGCTGATCGTCCGTGTCGGTGATCTGCCAACGAGCAAGCCTCTGCGCCAGTGGCTGGCCGCGATCGGGGGCCTCGAGCAGATCGTCCTGGACCCCACCGGCGAATGGCGGGAGCCGACGCGCCGCGCGGACACCATCGTCCGGGCCGACCCGGCCGTCACCGCGCGTTCCCTGACCGAGAGGCTCTCGCGCCTGCGCCCGGGCGCGAGCGCGGTCGCGGGCTCCCCGTTCGCATCCGGCTGGCTCGAGGCCGACGCCGCGGTGCGGGAGGCGCTCGATGGCCGCCTGGGCGAGCTCGATCGGCTCAGCGAGCCGGGGGTCTGGACGGCGCTGGGCCAGGTGCTCCGCGACGGGGACTCGGTGTTCGCCGCATCGAGCATGCCCGTCCGCGACCTCGAGGCCTTCCTGCGTCCTGGCCCGGAGGGCGTGCGCATCACGGCGAATCGCGGGGCCAACGGGATCGACGGGCTGGTCTCGACCTCAGCGGGTCTCGCGGCCGGGAGCGGGGCCCGAACCTGGGCGGTGCTCGGCGACCTCGCGCTCTTCCATGATCTCGGCGGCCTCGCCGCCGTGCGACACGCGCCGGAGCTGCGCCTGATCGTGATCGACAACGCCGGCGGCGGCATCTTCCACTTCCTCCCGCAGGCCGAGGCGATGCCCGAGGACGAGTTCGAGCATCTGCTCGGTACATCGAGCGGGCTCGATCCGGCCGAGGCCGCGCGCCTGTTCGGGCTCAGTGTGGAAGCTCCCGATAGCCGGGCGGAGCTCGATGCAGCCCTCGCCGGCGACGCACGGATGATCGTGGTGCGAACGGACCGCGCCCGGAACCTGGAGCTCCACCGGGAGCTCAGCCGGCAAGCAGCGGAAGCAGCGCCTCGAACTTGAGTTCGGATTCCTGAAGCTCGGCGGCGGGGTCCGAGTCCGCGACGATTCCGCAGCCCGCAAACAGGTGCGCCTCGCGATCCCGGAGCAGCGCGGAGCGCAGGCCGACGCAGAACTCGCCGTCCTCGGCGACGTCCATCCAGCCGACCGGGCCCGTGTACCAGCCCCGGTCGATCCCCTCCAGCTCGTCGATCAGGTCCAGAGCGGGTTCCCGGGGCTCGCCGCCGATCGCGGGCGTCGGGTGCAGGAAGCCGGCGAGCTCGATTGCGCTGTGGGACTCGGCGAGCTGGGCGCGGATCGGGGTGGCGAGATGCTGCAGGTTCCCGACCTTGACCACGAACGGCTCGCTTTCGGCGTGCACCCAGACCGAATGCGGCCGCAGGGTCCGCTCGATCCGCCGCACCACGATGCCGTGCTCCTCGCGCACCTTCGGGCTGCGCATCATCGTCTCGCCCAGGTGATCGTCGACGGCGGGATCGGCGCTGCGCGAGCTGGTTCCCGCAAGCGCGACGGTGGCCGCGACAGCGCCAGAGCGGCGCACGAGGAGCTCCGGGCTTGCTCCGATGAACGCCGCCTGCGGCGTCCCGAAGCAGAAGCAGAAGCACGACGGGAAGAGATCACGCAGAGCGCCGAGCTTGGTCGCCGGATCGATCGCGGCCGGCGCCTCGACGGTCAGCTCGCGCGCCAGGACGACCTTGTCCACACCGCCCGAGCGAATCCGGTTCACCGCTTCGGCCACGATCTGCTCGTAGCGCTCCGGCGGATGGCGCCCGGAGACTGAGGTCGAGGCACTGGGGTGTGGATCCTGCGGAGTGAGCGGCGCCGCGCGGAGCGATCCCAGGCGCCCCCGAATCGAGTCGATGAGCTGCTCGGGTCTCATCTCCGCGCCGGGTAGTGCACAGACGGTCAGGAAACCCCGTCCTTCGCTGCTGGCGATGGCGACCTCCGGCAGCACCGCGAGCGCGGGCGGCAGTGACGACCAGATCGGCTCGGTGCCTCCGTCGGGATCAAAGGCGAGTCCTGTGGCCCACACCGGGCCGGCCCCGGCCGGCAGCCCCGTGGGCTCGTCGAACTCCCGGTCGTGCACGATCCTTGAGCAGCCGGCGGCCAGGTCGGAGAACCGGTCCGGGCCCCTGCTCACGACCTCGGCGGCGGTTCCGATTCCCGCGAGGGCGAACCCGCGGTCCGGCTGCTCCCAGCAGAACCAGCGGTCGGTCGCGAGCCGCGAACCGGCAGCGATCGCCGTCGGATCGACCGCGGCGTCGAGCTCGATCGTGGCCGAGACCAGGCGACCGTCCCTCGCGCGGGAGAGAGCGCTCTCGAACCGGGAGAGAAGCGAGCCGGCGTCGAGGGCGACGCTCACGTCGCGCGCCCTAGTTGTCCGACTTCGAGCGGGCGATCGCGACCTCGCCCGTCCGGACCATCTCGATCAGGCCGTGCGGGCGGATCATCCGCTCGAAGGCCTCGATCTTGTCCGCGCTCCCCGTGACCTCGATGGTCAGCGAGCGGCGGGAGACATCGACGATCTTGGCGCGGAAGATCTCGGCGAACTGCATGATCTCCGCGCGGCTCTCGATCGGGGCGGAAACCTTGAACAGCGCCATCTCGCGGGCGATGGTCTCGCCCGGCTCCATGTCGCGAATCTTGATGACGTTGATCAGCTTGTGGAGCTGCTTGGTCACCTGGTCGATCGGGTGGACGGCGCCGTCCACGGTCAGGGTGATCCGCGAGATCTCCGGATCATCGGTCGGGCCGACCGCGAGGGTGTCGATGTTGAAGCCGCGGCGGCTGAAGAGGCCGGCGATTCGCGCGAGGACGCCGGGCCGGTTCTCGACCATGATCGAGAGGACGTGCTTGCGGCCCGTCAGCGCCCCCGCTGCAGCGTCGAGGTCGTCGAGGTTGATGAGATCCGGCGTTCCGGCTTCCATCAGCCCACCATGTCCCGGGCGGCGGCGCCGGCCGGGATCATCGGGTAACAGTTCTCTTCCTTGGTGACCCGGACGTCGAGCAGCACCGGGCCCTCGGTGGCGAGCGCCTCGCGCATCGCCCCCTCGACCTCGTTCTTGTCGTCGACCTGCATCCCCGTGGCGCCGAAGGCATCGGCCAGCTTCGCCCAGTCGGGGCTCGGGCCCATCTCAACGGAGCTGTAGCGGCCGTCCCAGAAGAGCTCCTGCCACTGGCGGACCATGCCGAAGTAGCCGTTGTTCATCAGGAAGACCTTGACCGGAATCTGGTGGCGGACCGCGGTGGCGAGCTCCTGGCAGGTCATGATCAGGCTGCCGTCGCCCGCCAGGCAGACGACCGTGTCGTCGGGCTGGGCGACCTTGGCGCCGATCGCGCTGGGCAGGCCGAACCCCATCGTGCCGAGTCCACCGGAGTTGATCCAGCGGCGCGGCTTGTCGAAGCCGTAGTACTGGGCGGCCCACATCTGATGCTGGCCGACGTCCGAAGTGATGATCGCGTCGCCCTCGGTGGCCGCGTACATCGCCTGGATCATCCGCTGGGGCTTGATCTCGGCGTCGGTCGAATCCTCGTAGGTGAGCGGGTACTCCTTCTGCCAGGCGCGGATCTGCTCCCGCCAGGGATCCAGGCGCGAGCCGTCGGCCTGCGAAGCGCGGTACTCCTTGACCAGCTTGGGGAGCACCTCCTTGACGTCACCGACGATCGGGATGTGCGCTGGGACGTTCTTGGAGATCTCGGCGGGATCGATGTCGATGTGGACGAACTTGGCCCGCGGCGCGAACTCGGAAAGCTTGCCGGTGATCCGGTCGTCGAAGCGGGCGCCGACGTTGACGATCAGGTCGGCGTTGTCCATCGCGTAGTTGGCGGTGCGCGTCCCGTGCATGCCGAGCATGCCGAGCCACTGCTCGTTGCTGGCGGGGAAGCCACCCAGCCCCATCAGGGTGCAGGTCACGGGGAAGTTGCCGGCGAGACTCAGCTCGCGCAGCTCCTCGGCGGCATTGCCGTTGATCACGCCGCCTCCGGCGTAGATCACCGGCCGCTGGGCGTTGGCGAGCGCACGGGCGGCGATCCGGATCTGCTTGATGTTCCCCTCCGTGGAGGGCTTGTATCCCGGCAGGTGGGGTGTATCGGTGCTCGGCTCGTACTCGATGTCGGCCCGCGAGAGGTCCTGCGGGATGTCGACCAGGACGGGCCCGGGGCGGCCGGTCGAGGCGATGTGGAAAGCCGCGTGGATGTAGTCCGGGACGTAGCGGGGGTCCTGGACCATGAAGCTGTGCTTGACGATCGGCATCGTGATGCCGTTGACGTCGGCCTCCTGGAAGCCGTCGGTACCGATCAGCTCGGTCCGGACCTGTCCCGTGATGAAGACGGTCGGGACGGAGTCCATGATCGCGTCGGCGATCGGGGTGATCAGGTTGGTGGCGCCAGGCCCGGAGGTGGCGAAGGCGACGCCGACGCGACCCGAGGCCTTCGCGTAGCCCTCGGCCATGTGGCCGGCTCCCTGCTCGTGGCGCGCCTGGATGTGAACCAGGTCGGCGTCATGGACGGCGTCGTAGATCGGCAGGTTGGCGCCGCCGGGGATTCCGAAGATGTGCTCGACGCCCTCGGCCTTGAGGGCCTCCATGACTGCATCGGCCGCGCGCATGCGGCGATGGTAGCCAAGCGGTCGTGCCGGGCGCGAATCGTGTGCGTCACGCATGTGGTGATTTACAGCGTGCGGGCCGCCGGTTGACGGTCACAGGACGGCCCCGACGGCGATCAAACGGGTAGCGACCGCACCCAGTCTTCGACAGCAGACCCCTCCCCTTCCCCTGGCGCGCATGATGATCGTCCGGGGTACCAACGCGATCCACGACGCCGAGCTGCGTGCGAGGGCCGCGAAGTGAATGAGTTCGGGTCGGAGTAGCGCTCGGGGCCGCGCTCAGCGCGCCCCGGCGGGCGTGCCGGGCTTCCACTGGGTCCGCGGGTCGATTGCGGAGTCGATCACACGGTCGCGGTGGTGCTCGATCGTCTTCAACATCGAGCGGACCAGCTCGTCGCCGAGGTAGCTCGGCTTCAGGCCCAGGTCCAGCAGCTTGGTGTGGACCGGGTTGTAGTAGTGCTCCTCCAGCTCGACGCGCGGGTTCTCGACGTGGTCGATATCGATCTCGAAGCCGACCTCGGCAGCAGCGGCCTGCACCAGCTCGGCCAGCTCGCCAACCGAGAACTGCTCGGTGAACTGGTTGAAGACACGGAACTCGCCGGCGTCAGCGGGGTTCTCGACGGCCAGCTCGACGCACTGAAGAGTGTCGCGGATGTTGAGGAAGCCGCGGGTCTGGCCGCCCTTGCCATAGACGGTGAGCGGATGTCCGACGACTGCCTGGACGCAGAAGCGGTTGAGCACCGTGCCGAACCACTCGTCGTAGTCGAAGCGTGTCGCGAGTCTCTCGTCCTGCGCGGTCTCGTCCGTCTCGATTCCGTAGACGACTCCCTGGTTCAGGTCCGTAGAGCGCAGGCCCCAGACCCGACAGGCGAAGTGGATGTTGTGGGAGTCGTGGACCTTGGAGAGGTGGTAGAGCGAGCCGGGGACCTTCGGGAAGGGCAGCGTGTCCTTGCGCCCCTTGTGCTCGATCTCGATGTAGCCCTCCTCGATGTCGATGTTGGGCGTGCCGTACTCGCCCATCGTCCCCAGCTTCACCAGATGACAGTCGGGGGCGTGGTCGCGGAGGAAGAAGAGGAGGTTGAGCGTGCCGATCACGTTCGTGTACTGCGTCTCGACTGCCTGCTCGCGGTTCGCCATCGAGAACGGCGCCGAGGGCTGCTCGCCGTAGTGGATCACCGCCTCAGGCTTGGTCTCAACGATCACCTCCTCGAGGAAGCCGGCGTCCTCGATCGCGCCCACGTAGGAGCGGATCTCGTTCCCGGAGACCTCGTGCCAGGCGGCGATCCGATCGTCGAGTGGCCCGATCGGGGTCAGGGAGTCCGTGCCGTGGCGCTCGTGCCACTTGCGGCGTGAGAAGTTGTCGACGACGGAGACCTCATTGCCACGGGCCGAGAAGCGCATCGCCGTCGGCCAGCCGAGATAGCCGTCGCCCCCGAGGATGAGGACGCGCATGAGACGGGGCAGAGTAGCGTCCCGGACGGCGCATCGTCGTGCCCGCACGCAGGGGTTGCGGCCCCTATTCTGGCGCCGCCTTGACCGCCCCCGTCATCGCCTCGGTCTTCCCGGAAGAGATCACCGCCCTGCGTGCGGTCGGCCTCGTGCTGGCCGTCGCGCTCTTCGCCCTCGCCGTCTGGCGCCGCCGCTCGCTTTCGAACGGCGCCGTGCTGCTGGCGATCTTCGGGTCGGTGGCCCTCCTGATCGTCTCGGGAACCGAGCTGCTCAACGGACTGCTCTCAGCGCTCGCGTTCAAGCAGGGCAACGGCGGCCGGATCCTCGGTCTCGCGGTCTTCTCGATAGTGATCCTCTTCTTCCTGGTCCTGCGGGCACTGACCGAAGGCGCCCGCATGAACCAGCAGCTCTCCGCGCTGCTCGAGGGCCTCGCCTGGGAGGAGTTCCGCCAGGCGAAGCTGCCCGAGCGCTTCCGCGACAGGGTCGCCGTGGTCATCCCGGCGTACAACGAGGCGGAGAGCGTCGGCGACGTGGTCCGGCAGATTCCTCCCGAGGTCTGCGGCGAGAGGACGGCGGTTCTCGTCGTCGACGACGGCTCGCGGGACGACACCAGCGAAGCGGCCGCCAAGGCTGGGGCCATCGTCGCCCGCCACGTGATCAACCGGGGCGGCGGCGCCGCGCTGCGCACCGGATACCGGTTGATGGCGGAGTCCGGCGCCCTCATCGTGGTGACGCTCGACGCCGACGGCCAGCACCTCCCCAGCGAGATGGAGCGGCTCGTGAAGCCCGTTCTGGACGACGAGGTGGACCTCGCCCACGGATCGCGCGTGCTCGGTGAGGCGGACCCCAACTCGCGCTCACGCGAACTGGGAATCGTGTTCTTCAACAAGCTGGTCTCGTTCATCACCCGCACCAAGGTCAGCGACTGCTCGAACGGCTACCGGGCGGTCCGCACCTCGGTGCTCCCCCAGCTCGTCCTCCGACAAGAGCAGTTCCACACCTCCGAGTTCATGATCGAAGCGATCAAGCGGGGCATCCCCGCGAAGGAGGTGCCGGTGACGGTCGCCAAGCGAACCCACGGCCACTCGAAGAAGCCGGCGGTGGCCCGCTACGGCCTGGGCTTCGCAAACGCGATCGTCCGCACCTGGCTCAGGTAGGAGAGCGGTGTGCGGGTCCGGGTCGCACCTCGGCCGGATCCGGCAGGTAGAGGTCGGTCCCGCACCGCGGACAGACCTGGACGTGCAGCTTCACGACGTTGTTGCAGGTGGGGCAGCGCCGCTCGGGCTCGTCGTGCTCGGAGCGGTAGAGGATCGCCGCGATCAGGCCGAAGAGCGGCACGACGGTGCCGATCAAGAACCAGATGAAGAACGAGCTGCCCTTGCCGCGGCCCACGAATCCCGTGGCGAGGCCGAACAGCAGGGCGATCAGCACGTACGGCGCTCCGGCCATCCGCCGAGCTTAGGCCTAAGGAGGGCCTTGGGTGGCGAGGCGCTCTTTGATCAGCTTGGTGACGGTGCCGCCGTCGGCGCGGCCCTTCGACTCCTTCATCACCGCGCCGACGATGCGACCGACCGCCTTGTCGTTTCCCTGGCGCACCTGGTCGGCGGCCTCCGGCTCGGCCTCGATCGCGCGGTCGACGATCCCCTCGAGCTCAGAGGTGTCCGAGATCTGGGCGAGCCCCTCACGTTCCACGATCTCGGCGGGATCGCCGCCTTCGGTGACCAGCTTGGCCAGCACCTGCTTGCCGGCGCCATGGGAGATGGTCTTTCCCTCGACCAGGCCGGCCAGTGTCGCCACCGATTCCGGTGTCGCCATGCTCGCGAGGGGATCGTCCTCATCGCCGGCCTGGCGCAGCGCCGCGACCAGCTCGCCGGTGACCCAGTTAGCGACCGACGTCGCCGGCGCCCCGTCGCCGGCCGCCAGGGCGCGCTCGAAGTACTCGCCGTATCCCTCGTGGAAGGCGAGCGTGGCCGCCGCCTCCTCGGTGAGGCCGATCTCACTGACGTAGCGCTCGCGACGGTGCGACGGCAGCTCGGGAAGCGATTCGCGCGCCTCCTTCAGCATGGCCTCGGTCGGCACCACCGGCACCAGGTCGGGCTCGGGGAAGTAGCGGTAGTCGTGTGCGTACTCCTTCGAGCGCAAGCTGGTGAGCGAGCCGTCGTTGGGGTCGAAATGGAGTGTCTCCTGGACGACCTCCTCCCCGCTCTCCAGCAGCTCGCGCTGGCGGACCAGCTCCGCCTCGATTCCGCGCTCGAGGAAGCGGAAGCTGTTCATGTTCTTGAGCTCGGTCTTGACGCCGAGCTCCTCCGAGCCCGCCGGGCGGATCGAGATGTTCCCGTCGACGCGGAGGCTCCCCTCCTCCATGTTCACGTCCGAGACGCCGAGCTGGCGGATCGTGGTGCGAAGCAGCTGCGCCCACTCACGTGCCTGCGCGGCCGAGCGGATGTCCGGCTCGGTGACGATCTCGACCAGCGGCGTGCCGCCGCGGTTGAAGTCGACCAGCGAGGCGCCGGAGCCATGGATCCGGCCCGACTCGCCGACGTGGATCATCTTCGCCGCGTCCTCCTCGAGGTGGGCGCGATGAATGCGGATGTCGCCGAGCTTGCCGTTGCTGGCAAGCGGAATGTCGAATTGGCTTATTTGGTAGGCCTTGGGGCTGTCGGGATAGAAGTAGTTCTTGCGGTGGAAGATCGAGTGCGACGCCACCTCGCACTCCAGCGCCGCGGCGATCTGCAGCGCGTAGATGATCGCCTGCTCGTTGGGCACCGGCAGCACTCCCGGGTGGGCGAGGCAGACCGGGCAGGTGTGCGTGTTCGGCGCGTCGCCGAAAGAGAGTTCGCAAGCGCAGAACATCTTCGTCTTGGTCGCCAGCTGGACGTGGATCTCCAGCCCGATCACCGCCTCGAGATCAGCCATCGACACCCTCCGGGCGAGCGTCGAAGCCGATCTCCTGCTCCAGCGCGAAAGCGGCCTCGAGCAGCTTCTGCTCGCCGAAGGCGGGCGCGGCGATCTGGAACCCAACCGGCAGCTGTGAGCCGCCGCCTTCGGGTTCGGCCAGGCCCGCCGGGACCGAGATCGCC
>DASUPK010000082.1:0-2164 GCA_036276255.1 Solirubrobacterales bacterium
CTCGCCGCCGAGCTCGGCTACGACGAGCCCTTCCGCCGCCTCTGGACGCTCTGGCTGGCGATGTGCGAAGCCGGCTTCCGCGAGCGCCGCCTGCGGGATGTGCAGGTCGTCTTCGCGAAGCCCCAGCACTCGACTAGGGTCACGGAGGACGAATGGCAGAGGGTGACGGCAAGACAGTTCTAGTAACCGGCGGCTCCGGCTATCTGGGCGGTTGGTGCATCGTCGAGCTGCTCAAGCGCGGGTATGCGGTCAGGACGACGATCCGCAATCCCTCGCGCGAGCCCGAGGTCCACGCGGCGATCGCGTCGCAGGTCGATCCGGGACACCACTTCACCGTTCACCAGGCCGACCTGACCAGCGACGATCACTGGCAGCACGCGATCGAAGGCTGCGACTACGTGCTCCACGTCGCCTCCCCCTTCCCCACGAAGCAGCCCAAGGACCCGGACGAGCTGATCGTCCCGGCCCGCGAGGGAACGCTGCGGGTGCTGCGGATCGCGCTCGACGCCGGGGTCAAGCGAGTGGTCACCACATCCTCGATCGCGGCGATCAGGCGGACATCGGGCAACGGAGCGCGCCCCCTCGACGAGGGGGACTGGGCCGACCCCAACGACACGGACATGACGCCCTACGCCCGCTCGAAGACGATCGCCGAGCGCGCCGCCTGGGACCTGGTCAAGGAGCGCGGTGCCGAGGACCGGCTCGCGGCGGTCAACCCGGGCGCGATCATCGGCCCGCTCCTGACCGACGACCTCTCCTACTCGCTGCAGACGATCGAGCGGCTGCTCAAGGGGATGCCCGGCGTGCCGAGGCTCGGCTTCAGCTTCGTCGACGTGCGCGACGTCGCTGACCTCGAGATCAGGGCGATGACCTCCCCTGAGGCGGGCGGGCAGCGCTTCATCGCCGTCACGAAGTTCCTCTGGATGGAGGACGTAGGCAAGGTCCTGCGCGAGCGGCTGGGCGACTCGGCGTCCAAGGTGCCGACGCGCACCGTGCCGGACCTGATGGTCCGCGCGATGGCCCTGTTCGACGGCGAGATCCGCTCGGTGCTCGGCAGTCTCGGCAAGAGCACGGAGTTCAGCTCCGAGCGGGCGCGAAGCACCCTGGGCTGGTCTCCGCGGCCGATCGAGGACACGATCGCCGAGACCGGCGAGAGCCTGGTCGAGCACGGGGTGGTTTCAGCTCCGGCCGCGTAGGTCGACGGCTTCGCCATCAGGTCGCGGCCACAAGCGGCCACCTCACATGAGTCGCTGCGGCCTTCGGCCTCCGCTCCGAAGTGGAGTGGCCTGGTGGCCGCTACGGCAAGGAACTGGAGTTCGAATCCTGGACGTGCGAGGGGCGGTCGCCGAGCTTGACGGTGACGTCGTGCTGCTGTCCCCCGCTGAAGATCGTCAGCGTGATCTCGTCGCCCGGCTTGTGGCCGTTGACGGCCGAGATCACGTCGTCCATCCCGCCGATCGGCTTGTCGTCGACCTTGGTGATGATGTCGCCGCCGGCCGGGAAGGTCTGGCCGGCGATCGTCGCCTGGCCGGTCGCGCCCTTGATGCCGGCGTCAGCGGCGGGACCCCCGCTCAGGACCCGCTCGATCAGGACGCCCTGGGTGACCGGCAGGTTGAGCGCGTGGGCGATCTCCGGGGTGATGTCGCCGCCAGAGAGGCCGAGGTAGGCCTGGTGGACCTGGCCGCCGTTCTCGAGCTGGGACACGACGTCGGCGGCGGTCTTGATCGGGACGGCGAAGCCGATACCCACATTGCCGCCACTCTGGCTCTCGATCTGGGAGTTGATGCCGATCACCTGTCCGGCACCATTGATCAGCGGACCACCGGAGTTGCCGGGGTTGATCGCCGCATCGGTCTGGATCACATCGGAGATCGAGAAGCCGTTGGGAGCCTGGATCTGGCGCTGGAGCGCCGAGACGATCCCGCTCGTCACGGTGCGATCGAGGGCGAACGGGTTGCCGATCGCGACGACCGGATCGCCGACCTGAACCTTCGATGAGTCGCCAAGAGGCAGCGGGCTGGCCCCCTCCGTGTTGTCGACCTTGAGGAGGGCAACGTCGCTGGAGGGGTCGGTGCCGACGACCTGGGCGTCCTGCTCAGCCCCGTTGCCGAGCTGGACCGTGACGGTCTTAGCCCCCTCGACGACGTGGGCATTCGTGAGGATG
>DASUPK010000083.1:0-5003 GCA_036276255.1 Solirubrobacterales bacterium
CTTCAAGCTCGCCCGCGATCAGGGCGATTTCCCCGCCGAGCAGTTCCTCGCATGGTTCGTCAAGGAGCAGGTCGAGGAGGTCTCCTCCATGAACGATCTCCTCAACGTCTGCGAGCAGGCCAAGGAGAGCCCGCTGCTGATCGAGGATTTCCTCGCCCGCGAGCAGATCGGCGACGAGGGCGGCGATCCCTCCATGCCGCCCGCAGCCGGCGGGGCGCTCTAGTTAGCTCCTTTCCCCGCTCCTGACCTCTATTAGTGGGGTTGACGCGACCTCCTTCGGATGGGAGGCTCTCGCGCGCGAAACGCCGCTCGGGGGATGAGCGGGGCTTTCGATGGGAGACGGGGTCGTCGCAACGCTCGGAGGGCAACATGCAACACGGTCTTCGCTCCACTCTCTCGATTGCGGTCGGGGCCACCCTGATCGCCGCGGTCGCAGCCGGATGCGGCAGCAGCAGCACGTCCACGGCGGCGCTGTCCAAGGCCGCGTATGTGGCGAAAGCGAACGCGATCTGCAAGGCAGGCCAGCAGAAGCAGAATGCCGCGGAGCAGGCTCTCGGCCAGAATCCGAGCCAGCAGCAACTCCTCGCCTATACGACCGGCACCGTCATACCCAACGTCCAGACTCAGATCGATCAGGTCAAGGCCCTCGGTGCGCCGTCAGGGGACGAGGCCACCGTGTCGAACTTCCTCGGCCTTGCTCAGGCGGATCTGAACAAGGTGAAGAGCGATCCCACCATTCTCATCTCGGGCAAGAGCGATCCTTTCGCGGACTTCGCGAAGGTGGCCCACCCGTATGGGCTCACCGCCTGCGCTGCAAACAGCTAGGGCTACAGCAGCTCAGTCGAGTCGCCCGGGCCGGCGTTGGCTCGCCCGGCGCCGCGCAGCCCGGGTCGCGAGCGTCTGACGCAGCTCGAGGATGTCTGCGCGCGTGCCGTTGATCGGCGGACGGCTGTCCTTCAGCTGACGGGAGGCGAGCTCCACCTCGCGTGCGCTGGCGTTCTCCGGAGTCACCTCCCAGACTGCGGCACCCTCGCGAGCGCTGACCGTCTCGGAGAGCTCAGTGTCCTCGAACAGGGCACCGGTCTGATCCTCGAGTCCCAGGCCAGGCTCCAGCTCTCCGCTCGCGATCGCGCGCAGGAACCGGCGCCGTCGCACCGGCTCGCTCAGGTAGTGGACGCAGAGGCTGCCGGGCAGCACACCGAATCCGCTCGCGACCGCGGGATCGCCCTGCGAGCTCGTGATGCCGCCCGCAAACCAGCACATCGCGCCGGCGCTCTGGCCGACGATCAGGATCCCTTCGGCCCAGCACTCGCGCAGGATCTCGTCGAGGCCGTGCGCCCGCCAGATCGCGATCAGGTTCACCATGCTGCCGCCACCGGCGTAGATCACGTCCTGCTCGAGCAGCTCCTCGCGCAGGTCGACCGGGTTCTCGCCGAGACGGAAGAGGGAGATCGCCTGCGGCACACAGTCCCGCTCTGCGAAGACACGGCGGAAGCGGGCGATCTGATCTTCGGGGTCGCCGCTTGCCGTGGGCAGCAGGCAGATCTTGGGCCGCGGAGAGTCGGCTAGCTCGACGATCAGGTCGCAGATGGCGTCGTTCCCCGCGCGGCGGTCGAAGTCATGGCCGCCGAGGGCGAGGATGCGGCGCCTGGCGTTCACCAAGTCAGCCTAGGCTGCCTGGCGAACGAGCGGGACGACGTTGTCCGGGGCTTCAGCCCCCAGGTACCGGGTGGCCAGCCTCGTCTCGAGGATCTGGCCCCCTCGTCGCTCCAGCTTGTAGGCCCGCGCCTCCGGGCGTGAGGCCACGACCTCGACCAGCTCGTCGCCCACGAAGCGCAGCGCGGCCCCATCCTCGGCGGCGAAGCCCGCCGGCATCCCGTCGAGCAGGTGGCGATGGAAGGCTCCGCGCCTTGTCCCGTCGCAGTAGTGGACCGCGTTCGAATGCGGCAGGAAGCCGAGCGCGGGAACGCGGTTGACCTCGTCGTGGTAGCCGCTGACCGCCTCGGCGAACCAGCAGAGCGAGCCGGCGGAGAGGCCGCAGAGGATCACCCCGGCCTCATAGGCTTCGCGCAGGATCGAGTCGATGCCGTGCGCGCGCCACACGCCGAGCAGGCTGATCAGGCTGCCGCCGCCCACGTAGATCAGGTCCTGCGCCAGCAGATGGGAGCGGATGTCGGGCACCCCTCGCTCCCGCCGGAAGAGGCTGATGTGTGAGGGCCGGGCGCGATCGCGGAAGGAGTTGTAGAAGCGAACGACGTAGTGGTCCGCGTCTCCGCTCGCGGTCGGCAGGAAGCAGACGCGCGAGTTCACCGTCCCCGTGAGGCCGAGGACGTAGTCGTCGAGCAGCGGGTTTCCGGACTCCTGCGAGAACCCGCCTCCGCCGAACGCGACGACCTGTCTCATCGCTCCCGTCATGGGGAAATTGTCCGCTCGGCGCGGGAACCGATGCTTGGCCCGATGTCGAAAGATCGCCAAAGATGGCTCGACCGCCTGTCGAATTCCGTGCCTGGTCAGGCACGGATCGTGCGTGGCTCAGGCGGGGGGAATCGCGTGCTCCGGGCCCCCCTGCGCTGTGCGAACAGGGCGACCAGGACGAGCGGGGCGAACCAGGTCACGTACGGATAGAACCAGTGGTTCGCGGTGACCTGGACCGCGATCAGCAGAACCGCGCCGAGAGCCGCAACCTGCAGCGTGGAGCGGCGCGCGGGCACAAAGAAGAAGAGGACGGCGAGCCCCAGCGCGAACACCTTGCTCAGCGTCTGGAGGAAGTGCAGCGACGGCGCCTGTCCCCAGAGGCTGAACGGCGAGCCACGCGAGGCCTGGTAACCCAGCGTGCGGTCATATAGCTCGCGGAAGCCGCCACCGGGAAGTAGCGGGATCGTCACGACCGCCACGGTGACGAGGAAGGCCAGGGTGAAGAGGATCAGGGGGCGCGGCCGGCGCTCGCCGTGGCCCGCGGCGAACAGCGGCGCGAGGATCAGTGGCCCGAACTTGGTCAGGCCCGCCAGGGCCGAGAGCGCTCCGCGTACCGGCGGCGAGGAGAGCACCAGCAGGGAGCAGACGACCAGCAGGGCGACCAGCCCGTCGTTGAAGCTCGAGCCGAGCGTGTACATCGTGAAGGGGAAGGCGAGCCAGGCGTAGGCGAGGGAGATCCCGAGGGTGCTCCCCTCCGGGCCGGCGCGCACCCGGCGGCCCAGGGCGAACAGGCCCAGGGCAGTGAGCAGCTCGAAGCCGAGCGCTGCGGCGCGCGCCGCCGAGACCTCGTCCCAGCTCCCGCTCCACGGGAAAGCCTGCTCGAACGGCACATACGCCAGGTAGTTGACCGGCCCGTAGACGTCGCCGCGGATCGGCATGCCCGATGAGGCTCCCTGGCCATAGACCTCATCGCCCTTGACGAGCCGGTCGGCCCCGATGACGCCGGCCAGGCCGACGTCGATCACCTTCCCATCCCGCGCGACGTAGACAGTGTGGAAGGCGACCAACGCGACGATGCCCGCGACCAGCAGGCCGCGCGGGGCGAATGGCAGGAGGCGGTCGCGGGTCTCCACCGGCCGGAACCCCGAGATCAGCATGCGGACGAAGAGGTAGGCCAGCACCGGATAGACGAGCGCGACCGACGCCTCGATCTTGGCGTGGTTGAAGAGGGCGAGCGACACGCTGAAGCCGAGCAGCGCGAGCAGGTCGAGGTGGATCAGCCGCAGCGGCCGTCGCGGATCGACGAAGGGCGCCAGGAAGAGGACACAGAGCGGCAGCCAGATCCAGAGGTGATTGACGTCGCCCGAGACAGCGCCCGTGTAGCCGCGAGCGAGCTTGGTGTCGACCTGGGTGCCGGTCCAGGTCTCGACGACGCAGGCGCCCGCGTCATCGATCACGACCTGCCCGACGTCCGCGCCGCTCGCGTCGTAGTAGTCCACCTGCCACTGGCGGGGCAACCCGGCGCCGGTCCGCGTCCGGGTCTCGAAGCGGTGGACCGAGCCCTGGGGCGTCAGGGCACCGGTCGCGATGGCGGTCGCTCGGCCGGGCGTCAGCTCGAAACCCGGTACTTTCGCGCCCTGGCCCAGTGGTGAGGAAAGAGTTGTCGTCTGCCCCCCGAATGGAGGCTGATCGGCAGGGTCGAAAGCGCCGGCGTCGCACGCCCGCGCCACGGACGGGCCGGCCAGCAGGGTGACTACAGCGATCAGGGCGATTGCCACTGGACGCATGACCGGGGCAGTTTCTCCCATTGCGGCTGCGGAAAACTCCCGATGATCGTGACGGCTGAGCGTCTGCGGTCATGCCGGATGCGGGCTCGGGGACGAGGGATGCCGGCTAGGCCGATTGCGCGGCGATGGCGGGGGCGCAGGTGGCGAACTCCCGGCCGCTCGGCATATCCCGGCGGAGCATCGCGAAGGCGACACCGCCCACGATCAGCGGTAGCCAGAAAAGGATGATCCGGTAGGCGAGCACAGCGGCTGCCGTGGCCGCGGCGGGTGCGCCGTAGACGATCAGCGCTCCAATCAGCCCGAGGTCGATCCCGCCGATCCCACCCGGCAGCGGCAACGCGCCGCCGAGCTGGCCGATCAGATAGCCCATCAGGATCACCGTGAGCGGCGGCGATGCGCCGAAGGAGTGGTAGGTCGCCCAGAGAACCAGGTTGTCGAAGGCCCAGTAGCCGATCGACCCAGCGATCACGGCCGGGTGCCGCCGGTGGAGGATCTTGCCCGCCTCACCGGTGCCATCGATCAACGCCCGCCTCGTCGCGCTCCACCACCGCGTCAGCCTGGGAGCGTCCGGCTCAGCACGGTCGCCCGGACCGAAACGCGGCAACACGGCGACCACTGCGATCGAGGCGGTGGCCAGGAAGGCCGGCAGGGCGGTCAGCCAAAGCGAGAGGTGGGGGCCCAGCAGGCCGATCGCGAGGGCGAATCCCAGCAGGGCGACAACGGCGAAGTTCGCGCCGCTCTTGATCATGAAGAAGGCGACCGAGCGCCGGGCGATGCGCTCACCGCCCATGCCCCCGCGGT
>DASUPK010000084.1:0-8756 GCA_036276255.1 Solirubrobacterales bacterium
ACCATGTCGGCGTCGCCGTCACCGACCTCGATGAGTCGATCCGGCTCTATTGCGCAGCGTTTGGTGCGGAGCTCGTCCACCGCCAGGTCAACGAGAAAGAGGGACTGGAGGCTGCGTTCCTGCGCACCGGAGACGGCGAGGTCGAGCTGATGAGCCCGACGCGGCCGGAGTCACCGGTCGGCAAGTTTCTGGCCAAGCGCGGCCCGGGCCTCCACCACGTCGCGTACGGCGTCACCGACATCGGAAAGGCGCTGGCCGCGGCACGCGATGCCGGCTGCGAGTTGATCGACTCCGAGCCGCGGATGGGCATGCACGGATCGCTGATCGCCTTCGTGCACCCGAAGAGCATGGGCGGCGTCCTGACGGAGCTCGTCGAGACATGACCGAGCTTCTCAACGACTCGGGCCTCCCGCTCAAGGGCGTTTACACGGCCGCCGATCGGGGCGCCGAGGAGCCTCTGCCGGGATCGTTTCCGTTCACTCGCGGCATCCACAAGGACATGTACCGCGGGCGCCTGTGGACGATGCGCCAGTACGCCGGTTTTGGCACGGCGGCGGAGTCGAACAAGCGCTACAAGTTTCTCCTCAAGCAGGGGCAGACGGGGCTGTCCGTCGCATTCGACCTGCCCACCCAGATCGGCTACGACTCAGACGACCCTATGGCTAACGGAGAGGTGGGGAAGGTGGGCGTCGCGATCGACTCGCTCGAAGACATGGAGACCCTGCTCGGGGGGATTCCGCTGGCGGAGGTCTCGACGTCCATGACGATCAACGCCACCGCCGCGATGCTCCTTCTCCTGTATCAGCTGGTGGCCGAGAAGCAGGGCTGCCCGCCGGAGAAGATCACCGGGACCGTGCAGAACGACATCCTCAAGGAGTACGCGGCGCGCGGCACGTACATCTTTCCGCCCAAGCCGTCGATGAGGCTGATCACCGACCTCTTCGCCTATTGCCAGGCCAACCTCCCCAGCTGGAACGTGATCTCGATCTCCGGCTACCACATGCGCGAGAAGGGCTGCTCGGCGGTCCAGGAGGTCGCGTTCACCCTCGCCAACGCGATTGCCTACGTAGAGGGCGGGATCGCCGCAGGCCTCGACGTCAACAAGTTCGGGCAGCGCCTCGCCTTCTTCTTCAACGGCCACAACAACGTCTTCCAGGAGATCGCCAAGTTCCGGGCCGTCCGCCGGATGTGGGCCAAGATCATGCGGGACCGCTTCGGCGCGACCGACGAGAAGGCGCAGATGATCCGCTTCCACACCCAGACCGGCGGGGTGACCCTCCAGGCTCAGCAGCCGGAGGTCAACATCATCCGCGTCGCGCTGCAGGGCTTCGCCGCGGTCGCCGGCGGGACCCAGTCCCTGCACACCAATGGCTTCGACGAGGCGCTGGCGCTGCCCACCGAGCGCTCCGCCCGGATCGCGCTCCGCACCCAGCAGGTGCTCGCGCATGAATCGGGCGTCGCGGACACGGTGGATCCCTTCGCCGGCTCCTACTTCATCGAGTCGCTCACCGACGAGGTCGAGGAGCGCTCCTGGGAGCTGATGGAGAAGGTCGAGGACCTCGGCGGCTCAGTCAACGCCCTCGAGTTCATGCAGCGCGAGATCGAGGAGTCAGCGAACTCCTACCAGGAGCGCTACCGCACCGGCCAGGACATCATCGTCGGCGTCAACCAGTACGTCACCGACGTGGTCGACGACGTCGACATCCTCAAGGTCGATCCGGAGTCCGAGAGGCGCCAGCTCGACCGCCTCGCGAAATTCAAGGAGGCCCGCGACCAGGCGGTGCTCGACGAGCGCCTTCAGTCCCTTCGCGACGTCGCCCAGGGCGATGGCAACCTGCTGCCGCCGATCAAGGAGGCGCTCCGGGTCGGCGGCTCGATCGGGGACGTCTGCAACGCGATGCGCGATGTCTTCGGCGAGTACAAGGGCGGCGCGTTCTTCTAGACCGCTGTGGGCGCCTAGAATCGCGCCCGGGATGAGCAGGCGCGTTCCTGTCCTGGATGGATTCCGCGGCTACGCCATCCTCGGGGTGGTCAGCCTGCACCTGCTGCTGCTCTCGAAGGTGGCCACGCCGGGCACCCACGTATCGCTCGTGACCTGGGGGATCCTCGGCAACATCATCGACACCTTCTTCATCATCAGCGGGTTCGTCATCTTCCTGCCGGTGGTGCTCCGTGAGGGGCGGCTCGGCTCGATTCGGGACTTCGCCGTCGGGCGAGCCGTTCGGCTCCTGCCGGCGTATTGGCTCAGCATCGCGGTGGTCATCCTGCTGCTCGTCGTCGTTCCCGGACAGGCGGACTTCAGGTTCATCCATCGGCTGCCCGAGATCCTCGCTGACATGGGGGCGCTCCAGATGCCGATCCGCCTCTTCGACGGCACCTTCCAGGTCGGGCTCGGAATCAATGGCGCCCTCTGGATGATTCCGTGATCGTCGGCTTCTACTTCGTCTTTCCGTTCATCGCCCGGTCCTACTACCGCCACCCCCTGGCCGGCCTGGCCATCGCGGCGGCGATCACCTTGGGCTGGAAGCTGGCCGTGATCCACGTCCCGGGCGTATTCGGCTGGCTCGACCACAGCAACGAGGCGACCTGGGTGAGCCAGCTGATCGCGACGGACGAGCTGCCGGGCTGGGCCTTCTCGTTCGCCCTGGGCATGACCGGCGCCTGGGCCTACGTGCAGGTCGGTAAGCGGGACCTGCTCCGGCGCTTACAGGGACGAGCCCTGATCGGCGCGGCCGTCTCGCTCGTCGCCTGCGCGATCTGCGCCTACCTCTACGGCCGCCACGCCTCCAACGCCTCCACCGGAATCATCGGGGGCAGCACCGCCCGCGAGACCGCGTTGCTGACCATGGCCTTCTCCATCGCCCGGGCGGCGCTGATGGCCTCGGTCATCCTCGCGCCCCTCTGGATGCAGCGGGCATTCGCCAACCGGCCCGCGGCCAAGCTGGCCGAGCTGAGCTACGGGATCTACCTGATCCACCTCGTCGCAGCGTGGTACATCGGCCTGGTCTGGCTCGACTTGCCGCGCGACGGCAGCCCGAAGGCCGCCCTCCTCTGGTTCGGGACGGTGCTCCCGATCTCGATCGCCTACTCGTGGGTGTCGCGGCGGCTCGTGGAGGTGCCGGTCAAGCGCTGGGTGCTGTCAGGGCGGCGATCGTCCGGGTCGATCACTGCGCCTAGACTCCGCCACTCCGATGCGTGAGAAGAACCCGGTCACCCACGAGGAGAAGCTCGCCTACCTCCGCGAGCTCCGCGACGAGGCGGTCCATGCCGGCTCCGAGGAGGCGGTCGAGAAGCAGCACGCGAAGGGCAAGCTGACCGCCCGCGAGCGGATCGAGAAGCTGCTCGACCCCGGCTCCTTCGAGGAGCTCGACACATTCGTCCGCCACCGCACTCACGAGTTCGAGATGGACAAGCGGCGCCCCTACGGCGACGCGGTGGTGACGGGCTACGGGACGATCGACGGCCGCACCGTCTTCGTCTTCTCCCAGGACTTCACCGTCTTCGGCGGGTCCCTCGGCGAGGTGATGGCCGAGAAGATGGTGAAGGTCATGGATCTGGCCGCGAAGGTCGGCGCGCCGGTGATCGGCATCAACGACTCGGGCGGCGCGCGGATTCAGGAGGGAGTGGTCTCGCTGGGCGCGTACGGCGACGTCTTCGTCCGCAACGTCCAGTGCTCAGGCGTGATCCCGCAGATCAGCCTGATCATGGGCCCCTGCGCGGGCGGCGCCGTCTACTCCCCCGCCATGACCGACTTCATCTTCATGGTCAAGGAGACCTCCCACATGTTCATCACCGGGCCCGAGGTGATCAAGACCGTCACGGGTGAGGAGGTCGAGTTCGAGGAGCTCGGTGGCGCGATGAGCCACAACTCGAAGTCGGGCGTCGCCCACTTCGCCGCCGACGACGAGGAGCAGTGCCTGGAGGACGCCCGCTACCTGATGAGTTTCCTGCCGCTCAACAACCTCGAGCTGCCTCCGCGCGTCGAGCCCACCGACGACCCGGACCGCGAGGACCCGGAGCTGGACACGATCGTCCCGGACGACCCGCAGAAGCCGTACGACATGCGGACCGTCGTCGCCCGGATCGTGGACGACGGCGACTTCTTCGAGGTCCACGAGCACTTCGCGAAGAACATCATCTGCGGCTTCTCGCGACTCGACGGCCACCCGGTCGGCATCGTCGGCAACCAGCCGGCTTTTCTCGCCGGAGTGCTCGACATCGAGGCCTCCGAGAAGGCTGCCCGCTTCGTCCGCACCTGCGACGCCTTCAACGTCCCGCTGCTCACATTCACCGACGTCCCCGGCTTCCTGCCCGGGACCTCCCAGGAGTGGGGCGGGATCATCCGCCACGGCGCCAAGCTGCTCTACGCCTTCACCGAGGCGACCGTCCCCAAGCTCACCGTCGTCACGCGCAAGGCCTACGGCGGCGCCTACGACGTCATGAACTCCAAGCACATGCTCGCCGACTTCAACTTCGCCTGGCCGACCGCCGAGGTGGCCGTGATGGGGCCGGAGGGCGCGGTCAACATCATCTACCGCCGGGACCTGGCCAAGTCGCCGACGCCGGACGAGCGCCGCTCCAAGCTGATCGACGACTACAAGGCCCACTTCGCCAACCCCTACTCGGCGGCCGAGCGCGGCTACATCGACGACGTGATCGAGCCGCACCAGACGCGCCCGAAGCTGATCCGCGCGCTCCGGACCCTCCAGACCAAGAGGGTCGAGGGCCCGAAGCGCAAGCACGGCAACATCCCGCTCTAGTGGCGCACAATGGCAAGCAGAGCCCTCCCCGGCCCCGAATCGAGGTCCAGAGCACCGCGGCCGCGCCCGACGAGGGCGCCGCCATCGCGGCGGCGCTCGAGCGCTTTCTCTGGGAGACGGCACCTGCGCCGCAGGCGGTGCAGAGGAGCCGCTGGCAGCAGGCCGCGCTGAAGGAAGGCGTGACCTCTCGCCTCGGCCTGGGGAGCAACTGGGGAATCGCACCCGGCGCCTGAGCCGGGCTTGTACGACGGCCGCAAGTGCAATAGAACACTTGCCGCAAACCCATCGCGCTCGACAGAGGAGAACTCGTGGCCGTCGTAAAGATCATTGAGCTGGTCGGAAGCTCCAAGAAGTCTTCGGATGACGCCGCACAGCAGGCGCTGAAGCAGGCGCAGAGCTCGCTTCGGAACATCCGCGCGATCGACGTCGTCTCCACCGGGCTGCGGGGAGAGAACCTCGATGAGTGGCGCGCCCACGTCCGCGTGGCGTTCCTGGTCGAGGGCAGCGACGTCGGCTGAGCTTGGGAGGAGAGTTGGTGGCGGGCGGCGGCAGGGCGGCGCCCGCCACCTCTCCATCCGGCCAGGTGGACGGACGCTCAGGTTGATTCGTACACTCACGCCGCCTACGCTGGCTTGACACCGACCAGGGGGCTGGCCATGAGCGGACGGATCCGCGTGCAGGGAAGCATCAGGATGGTGGTCGTCATCGCGCTGCTGGCAACGGCGGCGATCTTGTCGTTCGTGGGATCGGCGGGCGCGGTGCCCCTCGATTACACCTTCACCAGCAACAACCAGGGCTGGCAGCAGAGCCAGGACAACGGGAAGACGTTCAGCCCAGCCGAATTCTCATCGAGCGGGGGCAACCCCGGCGGCCGCCTCACCGCCAGGGACATTGGGCCCGAAACGGGATGCCCGGAAGACCCGTGCGAGTTGCTCACCTTCTACAGCCCCTTCGTGAAGGAGAAGCTCGGCGCCAACTACGGGGGAACCGCCTCCTTCGACCTTCGCTCCAGCGTGACCCCGGCGTTCGGCGCCGAGTTCTTCCTGCTTCCGGGCGGACCCGACTATCTCGACGGGGTGATTCCGACGGACACGGGAACCGGCTATCACACGCTCTCGATACGACTCGATGAGACGGCGGACTGGAATGTCTGCCCCTATGCGGGTGGCTCCTGCACCACGCCCACCCGGGCCGTCTTCCAGAGCTTGATCGCCGACAGCGACCAGGTCGCGGTGATGGTCGACGTCGGCCCCGACGGAACGGGTGAGACCTACGACCTCGACAACGTGACCCTGACCGATGGGGGCCCTCCGCCGCCACCGCCGCCTCCCGGGGCTCCACCGCCCACGAAGAGCTCGAAGAAGAAGTGCAAGAAGCCCACGAAACGCGCCGCTGCCTCGAAGAAGGGCAACTGCAAGAAGAAGCGGCGCGCCGCGGCGAGCTTAGGTCGACGGCGGCGATGAAGGAGGTCGGCACGTCGGTGGCCACCGGGCGGCCCAATCGGTCGTTTGCAGCCATTTGGGGCCTATAGCCCCCTCAATGCTGCAATCGGCGCCGTGTGGAGAGTTTGAGTACCCATGGACACCCAAAGTGTTCACGGCCGCCTCATAGGAGCACGGCAGCGTTCGGCCCTCTTTTCATTGCCGCGGTTGACTTTCTCGGCGGCGCGCCGCGGCGGCTCTCAGAGGCTGACCACCGAGGCATCCACCTGGCCCCGGCGCCAGCGCTCATAGATCTCCCGGCAGATCGCCAGGTCCTGGATCGCCAGGCCGGTGGAGTCGAACAGCGTGATCTCGCCGTCGGAGCGGGTCCAGGTGGAGTCGCCCGCCAGCACGTCTCCGATCTGGATGACGTCGCCGCGGGAGATCACCCCAGCCTCGACGGCGTTCGCGAGCTCGCCCCCGGCGCTCGCCTGCTCCCACTCGTCGCAGAACAGTGTGCAGCGCCGGATGGCGTCGAGCTCGACCTCCTGCTTCCCGTGCGCGTCGGCGCCGAGGACCGCGATGTGCTGCCCCGGAGCGAGCTCATCCGCCAGGATCACCGGCTCGCTCCCGGGCGTGACGGTCACCACCACGTCCTGGGCAGCCGCCTCCTTCCGGTCGCCGGCCCGCCAGCCGAGCTCAGCGGCGAGAGCGGCGGCGGCCTCGGGGCGCACGTCGGCGCAGACACCCTCCTCGTAGCCGACGGCCGCCAGGCACCGGGCCGACCAGGCGCCGTTCACTCCGCAGCCCACGATGCCGACCGAGCCGGCCTCGTCGAGGGCCAGGACCTGAGCCGACACCGCCGCGGCCGCGCCCGTCCGCAGGGAGGTGACCGAGGAGCACTCGATCACGGCCAGCTCCTCGCCAGTCTCGGTGTCGGAGAGGAGCACCTCCCCGCGGACCACCGGCAGCCCCCGGGCGGTGTTGCCCGGGAAGGAGGTCACCCACTTGAGCAGGGCGATCCCCCCGCCCCGCGCCGGCATGGCCCTGAAGTCGCCGTACGGCGGGCTGTCGAGATAGACCTTCGCCGGCATCTCCCAGTCGCCGCGCGCGTAGCGCTCGTACGCCTCCCGGGTTCGCTCGATCGCGGTCAGCGGATCGATCGCCTCGAGGACTGCCCGCCCGGAGATCACGGGTATCTCGGTCATTGCGATGAGTCTCGCACCAGCTTCCGGTCCCTATAGGTGAACTCAAATCAAGAGGAGACGACATGCTCAAGGACAGCAAGGCATACAGCGGCTTCGCGGTGAGCGACATCGCGGAGACGAAACGGTTCTATGGCGAGACGCTCGGCCTCGAGATCAAGGAACTCGACGTCGGGGCCCCGCAGCCGCTGCTCGAGCTGCAGGCGGGCGACCGCCCGGTCCTGATCTATGAGAAGGGCGACCTGACACCGGCGAACTTCACGATCCTGAACTTTCCGGTGGACGACGTGGAGGCCGCGGTCGACGATCTGGCCGCCAAGGGGGTCGGATTCGAGCGCTACGACGGCTTCGACCAGGACGAGAAGGGGATCGACCGCAACGGGCCGGCGGGCGCCATCGCCTGGTTCAGGGACCCGGCCGGGAACATCCTCGCCGTTCACGGCCAGATGTAGCGGCACGGCGGGCGCGGCTACCCTTCGTCGCCACGCCCGCCGCGCCTAATCACCTGAAACTCGATCAGGTTTGCTAGATTGGGCGGCTGTACGCTCCCGGGCTACGTCGACGAAAGGAATGCCAGTTTCCATGGAGCCAGTTTCCGCCCCCACCAAGGGCGCCAAGTCAGGCAATGGCACTCCCGTGCCGGCCAAGAAGCTCGCCGACCCCTCGACGCTGAAGCAGGATCCGGAGAAGAAGCAGACCGGCAAGGGGAAGATCGGCTCCCTCGAGAACCCGGAGGTCTACGACAACGTCCCCGGGCACGTTATCCCGATCCTCGAGCGCGAATTCGACGACTTCGACACCGAGGCGGCCAGCTTCCTGCGGGGCGAGCAGACCGAGGATCAGTTCATCGGCTTCCGCCTCAAGCAGGGCGTCTACGGACAGCGTCAGCCCGACGTGCAGATGTGCCGCATCAAGCTTCCGTTCGGCGGCGTCAACCCCGAGCAGATGGAGACCTTCGCGGACGTGGTCGAGCAGTTCGCGCCTCTCAACAAGGGCCACATCACGACCCGTCAGAACATCCAGATCCATCACATCCCGCTGGCCGATATGGCTGAGCTGATCCGGCAGATCAGCTCGGCGGGCCTCTCTTCGCGGGAAGGATGCGGGAACACGATCCGCAACGTCACCGGCGACCCGTGGGCCGGCGTCGCGGACGACGAGCCCTTCGACGTCACGCCCTACGCGGCGGCCTACACGCGCTACTTCGTGCGGCATCCGACCACTCAGCTCATGCCCCGCAAGGTGAAGACGGCTTTCAGCGCCAGCGACGCCGACCGCGCGATCACCGGGATCCATGACGTCGGCTTCATCCCGAAGGTCAGGGAGGTCGACGGCAAGCAGGTGAAGGGCGTCGAGGTCCGGATCGGCGG
>DASUPK010000085.1:0-2687 GCA_036276255.1 Solirubrobacterales bacterium
CCCGTGTGCGCGAGGTCTACCTCGACGACGACGCCAAGGAGGCGACCGTCGTCACGCCCGACGACCAGCTCGCGCTGGCGATCGGGAAGGAGGGCATGAACGCCCGCCTCGCCGCCCGGCTCACCGGCTGGAAGGTGGACATCACCTCCGAGACCGATTTCGCGCAGCAGGAGGACGACATCGAGTACGAGGGCGAGGAGGCCGCCGACGGCCGCTGCATGGCCGTGATGACGACCGGCCGCCGCTGCCCGAACGCCGCCCTCCAGGGCTCCCAGTTCTGCGGCCTGCCCCAGCATCAGGCGCTCGCGCGCTTCAGCACCAACCAGGTGGCCGTCCTCACCCCACTGAGCGACGATGAGGTCGCGACGCTCGCCAACGGCGAGGCCGACGAGGGCGAGGTGAAGACCATCGTCGAGAAGGCCGAGAGCCAGTTCGATGAGAACGCCCAGGCCGAGGAGCCGGAAGCCGAGGAGGCTGAGGAGGCCGACGTTCCCGACGCCGGCGATGAGGCCGAGGGCGCCGAGCAGAATCTGGAGCCCGAGTCCGAGAACGAGACCCCGCAAGGCGGCGAGGCGGAGACCTCCGAGGACGGTGGCGAGCCGGAGGCCGAGGAGGCCCCTGCCGAGGAGGCCCCCGCCGAGGAGGCCCCTGAAGAGACCGTGACCGCCGGTGAGGAGCAGACGACCGAGTAGTGGCGAAGAAGCGCGTACACGAGATCGCGAAGGCCCAGGGCCTGACCAGCAAGGAACTCCTTTCCAAGCTCAAGGCTGCCGGCGTCGAGGCGAAGGCCGCTCAATCGAGCGTGGAGGAGTCCGACGCCCTCGCGGCCCTGAAGGGCTCGGGCGACGGCGGCTCGGCCGCCGCGACCGCGACCAAGGCCGCAGCGAAGGCACCGGCGGCAGATCAGGCCGCCCCCAAGCCGGATGGGGCGCCGAAGGCCGAGTCCAAGGCGAAGGCCGCATCGGGTGACGGTGCCTCCGCGTCCGCCCCGGCCAAGAAGGGACCCGCCAAGAAGCGCCGCCGCGTCGTGATCGACTCGCAGGCTGCGCGCCGCGACCACATCGCCAAGACCCAACCGCCGCCCCGGCCGCCACGTCGCCGCGGCGGTCGCCGCCGGCGCCCGCTGCTGGAAGAGCCCAGCGACAGGGAGCTGAAGCAGCCGGAGGAGCAGCCGGCGATCAGGGTCAACTCCGGCGCCACTGTCCGTGAGGTCGCCGAGAGCCTCGGTCTATCCGCCGCAGAGGTCATCAAGGCTTTGATGAAGGAGGGTCAGATGGCGACCCTGACCCAGACGCTCACCGATGAGTCCGTCGAGTCGATCGCCAAGGAGTTCGACCGCGAGATCGAGATCGTCACGACCGCCGACGAGGAGGTCGAGGCCGAGGCCGACGAGGAGGACGAGGAGGGCGACCTCGTCGACCGCCCGCCGGTGATCACGGTGATGGGCCATGTCGATCACGGCAAGACCTCGTTGCTCGACGCCATCCGGCAGACCCAGGTCGCTGCCGGAGAGGCAGGTGGGATCACCCAGCACATCGGTGCGTACCAGGTGAATCACGACGGCCAGACGCTCACGTTCCTCGACACGCCGGGCCATGAGGCCTTCACTGCCATGCGCGCGCGCGGTGCCAGCGTCACGGACGTCGCGGTGATCGTCGTCGCCGCCGACGACGGTGTCATGCCCCAGACCGTGGAGGCCATCGACCACGCCCGGGCCGCCGGAGTCCCGATCCTGGTCGCGGTCAACAAGGTCGACAAGGAGGGCGCCGATCCGAACCGCGTCCGCACCGAGCTCGCCCAGCAGGATCTGAATCCCGAGGAGTGGGGCGGCGACACGGTCTACGCGGACGTCTCGGCGAAGACCAAGGACGGCCTCGACAACCTGCTCGAGATGATCACCTTGGTCACCGACCTCGAGGAGCTGGGGGCCAACCCTGACGCTCCCGCCTCCGGGACCGTGGTGGAAGCAGAGCTCGACCCCGGCCGCGGACCCGTCACCGGCGTCCTGGTTCAGCGCGGCACGCTGCGCGTCGGCGACGCGGTGGTCGCCGGGCCGGTCTGGGGCAAGGTCCGCGCGATGCTCGACGACAAGGGCGAGCGCGTGGACGAGGCCACTCCCGGGACGCCCGTGGAGGTCCTCGGGTTCGACGGAGTGAGCGAGGCCGGCGAGCACATCCAGGTGGTGGAGAACGAGCGCAAGGCCCGGGCCATGGCTCAGGAGCGTGAGACGCGGCTCAAGACCGAGCAGCTCGCGCGCCGTCAGGCTCGCAAGGTCACCCTGGAGGAGGTCTTCCAGAGGGCCAGCGCGGGCCAGCTCAACGAGCTCAACATCGTGCTCAAGGCCGACGTCTCGGGATCGCTGGAGGCGTTCGAGGACGAGATCGCCCGCCTGCCCCAGGACGAGGTGCAGGTCAACGTCATCAGCGCGGGGGTCGGTGGCATCACCGAGTCCGACGTGATGCTCGCCGCCGCCTCCGACGCGGTGATCCTCGGCTTCAACGTGCGCCCGGTCGGCGATGCGCGCGCCGTTGCCGAGCGCGAGGGCGTCGACATCCGCACCTACACGGTGATCTACAAGGTCACGGAAGAGCTGCGCGCGGCGATGGAGGGCCTGCTCGAGCCCGAGGAGGTCGAGGAGGCGCTCGGCAGTGCCGAGGTCAAGCAGACGTTCAAGGCGTCGAGGGTCG
>DASUPK010000086.1:0-4548 GCA_036276255.1 Solirubrobacterales bacterium
GTTGCCCGATGCGACTCCTCCGATGTCGATCGGGCCGTCGCGGCCGCTCGGCGCGCGCAACCGGATTGGGCGGGGACGCCACTGATCGAGCGAGCCAAGATTCTTCGCAAGATCACCGAGGTCTTCCGCGACAACGCCGAGTCGATCGCCCGGATGGTGTCCGCCGAGATCGGCAAGACGATCACCGATAGCCGCGAGGAGGTCTACGAGTACGCGGCCCCCTCTTATGACAAGGCCGCCGGCGAGGTCCTTCGCCATCGAGGTCTTTCGCTGCCGTCGACGCAGGAGCAAACCAACAACAAGCGGCTGGTGCTGGGACATCGCCCCCTCGGCGTGATCGGATCGATCACTCCGTACAACTTCCCGACCGACATCGGCTCGATCGCGATGGCCCACATCATCGCCGCGGGAAACACTGCGGTTTGGAAGCCGTCGGAGTTTGCGGCCACGAGCTGTGCGATGGTGGTCGAACTCTTCGAGGAGGCGGGTCTGCCGCCCGGAGTGGTCAACCTGATTCAGGGCTACGGCGACGTCGGAGCCGCGATCGTCGAGCACGAGGGCGTCGACGGGATCTTCTTCACCGGCTCCACCGCGACTGGTGAGTTGATCGCTCGCTCCGCGCCGCTCAAGCCTCATCTGCTCGAGCTCGGCGGCGATGGCCCATTCATCATCCTCGCCGATGCTGACGTCGACGCTGCCGTCGACGGAGCGATGAACGGCTGCTTCTACTACACCGGTCAGGTCTGTACCTCGGCCGAGCGGCTGCTCGTCCACGAGGCCGTCTATGACGAGTTCGTCGAGAAAATCACCGCGCGCACCCAGGCGCTCAGGATCGGCGACCCGGCCGACGAGGAGACGGAGATGGGGCCGCTCTGCAACGAGGCCACCCTGGCCCGCGTGGCTGAGCACGTCGAGGACGCTCGCGACAAGGGCGCCGAGATCGTGCAGTTCGGACCCGAGGAGGACCTCTACTACCCGGCCACGATTCTCACGAACGTGAGCGAGGAGATGCGGATCATGCAGGAGGAGACCTTCGGACCGGTGGCGCCGATCGCCAAGATTTCCTCGGCGCAGGAGGCGGTCGAGATCGCAAATCGCAGTGAGCTCGGCTTGATCGCCTCGCTTTGGACAAGGGATCTTGCCACCGCTTGGCGGGTGGGCGAGGCGTTGCCGCACGGCTCGGTCAACATCAACGAGACAAGCAACTACTGGGATCAGCTGGCGCCCTTCGGTGGAGCCGGAAAGAGCGGAGTTGGCCGCGAGCTGTCCGAGTGGTTCCTCGAATCCTTTACCGAGCGAAAGCTGCTCGTCTTCGAACTCGGCGATGCGGAGCTCAAGTACGACCGGCGGGCCGAGGGCGGCTGGTAGCTACTCCACACGGTGTCATTCCTGGCCGATGAGTCAGCCAAGCGTTGCCGCTTCATGTTGCACCTCCGTTGTAAATCGTCCGGTCAGTCCAACTAGTCGCTACATATAGAGCCGAATCAGGGCGGTCTGACCTCTTCACGGCCCATCTCAATGTTCGCGCGAGTATCACTCGGCGGGGCGAGGGCCGTGCGGGGAACGACCGGATCTGCACCGGAGCCGGGAGCGATGTGATCAGCGGCGGCGCTGGCCGGGACACGCTGGCTGGTGGCCGTGGCGGACCGCATCCGCGGTGGTGGAGGGCGGGATGGCTGTCCGGGCGCTGGGCCGGCGGACCGGCTCCGGAGCTGCCGCCCCTGAGCGGCAGAATCAGCGCGCGATCGCGCGAATGATCAGCAGCAGAATGATCGAGCCGCCGATCGCGATCAGCCAAGTCCCGAGGTTGAAGAAGTCGTGGATGTGGCCGATTCCGATGGCGCTCGCCAGGAAGCCACCCAGCAGGGCACCGAGGATTCCGACGGCAGTGGTGCCGATGCAGCCTCCGGGCTCGGTCCGGCCCGGGATCAGGGCGCGCGCGATCGTGCCCGCGAAGAGTCCCAGGATGATCCAGGCGATGATTCCCATCTAGGACTGGCGAGGGCCCGCGTGGTAGCTCAGATACCAGAGCACGTGCCGGGCGGCGCTGACGCCTACGTTCACGGTGGCGAGCAACCTGCGCATTGCCGGGACTCTATTGGTCGCCGCGGATCACCGCCTCAGTGGAAAACGCGTATTTTGCTGCACAACGCCCAAAATTCCTGCCTCTTTGCGGGGTGCCAAACGCGGCCGGGCTAGCATCCCCCACCGGTGCGGAGGCTGACCAGAAGCAGACGGGGCGAGCGGCGAGCCGACCGGGTCACGGTCGGACTGGCGGTGTTCGCCGCCGGCTCGCTCGGAACGCTCGTCACCGGCGAGGTCCTCCGGCTGGCGAGGCGCCGGCGCGAGAGCAGGGACGCAGAGACCCCTGAGACCCTTGTCGACGCGGCTGGCCTGGCGACCCGCGACACCCTCGCCGTGGCGCGCCGCGGGATCATCGCGACTCCTCATCACGAGACCGTGCTCTTCAACATCCTCCAGGGATTCCTGGGGGCGTTCGCCTTCGCCCGGCTCGCCACCTGGGGGATTCGCCAGTCCTGGTGGCCGGCGGGGGACATCCACGTGAGCGGCCGGCACATCCACCACTTCGTCCCGGGGATCGTGCTCGCCTTCGGCTCGGGGGTCGTGGCGCTCACGACCGGCGACGAGCGCGTGGAGTCGGCGCTGGCGATCCCCTTCGGCGTCGGGATGGGCCTGACCATGGACGAGGCCGCCCTGCTGCTCGATCTCCGCGACGTCTACTGGACCCGTCAGGGCCTGCTCAGCGTGCAGGTCAGCCTCGGGGTCACCGCCACGCTGGCGGCGACGATTCTCGGGCTCCGGATGCTCCGCCGTGGAGAGGAGCAGGGCGTGCAGGAAGGGTTGATTCCGGCCTTCGCCGGCGAGCACGGGTTGCGCGCCACAGGGGCGCTCGCCTAGGCGGCAGCGCGGAGGCGGGGCTCCGCCTTCTGGCCCATCCAGATCACCTGGTCGCGGCCGGGGCCGACGCCCACGAGGCGCACCGGGATGCCGAGGTGGTCGGATATCGCCTCCAGGTAGTCACGCGCCTCCTGCGGCAGGTCCTCCTCGCGGCGGCAGTCGCCGATGTCGCCCTCGAAGCCCGTCAGCTCCTCGTACTCGGGCTCAACGCTGTGGATGATCGACTGGTGGTAGGGGAACTCGTCGAAAACCGCGCCGTCGGGATGGCGGTAGCGGGCGCAGACCCGAAGCGGATCGATCCCGGAGAGGACGTCGAGCTTGGTGACGGCCAGTGCGCTCATGCTGTTGAGGCGAACGGCGTAGCGCAGCGCGACGAGGTCGATCCAGCCACAGCGGCGAGGCCGCCCGGTCGTGGTGCCCATCTCGCCGCCGCGCTCTCGCAGCAGGTCGCCGAGGTCGTCCTCGAGCTCGGAGGGGAAGGGACCCGCCCCGACGCGGGTCGCATATGCCTTCGCGATTCCCCAGACCTCGTCGATGTCGCGGGGCCCAACCCCGGCGCCGACGCAGGCCGCGCCGGCGACCGGGTTCGAGGAGGTGACGAAGGGATAGGTACCGTGGTCGAGGTCGAGCATGGTGCCCTGCGCGCCCTCGAAGAGGACCGTGCGGTCTGCGTCGAGCGCCTCCCAGCAGAGCTTCGCCGTGTCGGCGATGTGCGGCTCGAGCCGGTGTCCGTAGGTGAGGTAGGCGTCGACCATCGTGTGCAGGTCGAGCTCGGGATCCTTGGCGAACGGCCGCAGCATCTGCTGCTTGGGCTCCATGGCGGTGACGATCTTCTTGCGGAGAATCTTCGGGTCGAGCAGGTCCTGGACCCGGATCCCGAGGCGGGCGGCCTTGTCGGAGTAGGCGGGACCGATCCCGCGGCGCGTCGTGCCGATCTCAAGCTTGCCGAGCTTGAGCTCGCCGGCCGTGTCGAGCTTCACGTGGTAGGGCATGATCACGTGGGCGTTGGCCGAGACGCGTAGTCCGCTGACGTCGATGCCCCGGTGGCGGAGGCCCTCGATCTCGCCGGTCAGGACGCCCGGGTCGATCACCACGCCGTTGCCGATCGCGCAGATCTTCCCCGGATAGAGGATTCCCGAGGGGATCAGGTGGAACTTGAAGGTCTCACCATCGCGGATGATCGTGTGGCCGGCGTTGTTGCCGCCCTGGAAGCGGATCACGACGTCCGCCTGCTCGGCGAGCAGGTCGGTGACCTTTCCCTTTCCTTCGTCGCCCCACTGGGCGCCGGCTATGACGAGACCGGGCATGACCCGGGGAATTATGAGGGTCCGGGCAGGCGGTGCGGCCCGGGATGGCTAGTGTTCAAGCGGGCCGAGGGCAGAGCCACCGCCGTCGCCGAGCGAGGACGCGACATCGGCGGAGACGCGCATACGGCGGTCCTCGTCGAAGAGGAGGACCGGATCTCCGCACATCTCGATCAATCGGGAAACGATCCGGGTGCCGAGCTGCTTCTCCAGCTCGTCGTCCTCGAAGTTGCTGGTGACGATCAACGAGTGCTGGCGTTCGTAGCGCTCGTTGATCAGCGCATAGAGCTGCTCGAGCACCCAGTCCGTCTGCTTCTCCGTGCCG
>DASUPK010000087.1:0-5158 GCA_036276255.1 Solirubrobacterales bacterium
CGCGATCCGAACCGGCCGTCGAGCGTCGACCCGGGCCTGCCCACGAAGGGCACGGGCAAGTACGAGTGGCGCGGCTTCCTGCCGGCCATGGCGCACATGCACGGCAAGGACAACAAGAGCGGCTTCATGACGAACTGGAACAACGGCGCCGCTCACGGCTTCGGCGCGGCTGACGACGAGTGGAACAAAAACGGGTCGGTCGGCCGGATCAACCTCCTCAACTTCAACCTGAAGAGGCTGAAGAAGAAGGGCCGCTGGTCCCCCGCCACGATCGCCTCCTCGATGAACGCCGCCGCCACCCAGGACGTGCGCGCGATCGTGATGCTGCCGCTGCTCGACAAGCTCCTGCGGGGCACGACCGCACCGTCGCCGCTCGCGCAGCAGATGCTCGACCTGATGAACCAGTGGCGCCAGCACGGCGGCAACAGGCTCGACCTGAACAACGACGGGCTGATCGACTACCCGGGCGCGGCGATCATGGACGCCGCCTATCCGAACATCGTCGACAACGAGCTGGCCGCGCGCCTGGGACAGACGCTGCTGCCGCAGCTCGACAACCTCTCGAGCCGCTTCGACGCTCCTCCCGGCGGCCAGTACTCGGGCTGGTACCAGTACTTCGACCGCGACATCCGCGGCCTGCTGCACGGAAAGGGCAAGAAGAAGGGACGGCTCGCGGACCAGTTCAACCTGACCTACTGCGGCAAGGGACACCTGAGCCTCTGCCGCTCGGAGATCTGGAACGCGATCCAGGCCGCCGGCAACCAGCTCGCCAACCAGCAGGGCCCGGACCCCTCAGCGTGGCGCGCCAGCGCGACGGCGGAGGAGATCCACTTCAGCCCGCTGCCGCTGCTAACCATGCGCTACACCAACCGGCCGAGCGGGATCCAGCAGGTCATCTCCTTCAAGTAGATGCGAGTGCGCGCGTGAGCGCGACCCGTTAATCATGTTGGGATGCCGGCGCGGAGGAAGAGGGTCGTCGGGGCGCACGTGGCGCCGACGAAGCCGCTGAAGGAGGCGAAGGAGATCGACGCCGACTGCGTCCAGATCTTTCTCTCCGACCCCCAGGGGTGGAAGAAGCCGCCGCCCCGCAAGGACGCGAGGGAGCTGCGCGAGTCGAAGGTCCCGCTCTACGTGCACGCCCCGTACCTGATCAACGTCTGCTCGCCTCGCAACAACGTCCGCTACGGGTCGCGCAAGATCCTGCAGCAGACCTGCGACGCCGCCGCTGACGTCGGGGCGGCCGCCGTGATCGTCCACGGGGGCCATGCCGACGACGACGTCGCCCAGGGCGTCGGGCGCTGGATCCGCACGCTCGGGATGCTCACCTCCGAGGTGCCGGTCTACCTCGAGAACACGGCGGGTGGGAAGAACGCCGTGGCCCGCCGCTTCGACGCCCTCGCTCGCCTCTGGGAGGGCATCTCGAGGACGAAGACGGACGTCGAGATCGGCTTCTGCTTCGACACCTGCCACGCGCACGCCGCCGGCGAGGATCTCTCGGACGCCGTGGAGCGCGTCCGGAAGATCGTCGGCCGGATCGACCTGCTGCACGCGAACGACTCCCGCGATCCGGCCGGCACCGGAGCCGACCGACACGCCAATCTGGGCAAGGGCGAGATCGGCGCCGATGTGCTGAGCGCGATGATCGAGTCCGCCGGGCCGCCCGTCGTCGTCGAGACGCCGGGTGGCCCGAAGGCGATGCGCGCCGACATCGAGTTCGTGCGAAAGGCGCTGGCCTAGCTCGCGGTCGCCTCTGCGGAGCGGGGCTCCCTGACGAGCTCAATCGCCAGGCAGATCCAGAGCGGGACCAACGGAATGTGTGCGCTGGTGCTTTCTGCCATTGGAGTGATATTCGTTACCAAGTCGGTCATCTCGCCGAGTCGTCCTGTCCGCGGCCGCCTCTAATTTCAGTGACCGATGGCCGACTCCCTCTTCGGAAACAGCAGCGGCGACACCCCGCCGGCGCCCGGCCCAACGCTGCTGCTGCGCGAGATGTCGGACGGCGACCAGATCACCGGGGCGTTCGTCGTCCGGGAGCGCGAGCGCCGCCAGAAGCGCAACGGCGAGGACTTCCTCCGGGTCGTGCTCGCGGACAAGACCGGCACCGTCCCCGGCATCGCCTGGGACGGCGTCGCGGAGTGCTTCGAGATCTGCGCCCCGGGCTCGATCGTGATCGTCCGCGGCAGCTTCGCGATCCACCCGCAGTTCGGCAGGCAGATCAAGCTCGTCGCCGTGCGGGCCGCGGGGCCCGGCGAGTACGACGCGGACCAGCTGGCCGAGGGGCCCACGCGCTCGGTGGACCTCCTCGAGACCGACCTGCGCGAGCTGATCGGCACCGTCCAGAACCCCTCATTGCGCGAGCTGCTCGACCGCTTCTTCGGCGACGGGACCGAGTCCTGGGCGCGGTTCCGGGAGGCGCCCGCCGCCAAGCACTACCACCAGGCCTACGCCGGGGGGCTGCTGGAGCACACCCTCTCAGTCGCCCAGGCCGTCAGCGCGGCTGCGAACTTCTTCCCCGGCATCGACCGCGAGATCGCGGTGACGGGCGCGATGCTGCACGACATCGGCAAGACCGAGGCCTACAACGACGATCCCCTCGCCATCGAGCTGACCGACGCGGGCCGCCTCGAGGGTGAGATTCCGCGCGGCTATTACAGGGTCCGCCGCGAGATCGAGGACATCGAGGGCTTCGACCCGGCGCTCGCCCAAGCGACCCTCCACATCATCCTCTCGCACCACGGGCAGCTCGAGCACGGCTCACCCGTCGTCCCCGCGACGCGCGAGGCGACCCTGGTGCACTCGATCGACAATCTCGGCGGCAAGCTCGGGAGCTTCGACCGTCTCGAGAAGGAGCTCGCCGACGGCGAGAGCTGGTCTCGCTTCGACCGCGGCATCGACGGCTCCGCGTTCTTCGGCTCGCGCGCGGCCTAAAACCTTCGTAAGGCCGCCATCCCTCGCCGACCCTGCGGCGTAGTACGCAGGCAAACCAACGCGAGAAGGGATGACTCGATGTTGAACAGGACCTTCAGATGGATCGTTGCGGGGATCGCGGCGCTGGCCCTCACGGTCGGCGGCGCCGGTGTCGCGCTCGCGGGACACCACCATCACCATCACCACGGGATTCCCCAGCACAACGGCGGAGACCATGACTCCGACAACAACGGCGGGCCCAGCGACGGCGACGGCAACATCTAGGCCGATTCGCCGGCATCGGGCCCTCGTCGCCGCGCTCGCGCTCGCGCTTGCGGGCGCGGCGACGCTTGCCGCCTGCGGCGGCTCGGGCGGTGAGCGGGAGCCAACCGGCCCCGCGGCACCGGCGAATGCGGGCGCGTTCGCCTGGATCCACCCCGATCGCCCCCGGCCCGGATGGAGCACGAGGGACCTGCCCTCCGGCGACGCCGCCCTGTCCTACCCGGCCCGCTGGCGACTCAGCAAGACCGATCCAGGGACCGTCACCGCGACGCTGCGCCGCGGTGGCCAGATCGACGGCTACCTCAACATCACCCCGCAGGGAGGCGCCGAGACCCTCGCGAACTGGGCGAGCTTCCGGCCCGCCCACAACCGCGACGAGGGAGACAGCGACCTGATCCCCCTCGCCTCGGCCACCGGGCTCCGGTTCCGTGATGCGACGGGCTCCTGCGTGAAGGATCGCTACGCGACCGAGACGAGCCGGCACTACGTCGAGCTCGCCTGCATCGTCCGAGGCCGCACCGCCACGACGGTGATCGTCGGCGCTGCACCGCCCTCGCTCTGGGACCGCTACTCGCCGGTGATCCAGCGGTCGATCTCGAGCGTCGCCGTCAGCTAGCGGCCACCAGGCCCTCCACTTCGGAGCGGAGGGCGAAGCCCAGGCCCGCAGCAGGGCCATAGCGACTTCTCCCACCTCGATACGCCCGCGCAAATTGCGCAAATCGATTTCCGATCCGTAATCCCTGCGGATTGGGCGGCACGAAGCCACGTCTATGCTGCTCCCGGATGGCCAAGGACACCGAGAAGCTGATCCGCCAGCTCTCGCTGATCTCCTATCTCATGGCCCAGGGCAGGCCGACGTCGGCGCTTGAGATCAAGCGCGAGGTGGAGGGGTACAGCGACATGAACGACGACGCCTTCGCGCGCCGCTTCTACGCCGACCGCGCCGAGCTCGAGAGCCTCGGCATAACCCTCCAGGTCGAGAAGCCCGGCGAGAGCCTGCAGGGCTACGAGTCGGAGCTCTACTCCCTGCCCCCCGAGAACTACTACCTGCCCGAGATCCAGTTCGGCGACGACGAGCTGGCTGCGCTGCAGACCGCCCTTCAGCTGCTCGACGGCGAGTTCGCCTACGCCGAGCCGCTGCGGCTCGCCCTGCAGCAGGTCTCCTGGGGCCGCCCGAGCCCGCTGACGGCACCCGAGCAGTCGTCGGTCGAGGTCCGGATGACGGCCAAGGCCGACGGCGCGGAAGTCTCCCAGCGCCTCTCGAAGATCGAGACGGCGATCTCGCGGCGGAAGACGATCGAGTTCACCTACTACACGATCGAGCGCGACTCGCAGGAGAAGCGGAAGGTCGACCCGTACCACCTGGTCTACCGCGGCGGGCAGTTCTATCTGATCGGCCGCTCCCACGAGCGCGACGCGATCCGGGTCTTCCGCCTCTCGCGGATCCGGGGCAAGGTCTCCTACGCCTCCAAGGCCGAGCACGACTTCTCCCCGCCCGACGAGTTCGAGCGCCGTGACTACGCCCGCAAGGCCGAGTGGCAGCTCGGCGAGATCCAGGGCACGGCCAAGATCTTCCTGAGGGATCGGGTCGCCTGGCTGGTCGAGCGCGATTTCGGCGCCTACGGCGATTTCCGCAACCCCGGCCGCGGCGACGGCTCTCCCGGCAAGGGCCGGATCTTCGAGACCGAGTATGCGTCGAGCCGCCAGATGGTCGCCTGGGTCCTGCACTGGCGGCAGAACGCGACCGTCCTGGACCCGCCGGAGCTCGCCGAGGAGGTCGCCGAGCGCCTCGAGCGGCTCTCGGAACGCCACAGCGCCGACTTCGAGGCCGCCGACTCCATCCGGACCGTGCCCCCCGCGCCGAGGTCGGCTCGCTCCAACGGCCGCTCGGAGTCGTCCATCCGACCCGAGCGCTTCGCACGCCTGGTGACGCTGGCCGGGATGCTGATCGAGTCCGCCAAGGGGGAGG
>DASUPK010000088.1:0-44152 GCA_036276255.1 Solirubrobacterales bacterium
TCGGGGTCGACCAGGCAGAGCGGGCGCATGATCGGCAGACCACTGCGCGCCGCGGTGGCGGCCGCGGCTCGGATGTAGGGAACGAGGCGCTCGTGCAGCAGGACTGCCTCGCGGTAGTCGTCGAGTACCTGCCCGTCGTAGGTCCAGGCCTCCTGCTGGAAGCGGCCGTGCGCCTGCATCAGCGGGGTGAGCGCCCCGAGCTGCGCCCAGCGGAGGAGCAGCTCGGGCTCGCAGCGCTCAGCCAGGCGGCGACCGAGATAGCCGCCGACGTCGTGGGAGAGGTTCGAGAATCCGGTCGCGGCACAGGTGAGCAGCGAGGTGAGCAGCGCCCGCAGCGACCAGAAGTCGGAGGCCTGGTCGCCGCCCCAGAGCATCCCCGTCGCCTGCTGACCCGTCCAGCCGGAGCGGCCGAAGACGACGCCGCGGCCCTCGCCGTGCACGGCTTCGAGCGCCCGCTGGGTCGTCTCGCGATAGAGGCGGCCGTACTCCCAGGCCGCCTGGACGCCTCGGCGCCCATCGGCGAGCTCCGCGTCCGGGGGGAAGTAGTAGCCCTCGCCGTCATCGGCCTTGACGCCCTCGACGCCGAGCTCGAAGACGTTGCGGGAGAGCCCGCGCCACCAGTCGCGCGCGGCGGCCGAAGTGAAGTCGACGATCGATCCGGTCCCCATCCACCAGCGCCCGACGTACGGGTCGCCGTTCGCGGCCCTGACGTAGTGCCCGGCCTCGGCGCCCTCGGCGTAGTTCGAGGCGGGCTGGGCATGCAGCCGCTCTGACTCGGCGTCGGGCGGGCGCTGGCCGTCGATCGACTCGAGGTTGACCCACGGGGTCACCCAGACCACGGTGCGCACGCCGTCCTCGCGCATTCCCTTCACCAGCCCCGCTGCATCGGGGAACTGATGGGGGTTGAAGCACCAGGTGTTGTACTGCGTCTCCCAGGGCGAGTCGATCACGATCGCGTCGAGCGGGAGGTCGGATGCCCGGTAGCCGCGCCAGTCGTCCTCAACGTCTCGCTGGTGCTCGTAGACGTCGCGGCTCTTCCAGTGGCCGTAGGCCCATTCGGGCATCAGCGCCGGCATGCCGGTCTCGCGGAGGAAGGCACGCAATCGGGCCGCCGGCGTGGGGCCGGTGAAGATATGGACGCGGAGCGGGCCGGATGCCGAGCGCACCGACAGCGAGGCCGCCCCGCCGGAGAGGTCGACCTCGACGCCGGGGCCTGAGGTCTCGATCCAGGCCGCCCAGCCGGCCGAGGACAGCAGCCACGGAACGGGCGCATAGTCGCCCTGGGGAATCCCGCCCTGCTCCAGGAACTCGGCCGGGCAATCCGGGCCCGTGTAGCGGCGGTCGGCGCCCAGCTGGATGAGGCGGCCGCGCTGGTCGAAATCGAGCCCGTGCCGGGCGCCGAGGCCGGTGATCCGCTCTCCGTCCAGCAGCGGCCAGCTGACGCCCAACCGCAGCCAGTCGACCTCGGAGGGGTCCACCACGATCAGCAGGCGATCGGCGGCGGGGGTGGAGATCTCGAACTGATCCTCGGTGAGCGTCACCGGGTCCCCGCGTTCCTCGTGGACGAGCACCCCCTCGGTGAGGGTGATCAGCTGGTCACGCGCGGCGCCGCGGCAGGCCCAGGGGCGTAGGCCCGCGAGCAGCCTCGCGGCCACCTCGTCTCCGTTCCGCAGAGCCCCTTCCGGCACTCCCCTCTCGGATGCGACGCCCACTAGCGCGAAGTGTGGCAACGGGGCCGTTCACGACCTCTTTACGTGCCGGACACGACCTCGTAACGGGATTTTCCCTGCAAACGGCCACCCTGTGTGATGTCAAGAAGAACGAAAGAAAGAGGGTCGGATGAACCCCGTATCGACCAGCCGGGTCGATTTGCACTGTCACTCAACCGCCTCCGAGATCTCCAAGCTCGGAATCCAGCGGAGCCTCGGCCTTCCCGAGTGCGCCACGCCGCCGGAGGAGGTCTACGAGCTCGCCAAGCGGCGGGGCATGGACTTCGTGACGATCACCGATCACGACACGATCGACGGATGCCTCGAGATCTCCGATCGCGACGACGTCTTCATCTCCGAGGAACTCACCGTCTGGTTTCGCGGCGAGCCGCAGGCGGTCCATCTGCTCTGCTTCGGGATCACCCCCGACGATCACTCCTGGCTGCAGGAGCACAACAGCGATGTCGAGGCCTGCGCGGAGTACCTGCACTCCAACGGGATCTCCTGCTCCCTGGCACACCCCTTCTACGCGGTTGAGGCGCCCCTCTCTCCGGCGCACAGGCGCAAGCTCGCGCAGCTGTTCCCGGTCTGGGAGACCCGCAACGGCTCCCGCGCGCGCGAGCTCAACATGCCGGCCGCGATCTACATCGAGACGCACGGTGGTACCGGCACCGGCGGCTCGGACGATCACGCCGGCGTGGACATCGGGCGGACGTTCACCGAGACGCCCCCCGCGGCCACGCCGGAAGAGTTTCTGCGCCACATCCGCGAGGGCCGCGCCGACGCGCGCGGCGAGCAGGGCAGCGCCGCCAAGTGGGCGCACGCGGCGATGGCGCTCGGCACCCGAGCCCTCCTCCTCGAAAAAAAGCCAGCGACCTACCTTCCTGAGGGTTCTCACGCGACCACGAATCAGGTAGGTCGCAGCGGTGGCCTGGGGCCCGACGCTGTCTTGAAGATCGCCGAGCGCGTCATGTCGGAGGGGAACCTCCGCAAGGGCGAGACCGCCGGCGACCTCGGCCCCGACGACGCTCGCGCGCTGCTCACCGCGTTCACCGACACCGTGGGGCTCGAGCCTGGCCGCGCCCTGATCGCCCACATGCAGGCGGATGCCTTCAGCCACGCCGAGCTGGAGCGGAAGGCGCGCCGGGTCCACGAGCGCCGGCTCCGCGAGGTCGTGGAGGCCACGGTGGAGACGGTGCAGGGCGGCGGGTCGGGCGATCTTGCCGGCACGGCGATGGATGCTGGCCGAGGACTCTTGCGCGCCGCGATCCCGGCGATTCCCTATGCGCCGGCAGCCGCCTTTCTCGGCAGGGAGAAGGCCAAGCTCAATCCGTCAGAAGGCCCGAAGCGGGTGGCTCTGATCGCCGACGCGATCGGCGGAGTCCACGGCGTCACGCACACGATCGAGCGGATCCGCGACCTGGGCGTCCCCGGCTACGAGGTCGACGTGATCGGGACCGACCGGAACGTCGATCGCCGCCTCCCGGCGGTCGCCGAGGTTGATATCCCCTTTTACGCCGGCCTGGAGATCGGCATGCCAAGCCTGCCGGCGATGGTCGAGGCGCTGGCCGAAGGGCACTTCGATGCCGTGCACGTCACCGCTCCGGGACCGGCGGGCGTGCTCGCCACCCTGCTCGCCCGCATCATGGAGCTGCCTGTGCTGGGCAGCTGGCACACGGAACTCGGGGCATACGCGGGCCTGCGGTCGGCCTCGGCGGACCTGGAGAAGGGCGCGGACATGGCGCTCTCTCTCTTCTATCGCCAGTGTGCTCGCGTCCTCTCGCCGAGCCCCGCCAGCGACGAGTCGCTGACGCGCCTCGGCGTCGAGCGCGAGGCGATCGGCCGCTGGGGCCGCGGCGTCGACACCTCTCGATTCGACCCGGCGCTGCGCGATGCTGATTCCTACCCGGGCCAGATCAAGGTTCTTTATGTGGGGAGGCAGACGAAGGAGAAGGGCGTCGAACTGCTCGCCGACTCCTTCATCCGGGCGCACGATGCCGATCCGAGGTTGCACCTGCTGCTCGGCGGGGGCGGACCGGAGGAGGAGATGCTCCGCGAGCGGCTCGGAGACCGGGCGACCTTCCTCGGCTGGCTTGACGGCGACGATCTGCCGCGCGCCTACGCGAGCGCCGACATCTTCCTGTTCTGCAGCCGGACGGACACCTTCGGCCAGGTCCTGGTCGAGGCGGGGGCGAGCGGCCTACCCTCGGTTGCCGTCGACGAGGGCGGCCCGTCATCGATCGTGAGCGACGGCGAGACCGGCCGGCTCTGCGATCCGGACCCGGGCATGCTGGCCGCGGCGATCCTGCAGCTCGCCGACTCGCCGGCGTGGCGGGCGAAGCTCGGCCGCCAGGCGATGGAGGCCGCCCGAGGGCGCACCTGGGAGGCGGCGATGTCCCAGCTCGCTGACGGATACGATCGGGTGACCGAGCCCGCCGAGGAGCCGGCGATTCGCCTGGTGCGCGCGGTCTGATCCATTCGGCCGCACGCCTGGCGCTCGGTACCCTGAGCATGGTGACCGATGAGCTCGCGCAGCCCAGCACGGAGTCCAGCGGACCGGCGTCGGACGGCGGCGCCACGGTCGTCCCGGAGACCGTGAGGACGAGCGCCTCCGACCCGGACCTCACCGACCCCTCTCTCTACTTCAATCGCGAGCTCTCCTGGCTCGCCTTCAACGACCGCGTCCTGCAGCTCGCCGAAGACCAGCGCGTACCGCTGCTCGAGCGCGTCAACTTCTCAGCGATCTACGAGGACAACCTCGACGAGTTCTTCATGGTCCGTGTCGCAGGCCTCCACGACCAGGTGGAGTCCAAGGTCGACGCTCGCGGTGCCGACTCGATGGCCGCCGCCGACGTGATCGAGCTGATCCGCCGGCGCGCGATCGAACTGCGGGTCCGCCTCTGCCGTTGCTTCGCGGAGGAGATCCGCCCAGCGCTCGCCGAGCACGGGATTCGCATCATCTCTCTCGACGACGCCGATGCCCGCGAGCGCGAAGAAGTCGAGCGCCTCTTCCTGAGCCAGGTCTTCCCGGCGCTCACCCCACTCGTGATCGGCCGCGGCCGGCCGTTCCCCTACATCTCCAACATGTCGCTCAGCCTCGGGGTCCTGCTCCGGAATCCGGAGAAGGGGGAAGAGGTCGCCGCCCGGGTCAAGGTGCCGAAGGAGCTGCTCCGGCGCTTCCTTTCCATCGGTGACGGTGGGCTGACCTTCGTGCCCCTCGAAGAGGTGATCGCGGCCAACCTCGACGACCTCTTCCCGGGCATGGAGATCGTCCATCACTCGCTCTTCCGGGTGACCAGGGACACCGACTACGACATCTCCGACGAGGCCGACGACCTGCTGCTGGCGGTCGAGGAGGAGGTCCGCCGCCGCCGCTTCGGGGAGGTCGTGCGGCTTGAGATCTCCCCGGACATGGAGCCGAGGCTCCTCGACCAGCTCGTCGAGGCAATGGACATCGACGCCCGGCAGGTCTACGAGACCCCCGGGCTGATCGGGCTGGACGATCTCAGCGACGTCTACTCCGTTCAAGGGTTCCGCGAGCTCCGCTATCCGTCCTGGAAGGGTGTCACTCCGCCGCAGTTCCAACAGGGGAGCCGGACCCAGCGCGAGGTCGACGTCTTCGCCGCGATGCGCCAGGGCGACATCCTCGTGCACCATCCCTACGACTCCTTCACCGGCTCGGTCGAGCGCTTCGTCCGGAAGGCCGTCGAGGACCCGAACGTGCTCGCGATCAAGCAGACGGTCTACCGGACGAGCGCCGACTCGCCACTGGTCCCGGGCCTGATCGAGGCCTCGGAGCGGGGCAAGCAGGCGGTCTGCCTGGTGGAGCTCAAGGCGCGCTTCGACGAGAGTGCCAACATCCGCTGGGCGAGGGCCCTGGAGGAGGCAGGCGTCCACGTGGTCTACGGGATCCCCGGCCTGAAGACTCACGTCAAGTGCATCCTGGTCGCCCGCCGCGAGGGCGACGGCGTCCGCAACTACGTCCACATCGGGACCGGCAACTACCACCCGAAGACCGCCCGGATCTACACCGATTTCGGCCTCTTCACCTCGGATCAGGAGATCGGTGACGACATCGCCGAGATGTTCAACTACCTGACGGGCTACGCGCGGCCGAGCGGCTACCGCAAGGTGCTGGTGGCGCCGTTCAACCTCAAGGAGGGGATCGTCGGAGAAATCGAGCGCACGATAGAGGCGCACTCGCCCGAGCACCCGGCGCGGATCCGGATGAAGATGAACTCGCTGCTCGATCCACCCTGCATCCGAGCGCTCTACAGCGCCTCGCAGGCGGGGGTCGAGGTCGACCTCAACATCCGGGGAATCTGCGCGCTGCGGCCCGGAGTGCAGGGCGTCTCCGAGAACATCCGGGTCGTTTCGATCGTCGGCCGCTTCCTGGAGCACCCCCGGATCTACTCGTTCGAGCGCCCCAGCGAAACCAAGATCCTGATCGGCTCCGCCGACCTGATGCCGCGAAACCTCTACAACCGGGTCGAGCTGGTCACGCCGGTCGAGGACCCGTCGAACCGGGACCATCTGACCGAGGATCTCGATCTCGCGTTCGCCGACAACACCAACGCGTGGGAGCTGGGCAGTGACGGCGTCTGGTCGCGCCGGACGACGAACGGCGATCCACCGCGGAGCCTTCAGTCCGAGCTGATGGAGCGGCACGCGCGGCGCGCCGCCGCCGCGGCCGTCGTCAGTGCCTGATCCGCGGCTGCGCGTGGTCGCTTCGCGGGACCTCTGGTAGCTTGGCGCTCGGTGCCCCGTCGGTCGGCGACAAGCAGGGATTCGGTCTATTTCGACGCTCTCGCCGAGGCCGGAGCCAACATCCTGCGGGCCGCCAAGCTGCTGGAGCACATGTTCGACACCTGGCCCGAGGACCGCGGGGTGGCCCGGGACATCCTCAAGGCCGAGCAGGAGGGCGACAGGATCACCCAGGACATCGTGCGCCGCCTCAATGCCGATCCGCCCAAGGGACTTGACAGCGCGGAGGTCTACGCGCTCGCCACCCAGCTCGATGACATCGTTGACGACATCGAGGAGGCGGCGGACTTCATGGGTCTCTTCGCGATCGAGGCACCGATGGAGCAGGCTCACGTCCTCTCCACGGTTCTCGCCCAGTCCTGTGAACAGGTTTCCGGGCTGCTCAGCGATCTGCGCGGCTTCGAGAACCTCGAGCGCTACTGGGTCGAGATTCATCGCCTCGAGAACGAGGGGGACCGCGTCTGGCGCGAGGCCCTCGCCTCGCTCTTCTCCGACGGTATCGACCCGATGGTCGTGATCCGCTGGAAGGACATCTTTGGGCTCCTCGAGCGCGCCATCGACTCGACCGAGACGTCGGCTCACAAGATCGAGGCGATCGCCGTCAAGCTCTCCTAGATGGCCAACGACAGCGGCCGCCCGGAGTCGGAGGAGGAGCGCGTCGATCGAAACCTCTCGGACCTGCTCCAAGAGCTGCGGGTGGCGCTCCCCGGAGTCCAGGTCCTGTTCGCCTTCCTGCTCACGGTCCCGTTCACCCAGCGGTTCGAGGACCTGAGCAGCTTCGACCAGAAGCTCTACTACGGCGTGCTGATCACGGTCGCGCTGGCCACGGTGATGCTCGTCGCCCCGACGGCGGGGCATCGGATCCTGTTCCGCCGCCAGCAGAAGGAGTTCATCGTCACGATCTCCAACACCCTCGCGCTGATCGGCCTTCTATTTCTGGCGATCGCGATGACCGGGGCGATCGCGCTGATCAGCGACTTCATCTTCGGCACGACCACCGCGGTGATCAGCACGATCGTGATGGCGCTCGCGTATGCCGGCTTCTGGTATCTGGGGCCGCTGAAGCGCAGGCAGGAGCTCCCTCCGCGTTGAAGGTCCTGATCTTCAGCGCCTCGATCGGGGAGGGCCACGACCTTCCCGCCCGCGTGCTCGCCGAGGGCATCGAGCGGGAGGCACCCGGCACCGAGATCGAGATCGTCGATTCAATGGAGGTGGTCGGTTGGCTCACCCGCCGGATCGTCATGGACAGCTCTCGTTTTCACTCCAAGTGGGGGAGCAGGCTGTTCGACCTCTCCTACCGGCTGATCACCGACGTGCGCCCGACGCGGTGGTTCGCCGGGCACCTGACCCAGTGGCTGGCTGCAAGGTCGATCCGGAGGGCAGTTCTGGAAAGGGACCCCGACATCGTCGTCTCGACCTACCCCGGGACGACCGAGGTGCTCGGTGCCCTGAGGAGCAAGGGGAGGATCGACGCCCCGGTCGTCTCGGCGATCACCGACCTGGCAGCGCTGCGCTACTGGGCGCACCCCGGCGTCGACCTTCACCTGATCACGCACCCGGAGTCGGCGGAGGAGGTCAGGCGGATCGCTCCGGGAACGGACGTGCGCTGCGTCCGAGGGCTCACCGACGAGCGCTTCTACGAGCCACGGACCCAGGCGGACGCCCGCAGGGAACTGGGCCTGCCGGCTGACGGCCCGATGGTGATCGTCTCCGGCGGAGGCTGGGCGGTCGGGGACCTGGGGGGAGCAGCGGAGGAGGCGCTGGGGCTTCCCGGCTCGACCGTCGTCTGTCTCTGCGGGAGGAACGAGGGGCTGCGGGCGAAGCTCGCCGAGGACTTCTCCGCCGAGTCGCGCGTCAGGGTCGAGGGGTTCACAGACCGGATGCCGGATTGGTTCGCGGCCGCCGACGTGCTCGTCCACTCCACCGCGGGGCTGACGGTGCTCGAGGCGATCATGGAGGGCTGCGGGGTCGTCTCCTACGGCTGGGGTCACGGGCACGTGCGGGTGAACAACGCGAAGTTCGAGCGCTTCGGCCTGGCGGAGGTCGCAGGGTCGCGCCAGGAGCTGGGGGAGGCGCTGGCGCGCGCCCTGGCCGCCAGCGGCGAGCCGGACGAGTCATTCGCCCGGTTGCCGACGGCGGCGTCAGCCGTCCTCGGTCTTGGCCTCGCCGACGGCGAGCTGGGCGACGGCGGGAGAGCTCGCCAGCAGGCCGGCGCCCAGGGCGACCGCCACTAGGGCCATAACCAGCACCGCGCCGCCGAGCGGCGTGTTGCTCCAGCTCTCGCCGCCCACCAGGGGAGCCATCACCACTGGGATGACGATCTGCATGACCAGCACGGTCGGCGCCACGCGAGTGGCGGCGAACTTCTGGAGTGCGGTCGATTCGCTGACCACCCCGACGATCACGACGGCGGCAACCAGGGTCGCCCAGGCCACCACGGCCAGGAGAGCTCCCTCCGAGGCGTCCTGAGCCACGATCTTGGCGACGAACGCCGCCATGCCGTCGGCAGCGCCGGCGCTCGCGACCAGCAGCAGCATGGGGTAGGTCCGGCGCCCGAGCAGGCCAATCGCGTAGGGGAGCAGGGTGACCGCCGCCAGGATCGAGAGCGCGAGGACCAGCCCGCCCCCGCGCTCGACCTCGCCGGCCTCTCGCGGCGCGGCCCAGGCGAAGACGCCGACCGAGGCGATGATCAGGACCACGGCCGCGATCTCTCTCGGGCCGACGTGCTCGCCGAGGATGCGGACGCCGAGGACGAGGAGGAGAAGCAGGCCCAGGGCCAGGACCGGCTGGACCAGGGTCAGCGGCGCGTAGGTCAGCGCCAGGATCTGGAGCGGCCAGCCGAGCAGCGAGAGCAGCGTCGCGCGGACCCAGAGGGGGCGCGTCAGCAGGTGACCCATCAGGGACGGCTTCAGGGCCCGCTCGGCCGGCGCCTTCCGCGCCTCGATCGCCTGCAGCGCGTAGCCGGTCTCGTAGCAGCAGGCGGCCGCGAGCGCCAGGCCGAAGCCGAGCGCGAGCTCCCCACTCACCGGTAGCGCCTCATCAGTGGCACCATCCTGCCATCCGCAAGGGACTCCTCATCGGTTCGGCCGTCGCCGCGGCGGCCTGGTGGACCCCGGCGCTCGCCCCGGTCGTGCCGGCGGTCGCCGAGGCCCTCGGGCTCCCGCGACGGATCGACGACCCGGTCGGTGTCGCACTGACCTTCGACGACGGCCCGCACCCGGAGGGGACGCCGGCCGTGCTCGAAGCGCTGGCCGCCCTCGAGGCGCCCGCCACCTTCTTCCTCTGCGGGGAGCAGGTGGAGCGGGATCGTGGGCTGGCCTCCGAGATCGCCGCCGCGGGCCACGTCGTCGCCGTGCACGGATACCTGCACCGCAACATGCTCCGGCTCGCGCCGCGGACCTTCGTCGACGACCTCGCCCGCGGAATTGCGGCGATCGAGGATGCGGTCGGGCTGCGGCCCGAGCTCTACCGTCCGCCCTACGGCATCTTCAGCTACCCCGGGATGGTGGAGGTGCAGGCACGCGGCCTGCGCTCACTGCTCTGGTCGCGGTGGGGACACGACTGGCGCGCGGGGAGGACCGGGGCTGAGATCGCCGCGGAGGCGACGCGTGACCTGGACGCGGGCGACGTGCTGCTCCTCCACGACGCCGATCACTACAGTGAGCCGGGTTGCTGGCGAGGGACGGTGGCGGCCCTGCCGATGGTGGTTGAGAGGATCCGCTCGGCGGGGCTCAGGCCAGTCTCGGCGTAGTCGCCGGGCCAGCTTCGCCCTCCGCTCCAAGGTGGAGCGGCCTGGTGGCCGTCATCAGGTCGCGGCCACAGGCGGCCGCCCCACATAAGTCGCTACGGGCTTCGCCCTCCGCTCCAAGGTGGAGCGGCCTGGTGGCCGCTAGGAAACCGTGTCGGTCGCGGTTCCCTCGTCATCGCGCCAGCGTGTGGCGGCGTTTGCCACCACGAGCGCGATCGCAACGCCCATCGCGGTGAGCGCGATGGTGCCGCGGTGCGGCATGCCGAGGTTGAAGACGTTCCGGGTCCAGGGGAGGGTCTCCAGCACCACCCAGGCGGCGATCAGCCAGCCCGCGATCACGCCCCCCCGGGCGGGGCGGGTGCCCCCGGCGCCGAGCGGGAGCAGGCTGAGGCTGGCGAGGATCGCGATCAGGGCGGTGATCGCCACGTAGCCGACCTGGCCGCTTCCGAAGTCGTCGGTGCGGACGGCGAGCGTCGCGGGGATCAGAGTTCCGGCGGCGCAGGCGAGGGCCACGACCCAGGCGCTCGGCCAGGTCGAGGCGCGGGTGTCGGGCCAGCCCGCCAGCTCGGTCGCCCTGGTCACGGGCGCCGCTGCTTCGGGCTCAGGCGCGGGCGCGGAGGCCAGGACCGGCGCGGGCGCGGGGGCGCGCTCGGGGGCGAGCCAGGCGAGGTAGCGGCGAACGCCCTCGCGCAGCGGGGTCGAGGCGCGCCAGCCGAGCTCCCGAGCGGCGCGCTCGTTCGAGATCACCGCGCCGCCGAAGTCGCCGTTGCGGCCCGGCGTGTGCACGATCTCGGTGTCATCGATCAAGTCGGAGACGATGTCCGCCAGCTCGCGGATCGTCACGGTCTCCTCGCCGGCGAGGTTGTAGACGCGGTCCTCGGCACTCTCTTGAAGGCCGGCGACGATGCCCTCCGCGAGGTCCTCGACGTAGACGAAGCGCCGCGTCTGCAGGCCGTCGCCAGCGATGGTGAGCGGCTCGCCCTTGAGTGCCTTCGAGACGAAGATCGGGATGACCGCGGCCGGCCTGGCCCGCGGGCCGTATGGGATGCCGAAGCGCAGGATCGTGCAGGGCACGTCGTAGAGCTCGGCGTACGAGGTGCAGTACATCTCACCGGCGAGCTTGCTCGCGGTGTAGAGGTGATCGGGCAGCCCGAGCGGGGCGTCCTCGTCGATCAGGCCGTCACCGGAGGCGCCGTAGACCCAGATGGTCGAGCCGTAGACGACGCGAGTTCCGGTGGCCCGGGCGGCCTCCAGCACGGCGAGTGTTCCGCGGGAGTTGCAGGCCTCGGCCTCGACCGGCTCCTTCGCGACGATGCCGACGTCCGCATAGGCCGCCAGGTGGACGACTGCCTCGCAGTCCTCCATCGCCGCGCAGAGCGCTTCGTGATCGAAGAGGTCGCCGAGGACCGTGTCGACGGAGCCGGGCTCGTGATGCGGCGAGGGCTGGAGGTCGTAGATCCGCGGCTCGAAGCCCGCGTCGGCCAGCTTGTCGACGACGTGCGAGCCGATGAAGCCGCTGCCGCCCGTGACCAGGACTGTGCTCACGCTGTCTCCTCCAATGCCCCGGGCTCCGCCTCGACGGCGGGGGCGTAGTAGAGGGGCACGCACCAGTGGTTCTGGGCGACCCAATCGGTGTTGGGGAGCTCGTCACCGGTCCCCATGATGCGGTGGCAGGGGTCCTCGTAGACCTTGCCCGTCGAGCGCTCGATCGGCTCGAAGACGATGTACTTGTAGAGGCCGGAGGTCATGCCGTCCGGAAGCTGGAGTCGCGACTCGTAGACAGGGTCGAGCTGCTCTCGGGCGACCTCGTTCTTGCGAGCGACGATCTCCTCCAGCCGCTCGGTTTGGACGATCCCGATGGCGGCGGTGAACTCGCTCATCCGCAGGTTGAGCCCCTCTACCCTGTGGTCGGGCTTGCCGTAGTTGCGGAACGCCCGGGCGTGCTCGACGATCTCGTCCCGGCTCGAGACGAGCATGCCGCCCTCGCCGGTGGAGATGGTCTTGGTGGCGTAGAAGGAGTAGGCCCCGGCGTCGCCCCAGGAGCCGGCCCGGCGGCCGTTCCAGCTGGCGCCGTGAGCGTGGGCGCAGTCCTCGAGCAGGAAGATGTCGTTGGCGCGGCAGTACTCGGCGATCCGCTCGACGTCGAAGGCGACGTGGCCGCCGATGTGGACGATCACCGCGGCTCGAGGCCGGTTCTCCTCGGCCTTGCGCTCGAAGTCCTCGAAGGACATGCAGAGGTCTTCGCGATTGCAGTCGACGAAGACCGGCTGGCCGCCCGAGTGGATGATCGAGAGCGGCGTCGCCATGAAGGTGTTGGAGGGGCAGAGGACCTTCTCGCCCCGGACGTTCGCGAAGTCGAGGGCGGCCATGGCCGCGCCGGTCCAGCCACCCGTGGCGGCCGATCCAAGGCCGTGCAGCCCGGACCAGGCGGACTCGAAGCGCTCCGTCAGCTCGCCCTCCGACCAGCGCTCGGACAGGACGATCCCGTCCCAGAGCTCGTGCAGCCTGGGCAGGTCGCGGCGATCGAAGCCGATCGCGAATTGGCTGTGGTCAGCAGGGTTCAGGGATTAGGGTGAGGAGTCGGCAGCGGAGGCACCGCGTAGCTCGCAGCGGCAGGATAGTCCGTCCAGCGGAGCGATGGATCCGGAGAAAACCCGGATGTGAAGCGCCTGTTACCGGGGCGCGTGCGCCTTGAGCTCTGCCAGATCGGCCTGGATCTCGCTCAGGAAGGGCGTTTCCGGGTTCAAATCGTGGAGCTCCTCGACGTCCTCGGTCCAGAGCTCGAGCCGCTCCTTAAGGGTGGTTCCGAGGCGCTCGCCGCAGGCGGGGCGATCCTCGGGCGCGACCTTGAGCCAGTCGCGCATGTTGGCGACCCGATCCGCGGCATAGATGGCGACGGGATCCGCCCCGGAATCGAGAATGCCCCGGCGAAGCGCCCGCTTGCGGTCCCCGTAGCCCTCGATGTCGGGGTCCTCGCTCAGGCAGTCGATCAGCGCGGCGACCCTGGGGCCGAAGCGCTCGCGGATCTCATCCAGGCTGACGTCGGTCTTCTCGACCACATCGTGCAGGTAGGCCGCGGCGATCAGGGGCCCGTCGTAGCCGCCGTCAGCGACCAGCTTGGCGACGGCGATCGGATGCTCGACGAACTGCTCGCCGGTCTGCTTGCGGTACTGGCCGAGGTGAACGCGCCGGGCGAAGCGCAGGGCGGACACGGCCAGATTCGAGTCCGTCCTTGGTTGGGGTCTGGTAAACACTTCAGCCATCAAACAAACGTAACGGTGGTATGGGGGTTTCTCAATCTTAGGTACCCGGATTTCCGCAAATTGCGGTAAAACCGGTTGACAGTTCTTTCACATCGACGGTCCACTTGCAAGCGGAATTTTGATCCAGCGGCCCTGACCTAGAATTGCGGCGGTGGCCCAGACGATCCGGAACATTGCGATCATCCTGGCGCTCGCGGCCGCCGTGGACTTCCTGCCCGGCGGCGGCAACGCGGCGGCCGCCGTGCTGACGGCGCTGTCGATGATCTTCCTCGCGGCAATCGCCTGGTTGCTCTATCGAGTCTACAACGAGCAGCAGCTCACCCTGGCCGGGCTCTCCGACGGGCGCAAGGCGGGTCTGTTCGGCGCCATCGGCGGCATCGCGCTCCTCGTCGTCGCCTATGACGACTTCAGCTCGTGGGCCGGCGGTGTTCTGCTCTGGGTCGGGCTGATGGCCGCCTGCATCGGCGCGATCTTCCTGATCTGGCGCTCGACCACGACGTACTGACGATCCTTCACCGATTCGCGGCCCTCAGCGCGGATCCCGTGATGCCCGCCCGCCTAGCTTCGGGTCGTGAGGCCGAGGACCGAGACCCGGCGCGATCGCCGGGGGCAGGCATCCGTCGAGCTGGTCGCGCTGCTTCCGGCTCTCGCGGTCTGCCTGGCGATCGCGGCGCAGGCCGTCTTGGCCGGCTGGGCGCTCTGGTCGGCCGGCAACGCCGCCCGGGTGGGGGCGCGCGCCCGAAAGGTCGGGTCGAACGGCGAGGCCGCCGCCCGGCACGCGCTGCCGGGGCCGCTCCGCGCGGGCGCCGCGATTCGCTCGGCCGATGGAGTCATCGTGAGGGTGCGAATCCCGGCGATCGTGCCGGGTATGTCGCTCCCGCCGGTATCGGCGGCATCCACGCTCGGGGCGGACGGTGCCTCCTAGCCGGCGTGCAGGACAGGCCTCGATCGAGCTGCTCGCGGCGCTGCCGGCGCTGGCGCTCGCGGCGGCGCTCGCGCTGCAACTGCTGCTCGTCGGGTACTCGCTGACGATCGCGGACGGGGCGGCGGAGGCCGGCGCGCTCGCCGGGACCGCGGGCGAGGACGCCAAGCGCGCAGCGGTGGAGGCGCTGCCCGGCTGGGCCCGGGCACGCTCGCACGTGAGCACGGGGGCCGGCAAGGTCACCGTCGAGCTCCGTCCGCCGGCGCCGCTCGCCGCCGTTGCGAACGCCCTCTCGGTCACGTCGGAGGCGTGGTCGCGGCCGCCCCGCGGAGGCGGATGACGGCCACGATTCTCGCGGGCGGGTCCGACCGCGGTGCGAGCCGGAGCCTGGCGGCGGCGGTCGCCGTCGAGGCGGCGGTGTTGACCGGCGCGGGGACGCTGCTGGCCGAGGTGGGCACGCGGCGGCGCGGACCGACGCTGCTCGCCTCGTCCGGCGCCCGCGAGCTGGAGGCCGCGCTGCGCTCCTCGGGCCGGAGCGCCTCCGCGCGGGGGCACATCTGCCAGCTTGCCGTGGAGGAGGGGGAGGGGATCGCCGAGCTCGCCGCGTCCTTGGCCGATTCCGGGGCCGAGCTCGCGGTCGTCCACCTGCCGGGGCGGCTCTGGGTCCCGGCACTCGAGGCGGAGGGGCTGGCGGCCGCGGGCGGCTGCCTGCTCGTCTCACTCCCCGCCGAGCGCTCGCTGGCAGCCTTGGCCGTCGAGGAGCTGGCACGGAGGCGACTGCCGTGCCGGGTCGCGACCCGGCCCCCGGGGCAGCTTTCCGCGAGACGTGCTCTCGCCGGAGCTCGTCCCGGCGGCTGGGTGTCCGAGATGGCGGCGGGAATCGCGAGGCGGCTGCTCGGGCTCGGCCGGCCGGGCCGGTCGCCGCTTGCGAGCCGGGGACAGGCGCTGCCGGCGCTGCTTGGCGCCGGGCTGATCCTGATCCTGGCGGCCCTCGCACTGGCCGCGATCGGCGGCGCCGCGACCGGCAGAGGGCGCGTGCAGCGGGCGGCCGACCTGGCGGCGCTCTCCGCCGCGCGCAGCATGCGCGACGACACACCGAGGCTCCTGACCTCCGTTCGCCTTCCCGGCGGGGCCCCAAACCCGAGCCACCTCTCGAAGCCGGAGTTCCTCGAGCGAGCCCGTCTGGCCGCGGTCGCCGCGGCCAGGAGCAACAGGGTCGATCCGTCCCGGCTTCGAGTCGTTTTCCCGGACGCCGAGGCCGATCCGCCACTCCGAGCCCGCGCGACGGTGGTCGCAGCGATCGATCCCCAACGGCTTCCCGGCGGCGAGCGGCTCGGCGACCGCAAGCCCATTCGCGTGGTCGCCTCCGCGGTCGCCGAGGCTTCGGCTCCCGTCTCGTCGTGGACCGGCATGCCGTCCCAGGCGGAGGGCGGCGGGTACTCGGGCCCGCTTGTCTACCGGGACGGCGAGGCGATGCGTCCCGATGTCGCGGACGCCTACGACCGGATGGCTCAGGCGGCCCGGCGCGCGGGCCTCGACCTGCTGGTCGTCTCGGGCTTCCGCTCGGACGCGGAGCAGGCCCGGCTCTTCGCGCAGCATCCGGATCCGCGCTGGGTGGCCCCGCCGGGGCACTCGCTGCACCGCTGCGGCACGGAGCTCGACCTCGGCCCCTCGGCGGCCTATGGCTGGCTGCTCGCGCACGCTTCGAGGTTCGGCTTCCTGCGCCGCTATCCGTGGGAGCCGTGGCACTTCGGCTTCGCCGCCGGCCCGGCGCCGTGCTCCGAGGCAGGCAACGACGTGAGCGCATCCGGCTTCCCCGGCGAGCAGGACGGGCTGGCGCGCAGCTCCGGGCTGCCGAGCTTCGTGCCGGGTCGCTTCCGGGCTCCGCTGCTGCGCTCGGCCGCCCTCTGGAACGTCTCGCCTGGGCTGCTGGCGGCGCAGCTGATGGCGGAATCGGGCTTCGATCCGAGCGCGGTGTCGCCGGCGGGCGCTCTCGGGATCGCCCAGTTCATGCCGTCGACCGGGCGCTCCTACGGGTTGCGCGACCCCTTCGACCCGATCGCCTCGATCGACGCCCAGGCTCACCTGATGTCGGACCTGCTGCGGCAGTTCCGCTCGGTGCCGCTCGCGCTCGCCGCCTACAACGCCGGCTCGGGCGCGGTGGCCGCCTGCCACTGCGTGCCGCCGTATCCGGAGACCCGCGCCTACGTCGCGCGGATCCTGGCGCTGGCCGGTGGGGCGGGGGTGCTGCTCGCCCCGCCGCTGGAGGTGCGGCTGGTTCAGTGAAGGGCGACGATGAAGTTCGATCCGTGGCGTTGTGGCTGCGTAATCCAGCGACCAGCGCTGAAGCCCAGACCCTCTTCCTTGCTGGTTTCCGGCTCGGCTTCGCCATCAGATCGCAGCCACGAGCGGCCGCCCACGCAAAGTCGCTACGGGCTTCGCCCTCCGCTCCAAAGTGGAGCGGCCTGGTGGCCGCTACGGCGTAGCGGGGTTCGGCTTCTCGACCGGAACCTCACCCGCCACCTCGAGGCCGTTGCCGGAGTACCAGTAGACGTCGAACACCCCGGCCGTCGGGTCGCCGTGGACGTCCATGTCGATCGGGCCGGAGGCGCCGGTGTAGTCGATGTCCTTCCCGTCCTCGAGCGCCTTGATCGCGCCGGGAAGCTGTTGCCACGTGAACACTTCGCCGCCGGGAGCGGTGATGTCGATCAGGTGATCCGCCATCTCCTGGCCGTCGGTCGAGCCCGCCGCGACCGCCGCGAGGTAGCAGAGCACCGTCGCGTCGAACTCCTGCGCGGCGAAGGGTGCAGGCGCGACGTCGCGCGGACCGGCCGACCTGAAGGCGCTCGCGAAGGCCGCCGAAGCCGCCTCGCCCGACGGGGCTCCGGGAGCCAGGGCCCGCATCCCGTCGATCACCGCGGGGCCGACTCGAGCGGGGAGGCCGGGGGAGACGAGCTGATCGCTGCCCCAGGCCATGATCGGGTCCCAGCCGGAGCTCGAGGAGAGAGACGGGGCGAGCTGGGAGAAGCCGTCGAGTCCGTCGACCAGCAGGATGGCGTCCGGGCCGCCGGCGGTGATCTGTTCCGCTTGGTCCGTGTACGGCGGGGCCAGCGTCGTCTGCCCGCCGAGCGTGCCGTCCTGGTCCTGCCAGTCCTTGATGAAGTCCTGGCTCAGCGAGTCTGCATAGCTGTCGCTGGCGGCGGCGACGTTGACGCTGTGGCCCTGGGCGCCGCCAAGGTCGCGGTCGATCGCGTCAGTGAGAGCGGACCCCTCGACCGACTCCGGCAGGGCGGTGCTGTTGACGAGATCCTGATCGCTCAGGACGGCGACGTCCGGGCCGGCGGGCACCGGCGAGATCTCGAGAGCCTTGTCCGGGATGACGACGTCGTTCGCCGTCTGGACGACCGCGTCAGCCGACCACGGTCCGGTCAGGCAACTCGCTCCCTCATTGTCGATCAGCTTCTTCGCCGACGCCGTGGCGCTCTCCGAATCGGGTCCCTCGTCCTCGGAGACGGTGCGAACCGTGTGATCGGCCCCCGCCGTCTCGATGGCCTGCCTGATCTCGCCGACGGCGAGGTCGGAGGCCTTGCGGCCCGACTCGCCGAGGGCCGTCGAGGTGCCACTCAGCGGCAGCGAATTCCCGATCACCAGGCCGAGCTGCTTGGAGCCCGGGCCGTTGCCGCCGCCACCGCCGCCGCAAGCGGCGAGGCCGAGAGCGAGCGCCAGTCCGGCAGCGGCGAGTGCGGCGCGACGGAGTTTGGCCGCGGCTCCATGATTCGTCTTCACAGGCACTTACCGAACGGTAGGGTGCGAGGCATGTCGACGGTTGAGGTCCAGGGAATTGAGGGGCTCAAGGGCCTCCAGGGTCGGGAGATCGGTCCCAGCGAGTGGCGCACGGTCTCGCAGGAGGACATCGACACTTTCGCGGATCTCACCGGCGACCACCAGTGGATCCATACCGACGTCGAGCGGGCCAAGAAGGAGAGCCCGTTCGGCACGACGATCGCCCACGGCAACCTGACCCTGTCCCTGATCGACGGCCTCCGTATCGAGCTGCTCAAGTCGACGGGGTTCAAGCTCGGGGTCAACTACGGCTGGAACAAGGTTCGCTTCCCGGCGCCGGTGCCCTCAGGCTCGAAGATCAGGGCCACCGCCGAAATCGTCGAGATCGAGGACGTCGGCGGCGGCTGGTTCCAGATCGTCACCCGCTTCAAGGTCGAAGTCGAGGGCAACGAGAAGCCGGCCTGCGTAGCCGACTCGGTCGCTCGAGCACTTCCTGAATAGCTCAGCGGGATACGCATCTCGCGCGGGTGGCGCGGAATCTCATCCCGGGGTGAGATGCCTCGATCCCCGGTGAGATTCCGCGACAGGACCCGCGCGCCATGCGGCAGGTCCCGCGCTACTTGACGGTGAGCGTGCCTTCCATGCCGGCCTCCTTATGGCCGGGCACTGTGCAGTAGAAGGTGTAGGTCCCGGGCTGCAGGTCGACCGTGGCGTTGGCCGTGCCGGAGGACACGAGGTCCGTCTGGCCCAGCACCTTGCCGGACGAGTCCGCGACGGCCACGTCGTGCTGAAGGGCTTCCTTGTTGTCGAAGTTGATCGTCACGCTGCCGGCCTTGGCGCTGACGTCCTTCTGGTCGTAGGCCAGGGTGCTGCCACCGGGCGTCGAGATATCGACGGTCGAGCCACCGCCGGCTGCTCCGCCTCCTCCTGCCGGGGTCGTCGATGCAGGCGTCGAGGCCGCGGTCGTCGTGGAGTTGTCGTTGCTGCTGCTGCCACAGGCCGCGAGGCCGAGGACAGCCAGCGACGCAACCGCCAGCACTGCTGAAGCCTTCTTCATCCGGGTCACCTTTCTCTCATTCACCAGGGGGTTGAACCTTATTACGGCCCCGGCGGGGCAACGGATTGGCTCAGTCGCCCTTGAACTCCGGCGTCTCCCCGTCGAAAAAGGCGGTGACGCCCCGCCGCAGGTCATTTGTTCCCATGCTGTCGGCGATTCCGTGGCGCTCCAGCTGCAGGTGGTCGTTGATCGAGTGCTCGATCGACTCGTGCAGCAGGCTCTTGGTCATGCGCACGTAGTAGGGGGCTTTCGCCGCGAGCTTCTCGGCCTTCTCCTTGGCGCGAGAGAGCAGCTGGTCGGCAGGGACCACCTCGGTGACGAGTCCCGCCTCGAGCGCCGAGGCGGCGTCGAGGTTCGGGTCGTTGAGTGCCAGCTCCAGTGCCTTCGCGGGGCCGACGACGCGCGGCAGGAAATAGGTCATGCCGCCGTCGGGGGCCGCGCCGATCCGGCCGTAGGCGATCGCCAGGAACGCGTCCTCCGAGGCGATCCGGATGTCGGCCGAGAGCGCCAGGGACATGCCCGCTCCCGCGGCCGGCCCGTTGATCGCCGCGATCACGGGGTAGGGAATCCGTCGGATGTCGACGATGGCGTTGTGGAGCGCCTCCGCTCCGCGCCTGACCTCGGACGGCAGGTCCACGCCCTCCTCGGTGACGCCCCGCTTGAACCAGTTGACGTCCCCTCCGGAACAGAAGGCGCGCCCGGCGCCCGTGACGATCAGCGCCCGGATCGGGGCGCGGTCGGCGAGCCAGGCGGCAGCGGTCACCAGCTCGCCGATCAGCTCGGGGCTCATCGCGTTGAGCGCGTCGGGGCGGTTCAGGGTGAGCGTTCCGATCGAGCCGTCGACCTCGATCTCGAGCGTCTCGAGCTTGGGGGGGTCGCTGCCAAGCAGCTGAACCTCGGTTTCTGCGGTTTCTGCCATCTCGGATCCTCCAATCAGATCGCGGTGACGAGCGGCCGCCCCGCGCAACTCGCTTCGGGCTTCGCCCTCCGCTCCAAAGTGGAGCGGCCTGGTCACCGCTGGGCGCGGGAGCCGGGACCCTACCCTTAACGAGAGGGTGCCCCGGAGGCGAAGCCGAGGAGCAACCCGATTGATGATGGCGAAGAGCAGCCAGAAGTTGGCCGACCAGCGGAAGGAGCTCCCGGATGCTCCGGGCGTCTACGTGTTCCGCAACAGGGCGGGAGACGCGCTCTACGTCGGCAAGGCGAACTCGATTCGCAAGCGCGTGGCGTCGCACTTCGCGGGTACTGGCGGCGGCCGCGGCTCGGGGATGGGCGGCACGGCGGAGCTGATCGACCGCACGGACTCGATCGAGTTCCTGGTCACGGAGAACGAGCCCGAGGCGCTGCTCGCCGAGCAGAGCTTCATCAAGCGCTACCGGCCGCGCTTCAACATCCGCCTGCGGGACGACAAGTCGTATCCGTACGTCGGCGTCAGCCTCGACGAGGAGTTCCCGCGCGTCTATTTCACGCGCGAGCGGCACCGGCCGAACCGAGCCTACTTCGGCCCGTTCTCCAGCGCCAAGCGCGTTCGCGAGACGCTCGACCTGCTCGGCAAGCTTTTCCAGTACCGGACCTGTGAGGGGCCGGAGCCCGGGCGGCGCTCGGGCGTCCCGTGCCTCGACTACTACATCAAGCGGTGCCAGGCGCCCTGTGTCGGCTACATCGACAAGGAGGAGTACCGGGGCAACATCGACCGGATCGTCGGCTTCCTCTCGGGCCGCTACAAGGAGATCGCCCGCGACCTCGAGGCGAAGATGGAGGAGGCCTCCGAGGCCCAGGACTTCGAGCGTGCGGCGCTCTTCCGCGACCGGCTGAACGCCGTCCGCTCGATGATGGAGCGCCGTGCAGTCGCCGGCGGCTCGCTCGGCAGCGCAGACATCATTGGGGTTGCTGTTGAGGCAAACGATGCGAACGCGCAGGTCTTCCAGGTTCGCGACGGGGTGCTCGCCGAGCGGCAGGGCTTCTACCTGGCGGGCGAGGACGAGGCGGTGGAGGCCGGCCGCGACCCGGGCGAGGTCGCCGAGACCTTCCTGCTCCAGTACTACGGAGCGGCTCCGGCGGTACCCGGCCGGGTGATCGTCGGACCCGAGCTCCGGGACCGCACGGGCGTGCTCGCGGAGGCGCTCTCGCGCCAGCGCGACGCGCAGGTGGATGTCCGCGTCGCCTCGCGCGGCGACCTGCGCCGCCTGCGCGAGCTGGCGGAGAAGAACGCGAAGCTCGCCCTCGCCCAGGACAAGCTCCGGCGCGAGCATCGCCGCCAGCAGCGCGTCGAGACGCTCTCCTCGCTGCAGGACGCACTCGGCCTGGAGCGCGTTCCGGTCCGCATCGAGGGCTTCGACATCTCGAACCTCGGGGAGACCCACACCGTCGCCTCGATGGTCGTCTTCGAGGGGGGCGCCCCGAAGAAGGCCGACTACCGCAAGTTCAACATCCGCGGCGAGGAGAGGACCAACGGCCAGGGGCCGCCGCCGGCACCGGACGTGCAGCGGAGGAGTCGCCCTGATGATTTCGCCTCGATGGCCGAGGTCTTGAGCCGGCGACTCGGGCGTTACATGCAGCAGGCCGACATCTCGCCCCACGACTCCGACCGCGACGCGAGCTTCGCCGCGCTCCCGGACCTGATCGTGATCGACGGCGGCAAGGGCCAGCTCTCGGCTGGCCTGAAGGCACTGGAGCCGTTCACCGAGCGTGGCGTCGCGGTGGTGAGCCTGGCGAAGCGAATCGAGGAGGTCTTCGTGCCGAGCCGGTCGGCCCCGATCCTCCTGGAGAAGGGCTCGGACGCCCTTCGCATCCTGCAACGGGTCCGCGACGAGGCCCATCGGTTCGCGATCACCCACCATCGAGGCCGCCGCGACAAGGCGATGACCGCCTCGGTGCTCGACGGCGTTCGGGGCGTTGGCCCAGCGCGAAAGCGGGCGCTTCTCCGCCATTTCGGCTCGCCGGATCGCCTGCTCACGGCGAGCCGCGAGGAGCTCGAAGCGGTGCCCGGGGTGCCCGGTAAGCTCGCTCGCGAGATCCACCGCCAACTCCACAGAGCGGGCTGATGGCCAAGGACTCCTCTTCCTCTTTCGACGGTGACGGTGCCGGGCCGCGCGACCATCGCGTCGAGCTGGTGGTGATCACCGGGTACTCGGGCGCCGGCAAGTCCGAGGCGATCGCAGCCTTCGAGGACGGCGGCTACTTCTGCGTCGACAACCTCCCGCCGCGGATGATTGGAGCGCTCGGTGAGCTCTTCCGGCACGAGGGGAGCGGGGTGGAGAGGGCCGCGGTCGTGACCGACGTTCGGGGCGGTGACTACTTCGAGGACCTGCAGGCGGTGCTCGACGAGCTTCTCGGCGGCGGCCTCGACCTCAAGGTGGTCTTCCTGGAGGCCGACGAGGAGGCCCTCCTTCACCGCTACAAGGAGACGCGCCGCCGCCATCCGCTGGCCCGCAGCGGCCGCATCGTCGACGGAATCCGCGAGGAGCGCGAGCTGCTCGCCCCGCTGCGCGAGCGAGCCGACGTCGTCATAGACACGACCTCCCTGACGGGCGGGGCGCTCCGCCGTCGTATCGCCACCGAGCTGATCGGCCGCGACGCCCAGGAGAACCAGCTCGCGCTGACGATCCTCACCTTCGGCTTCAAGAACGGGCCGCCGTCTGACGCCGACCTGACCCTCGACGTCCGCTTCCTGCCGAACCCGCACTACGTGGACGAGCTGCGCCCGCTCACCGGGCTCGACGAGCCGGTGAGGGAATACGTCGAGTCCGGTACGCAGGCCGGCGAGTTCTACGGCAGGCTGATGCCCCTGCTCGACTTCCTGCTGCCCGCCTATGTCGCCGAGGGCAAGCAGCATCTCACCGTCGCCGTCGGCTGCACCGGTGGCCGGCATCGCTCGGTGACGGTCGCCGACCGGATCGCGAGGGAGCTCGGCAAGCGGGACGACGTCAAGCTGCGCCTGGTGCACCGCGATGTCGAACTCGAGCCCCGCCCGGCTGCTCGTTAGCGGCCACCAGGCCACTCCACTCAGGAGCGCAGGCCGAAGGCCGAAGCGACTTGTCCTGGGTGGCCGCTCGTGGCCGCGACCTGATGGCGAGCCGTCCATAACATCCCGGGCATGGCCGAGCCCGTCATCAGCGTCGCGGGGCTGCGCAAGTCCTACGACGGCTTCGAGGCCGTGCGGGGCATCGACCTGGAGGTGGTCGCCGGCGAGGTCTTCGCCTTCCTCGGGCCGAACGGCGCCGGCAAGACCACCACCGTCGAGATCCTGGAGGGCTACCGGACGCGGACCGGCGGCGAGGTGAGCGTGCTGGGTGTGGATCCGGGCGACGCTGACCGCGGCTGGCGAAACCGGGTCGGCTTCGTCCTCCAGGAGTCCAGCCTCGTCCCCGAGCTCACCCCGCGAGAGGCGATCGAGCAGTACGCCGGCTACTACTCGCATCCGAGGGACATCGACGAGACGGTCGACCTGGTCGGCCTCTCGGAGAAGGCGGACGTCAGGACCTCGAAGCTCTCAGGCGGCCAGCAGCGGCGGCTCGACGTGGCCCTGGCCCTGATCGGGGATCCCGAGCTGCTCTTTCTCGACGAGCCGACGACGGGCTTCGACCCGTCGGCCCGCCGCCAGGCCTGGGATGTGATCGGCGGTCTCCGCAACCTCGGCAAGACCGTCTTCCTGACCACGCACTACATGGAGGAAGCTCAGACGCTGGCGGATCGCGTCGCGATCATCTCGGCGGGCAGGATCGTCGCCAGCGGCTCGCCCGACGACCTCGGCGGCGACCGCGAGCAGCGCACCGAGATCAGCTTTCGGTTGCCAGCCGGGGTCCGCGCACCCGATCTGCCGTTCGCGGTGCGGACGAGCGCGCGGATCGACGCAGGAGCCGTCTCCCTGAGCGCGGAGGACCCTGTTCCCATCCTGCGCGAGCTCACCAATTGGGCGGCGGAGCGTGGCGTCGGGCTGCCGGGGCTCACCGTCGGCTCCCCGAGCCTCGAGGACGTCTACCTGGAGCTGACCGAGGCCTCCGTCGGCGCCGAGGCGGCGGAATGAGCGGCGTTGCGGTCCTCCTCCACCAGTTCCGATTCGACCAGAAGATCTTCTGGCGCAACCCGGCGGCCGTCTTCTTCACGGCGCTGCTGCCGCTGCTCTTTCTCATCCTCCTCGCCACAATCTTCAAGGACACCCACATCTCCGGCGTGGACGTCAAGGGGGCCACCTACTACGTCCCGGCGATCCTCACGCTGGCCGTGATCTCCGCGACCACGGTCAAGCTGGCCACCAACCTGCCGACCGAGCGGGAGGCCGGCCAGCTCAAGCGCGTGCGCGGCACCCCGCTGCCGCCGGCTGCGTTCGTCGCCGGCCGGGTCGGCAATTCGCTCGTGATCTCGGTGATCATGGTCGTCCTCGTCAGCGCGATCGGCGCGCTGCTCTACGGCGTCACGATCCCGACGCACACCCTGCCCGCGATGCTGGTCACTCTCGCGGTGGGGGCGTTCTCCTTCTCGTGCCTGGGATTCGCCCTCGCCGCTGCGATTCCGACCGCGCAGGCGGCGCCGGCCGTCACCAATGCAACCGTCCTGCCGCTCTACTTCCTGTCTGGGGTCTTCATCCCGCAGGACGAGCTGCCCAACGGTGTCCTCAAATTCGCCGACCTGTTCCCGATACGCCACTTCTTCGAGGCCATGTTCACCGCCTGGGACCCGCACACCACCGGCGCCGGGTTCGAGTGGGCCGACATCGCCGTGGTCGCGGCCTGGGGTCTCATCGGGCTGCTCATCGCGGTCCGATACTTTCGCTGGGAGCCGCGGTACTGACGTAGGTCCGGGTCTCCTGTGTAATGTGGATCCGCAGGGACCGTCTCGTCTCTCCGTCGCACGCAGATGCTCAATTACGCAGCCGTAAAAGTCTCCGATATCGAACGCAGCGGTGCGTTCTACGACTCCATCCTGGCCCCGCTGGGATGGCGCCGTCAGGAAGCGCCCGCCGACTCGGTGAGCTGGGGGCTGATCAAGGCTGAGTTCTTCATCGAGCTCGCGGACAGCCAGCGGCCGGGATACGGGCTGATCTCCTTCCCCGCGAAGAGCATCCCCGCGGTCAAGGCCTCGTTCGAGTCCGGCTCCGCGAACGGGGGAGATCCGGTGGCGGAGCCCGGCAGCGCGGCGTCTTTCGGCCCGGGCACCTATTCCTGTCGCCTGACCGACCCCGACGGCTACCTGGTCGAGGTCTGCGTGTCTCACGACCGCTGAGCGAATCTCCGTACTCCGCACGGGGACGGCGCCGGAGGCGGCTCGATAATTTGAGTAGAGCAAACCCCGTCTAGGAGGACTTCAAATGGCAGTCAAGGTGGGCATCAACGGTTTTGGGCGGATCGGCCGGAACCTCTTCCGCGCGGCCGTCGAGGCGGACGCGGATCTCGAGTTCGTCGCCGTCAATGACCTGGTCGACGCCGAGACCATGGCCCACCTCCTCAAGTACGACACCGTCTTGGGGCGGTTCCCCGGTGAGGTCGAGGTCTCCAGCGGCGGAATCAGCATCGACGGCAAGGAGCTCAAGGTCCTCAACGAGAAAGACCCGGCAGCACTGCCCTGGGGCGACCTCGGGGTCGACGTGGTGATCGAGTCGACGGGGATATTCCGTGACCGCGAGGGCGCCGGGAAGCACCTCGAGGCCGGTGCCAAGAAGGTGATCATCTCCGCCCCTGCGAAGGAGCCCGATGTCACCGTTGTGCTCGGGGTCAACTTCGACACCGACTACGACCCGGAGAAGCACAACATCATCTCCAACGCCTCCTGTACGACCAACTGCCTCGCGCCGGTGGCCAAGGTGCTGAACGACATGGTCGGCATCGAACGCGGCCTGATGACCACGATTCATGCCTACACGGCCGATCAGCGCCTTCAGGACATGCCACACAAGGACCTGCGCCGGGCTCGCGCCGCGGCGCAGAACCTGATCCCGACCAGCACCGGGGCGGCCAAGGCCGTCGGCATCGTTCTGCCGGAGCTCGAGGGCAAGCTCAGCGGCATCTCCGTCCGCGCGCCGGTGATCACCGGGTCGCTCGTCGATCTGACCTGCGACGTCGCGAAGGAGACGAGCGCGGAGGAGATCAATGCGGCGATGAAGGAGGCCGCGTCGGGCCCCCTCTCGGGAATCCTCAAGTACACGGAGGACCCGATCGTCTCCAGCGACGTCGTCACGGACCCGCACTCGTCGATCTTCGATGCCGAGCAGACCACGGTGGTCGATGGGGCCTTCGTCAAGCTCCTCGCTTGGTACGACAACGAGTGGGGCTACGCCAAGCGCTGCGTCGATCTGGCGGAGAAGGTTCTGCAGCCGGCCGCGGTAAGTGCCTGACGGCGAAGGCTCACGCCCGTTCGGCAAGGCGAGCGTCCGGGACGCAGACGTCGAGGGCAAGCGCGTCCTGCTGCGGGCTGACCTGAACGTCCCGCTCAGCGACGGCGAGGTGGCGGACGACACGCGGATCCGGGCCAGCCTGCCGACGATCGAGCTGCTCAGGGAGCGGGGAGCGCGCATCGTGCTCGTCTCGCACCTGGGACGGCCGAAGGGCGCCGACCCGAGCCTGTCGATGGCCCCGGTCGCGAAGCGGCTTCGCGAGCTGCTCGGCAGTGAGGTGAAGCTCGCCCCGGCGGTGGTGGGGGAGGAGGTCGAGGCGATGGCCGAGGCTCTCGAGCCCGGCGAGGTGCTTCTCCTCGAGAACAGCCGCTTCGAGGAGGGAGAGACCAAGAACGACCCGGCGCTGGTCGAGTCGCTGGCCGCCCTGGCAGACGTCTACGTCAACGATGCGTTCGGCACCGCGCACCGTGCTCACGCCACGACCGAGGGAGTCGCTCACCACCTGCCCGGCTATGCGGGCCTCCTGCTGGAGCAGGAGGTCACGCAGCTGACCGCGGTCCGTGACGACCCGCGGCGCCCGCTGGTCGTCGTCCTCGGAGGGGCCAAGGTGACCGACAAGCTCGGCGTCATCGACCGCTTCCTGGGCTTCGCCGAGGAGATCCTGATCGGCGGGGCGATGTGCTTCAGCTTCTTTGCGGCGGAGGGCCGCGACACAGGCAACTCGCTCGTCGAGGAGGAGGGTGTCGAGGCCGCGAAGCGCGTGCTGCCGGAGTCGGAGAAGAGCGACAGCATCCTCGAGCTGCCCGAGGACCTCGTCCTGGGCAAGGAGCTCGATGCCGGCACCGAGACGCGTGAGCTGAACGGGGTTGACGTACCGGAGGGCTGGATGGGGCTCGACGTCGGCAGCAACACCACGGCCAACTTCGCCCAGCGGATCGCGGGCGCCGGGACCGTCTTCTGGAACGGGCCTATGGGCGCCTTCGAGGTGCCGCCCTTCGACGCCGGCACGCGCGCCTTGGCCGAGGCTGTCGCCGCCGCGCCGGGGCACACCGTGGTCGGCGGGGGCGACTCGGTCGCCGCGCTCCACAAATTCGATCTCGCCGACTCCGTGGACTGGATCTCGACCGGAGGCGGCGCCTCGCTCGAGCTGATCGAGGGGCGCGAGTTGCCTGGAGTGGAGGCGCTTCAGGATGCCTGACCGGACGCCCGTCCTGGCCGCCAACTGGAAGATGCACAAGACGGTCGAGGAGACCGAGGGATTCCTGGATGCTTTCCTGGCCCGGGTCCCGGAATCAGGGGCCGAAGTCGTCATCTGCCCGCCGTTTCTCTCGCTGAGTGCCGCCGTCGATCTCTGCGCCCAGAGCTCCGCGAGCGTCGCCGCCCAGAACATGCACGATCAGGCCAAGGGGGCGTTCACCGGGGAGGTCTCGGCGCCGATGCTGGTGGAGATCGGTGTCGACGGGGTCATCCTCGGGCACTCCGAGCGCCGCCAGTACTTCGGCGAGTCGGACGAGGCCCTGGCCCGCAAGGTCCCGGCCGCGCTGCAAGCTGGCCTCCAGCCGATTCTCTGTGTGGGCGAGAACGAATCGCAGCGTGATGCGGATGAGACGGAGGGGATCCTCACCCGGCAGATCGAGGCGGATCTGTCCGAGGTGCCCGATGACCGGCTCGGGGAGGTCGTGATCGCCTACGAGCCGATCTGGGCGATCGGCACGGGTCGCACCGCGACTCCCGAGCAGGCCCAGGATGCCTGCGCCCTGATCCGTGGCCTGATCGAGACCCGCTCGGGCGAAGGGGCGGCCGAGATCCGGATCCTCTACGGAGGGTCGGTGAAGCCGGGCAACGCGGCCGAGCTGCTCGCTCTGCCCGACGTCGACGGTGCGCTCGTCGGGGGCGCGAGCCTCGACCCGGATGACTTCGCGGCGATCGTGGAAGCAGCCCCCTGATGTCGCTCCCGCCCGGGCCGGCGAGCGTGCCGGTGCCCTCCCTGACGCTCGTGGTCCTGGACGGCTTCGGTCTGGCCCCCGAAGGCCCCGGCAATGCCGTGTCGCAGGCGGACACGCCGAACTTCGACGAGCTCTGGGCCAACTACCCTCACACGACCCTCTCCACCTCGGGAAGGGACGTCGGCCTCCCCGACGGCCAGATGGGCAACTCCGAGGTCGGTCACCTCAACCTGGGCGCCGGAGCGGTCGTCAAGCAGGACCTGGCGCGAATCGACGACGCGATCGCCGACGGCAGCTTCTTCGAGAACGAGGCCCTGCGCGGGGCCTGCGGTTTGGCGCGCGAGTCCCGGCGTGGGCGCCTGCACGCGATCGGGCTGATCTCGGACGGCGGGGTTCACTCCGGCTGGGAGCACATCGAGGCGATCGTCGAGCTGGCGGGAGAGGAGGGTGTCTCGGACCTGGTGATCCACGCTCTCATGGACGGGCGCGACACCCTTCCGCACAACGGCGCGGGATACGTCGAGGAGGTCGAGCGGTGGCTGCGGCGCACGGGGCGGATCGGGACGGTCGGCGGCCGCTTCTGGGGCATGGACCGCGACCGGCGCTGGGACCGGGCGAAGAAGGCCTACGACGCGGTCGTGCACGCGGAGGCGCCTCGAGCGGAGACGGCCGTAGGCGCGATCAAGGCCTCGTACGAGCAGGACGTCACCGACGAGTTCATCGAGCCGGTGGTGATCGGCGACTACGACGGTGCCGAGGCCGACGAGCCGTTCATCTTCATCAACTTCCGCCCCGACCGGGCCCGCGAGATGACCAGGGCGCTGGGCGAGCCGGGCTTCGACGAATTCGATCGCGGCGGCGCCGGGCCCTTCGAGGTGACGACGATGACCGAGTACCACCACGGCTGGCCCTATCCGGTCGCCTTCCCGCCGCACGAGCCCGAGACCACGATCGCCCAGGTGATCTCCGAGCACGGCGAGCGCCAGCTGCACGTCGCCGAGACCGAGAAGTACGCGCACGTCACCTACTTCTTCGACGGAGGGAAGGAGGGGGAGCTGCCCGGCGAGGAGCAGCTGCTCGCCGAGTCCCCGCGCGACGTGCCGACCTACGACTACAAGCCGGAGATGAGTGCCGCCGCGGCCGCGCGCCTCTTCACCGAGGCCTGGAGCGCCGACGGCTACCGCTTCGGGATCATCAACTTCGCCAACCCCGACATGGTCGGCCACACCGGCGTGATCCCCGCCGCCGTCGCGGCGTGCGAGGAGGCCGATCGCAGGCTCGGCGAGGTTGTCTCGGCCGTCCACGAGAAGGACGGGGCACTGATCATCACCGCCGACCACGGGAACTGCGAGCACATGTTGGAGCCGGACGGATCGCCCAACACGGCCCACACGACGAATCCCGTGCCCGCGATCGTCACCGTCACTGGGATCGAGCTGCGCGAGGGCGGGATACTGGCCGACGTCGCTCCGACGGCGCTCGATCTGCTCGGCATCGCCCAGCCCGAGGCGATGACCGGGAAGAGCCTCCGCGTATAGGCGGGAAGACCCGGCGCGTCCCTAGGCTTGCCCGGTGAGACAGGATCCGGCCAGGCTCACCTTCGAGATCGAGGCGCGCGACGGCGATGCGCGCGCGGGCCTGATCCAACTCGCCCACGGCCCGGTTCGCACCCCGGCCTTCATCCCGCTGGCGACCAAGGGCAGTGTCCGCGGGCTCTCCTCGGCCGAGGTTGCCGAGCTCGGCTACGAGATGGTCCTGGGCAACACCTTCCACCTGCACCTGTCCCCAGGCGAGGAGCTGATCGCCGCCCGCGGCGGCCTGCACCGGTTCATGGGCTGGGAGCGCCCGATCATCACGGACTCCGGCGGGTACCAGGTCTTCTCCCTCGCCCACGGCGGAGTCGCCGACGAGATCAAAGGGCGCCGTGGCAACCACAGCGGAGGCGCCAAGGTCGAGATCTCGGAGGAGGGGGTGGCGTTCCAGTCGCTGCTCGACGGGTCGAACCGCTTCATTGGTCCCGAAGAGTCGATGGGAATCCAGGCGGCGCTGGGCTCCGACATCGCTCTCACCTTCGACGAGTGCACGCCCGCGCACGCCGACCGCGACTACACGGCCCGCTCCACGGAGCGGACCCATCGGTGGCTCGAGCGCTGCCTCGAGTGGCACAACCGGGAGGGTCCGCCCGACCAGGCCGTATTCGGAATCGTCCAGGGCGGGGTCCACGAGGACCTGCGACGGGAGTCGGCCTCCAGGACGGCGGCGACCGGCATCGATGGCGTCGCGATCGGCGGCACTCTCGGGCGCGAGAAGGAGGAGATGCACGGTGTCCTCGGCTTCACGGTTCCCCTGCTTCCCCACGAGGCGCCCCGGCATCTCCTCGGCATCGGCGAGGTCGACGACCTGCTCATCGGGATCGGAATGGGCATCGACCTCTTCGACTGCGCCATCCCAACTCGGCTCGCGAGGCACGGGACGGCTCTCGCTCCCGCTCCGGGCGGCCGCTTCCGCATCGACCTGACCAAGGCGGCCTACGCGAGTGACGACTCGCCCATCGTCGACGGCTGCGGCTGCGAGGCATGCACGCGCCACACCCGCGCCTATCTGCACTACCTCGCCCGCAACAAGGACCTGACCGGGACCCGTCTGCTGACCCTCCACAATCTGACCTATATGCGCGAGCTGGTCGGCGGAGCCCGCGACGCGATCGGCCGGGGTGCCTACCGCGAATACGCAGGCTCTGTGCTCGGCGGCTCCACCCCCTGGGAGGGAGTCTGACCCGGCTTCGCCTTATAGCCGGGGCCACGAGCGGCCGCCCCACCCTGGTGGCCGCTATTTCGTGTTGTCGTCGACGACCTGCTTGAGGGCGTCGATCTGGTCGTTCACGTTCTGCTTGACGACCTGATCCAGGTTGATCTTCCCGCCGCTGTTGCTCGAGGCCAGGACCACGATGGCGGCAACCGCGGCGGCCAGCAGCAGGATCGCGATCAGGGCGAGGAGGTTGCGGGCCATCTGCGGAGCGCGCCGGCGGCGCGGCGCCTGGGCGGGGGCCTGGCGTTCTCTGGGTTGCACCGGGCGGCGCTGCCGCTGGGTGCGGGTGCGGGGCATGTGCCGTGTGGCCGAGGTCGGCGCGTCGCCGCCGAGCACCCGGGTCTGGGCGGTGCGGACCGGCGACTCGCCGGTGAGCCCGCGACGCAGCGCATCGGCGAACTCGCCCGCAGCGGCGAAGCGTCGCGAGGGATCCGACTCGAGCGCGACCAGGACGGCGTCGCCCACCGCCTCCGGGACGTCCTCGCTGTAGGAGCTGGGGTGCAGGGGCTGCTCGGACTGCTGGCGGACAGCCAGCTCGGCGAGCGAGGCGCCCTCGTAGGGAAGGCGCCCGGTGAGGAACTGGTAGAGCACGACGCCGAGGGAGTAGACGTCCGTGGAGGGGTTCGCCTCTGCCCCGCGCGCCTGTTCGGGGGCCAGGTAGGCCGCGGTCCCGACGACGGAGCCGACCTGGGTGATCCGAGTCTGCTCGCGCGCGCGCGCGATGCCGAAGTCCGCCAGTTTCACGGTCATGTCGCCGCCGCCGGCGGGACCGCCGATGATCATCAGGTTCCCCGGCTTGACGTCGCGGTGGATGATCCCGTGGCGGTGGGCGTAGTCGAGGCCGGCGCATGCCTGCACGCCGATCTCGACCGAGGTCTCGGGGTCCAGCTTGCCCTCAGCCTGAAGCAGCTGGGCCCCCGAGCGGCCCCGGACGTACTCCATGACGATGTAGTACTGGCCACCGTCGTTGCCGGTGTCATAGACCTGCACGATGTTCGGGTGGACGAGCTTCGCGACCGCCAGCGCCTCGCGGCGGAACCGGGCGACGAAGCGGTCGTCGTCGGAGAGGTGCTCGGCGAGGATCTTCACGGCGACCGTCCGCTCGAGGATCGTGTCCGTCGCGCGGAAGACCGTCGACATCCCACCTGATCCCAGGCGGTCCTCGATCCGGTAGCGGTCGGAGATCAGCTCGCCCTTGGGGCTGCGCGGGCTCATAGTCCCCCCGGTGCGATCCCGCCCGAGCCGCCGGTGGTGGTGCTCGGGCCGGTCTGGGTCTGTGTCGTGGTGGTCGGCTGCGTCTGGGTCCTGGTTGTCGTCGTGGGTTGCGTCTTCGTGGTGGTCGACGCGGTCGTCGACGGCGTGCTCGTAATCGTTTCGGAGGTCGTCGTCCTGCCTTGGCATTGAGTCGGATCGGAGAGCAGGATCTTGAGCTGGTTGGAGCCGTTCAGAAGGGCGGTCTTGACGTCCGAGTTCACTGAGGACGGCAGCTCCTGGACGTCGGCGATCAGGTCGTCGGTCTTGTCGGCGGCCACCAGACAGCTCCCCACCTGGACGTTGGCCTGGATCTCATCGATCTTGGAGCTCAGCACGGCTGCCTCCTGCGCCGAGATCGAGGGGTCCGGGCCGCTCGATCCGCCGCAGCCCAGAATCCCCACGGCGGCGGCCGCTAGGAAGAGGGCAAGCACTATCGGCCGGAGCGAATTCGGCATCGCGGCGATAGTAGCCGGGGCGCCCGAAAGTCCAGTCCTCGCCCGTTCCGGCGCCATTATTGGCCCACGTAGAGGCGGTCGGCGAGCAACTCGGGGAGGCCCGCCTCCCTGATCGCCTCCGCCGCCGTGTCGATGTCGTAGCCCACGCGGTGATAGCCGGCCTTCCACTCGTCCGTGTCCAGCTCCAGCCAGGCGGCGCGCGGATCGCCGTCGCGAGGCTGGCCCACGCTGCCGGGATTGAGCAGCCAGCGGTGCTCCGAGAGGTCCATTACGCGGCCGTCTTCGGCCTGCCCGCCGCCGTCGGAGCCGGGAGGGCCGTCGCTGTCGGAGAACCAGAGGGCGACGTGCGAGTGGCCGATGAAGCTCACCCTCGAGGCCTGCTCGGCGATGCATTCGCGCGCCTGGTCGACGGCGAGCACGTACTCCCAGACCGGATCGCGCGGGGAGGCGTGGTAGAGGCCGACTTCGTGCTCGGTGTTCTCCGGCCTCTGAGCCTTCAGGAAGTCGATGGTGGAGTCATCCGAGTTGGCGCGGGTCCACTCGACGGCCGCCGCGGCCGAGGCTGAGAAGACCTCGGTGCTGATCTCCCCGGTGACGGCGAGATCGTGGTTCCCGACCAGGCTCAGCTCGCAGCGCTCGGAGACCAGCTTCGTGCACTCGTCGGGCTGCGCGCCATACCCGACCACGTCGCCCAGGCACCAGCGGCGCTCGATCCCGGCCTCGTCGATCGCCGAGAGGACGGCCTCGAGCGCCGGCAGGTTGCTGTGGATGTCGGTGAGGATTGCGACTTTCACGGGGATTCCGCTCTTAAGGGCTCCCCAACGGAGCGGTTTATCGTAGGGCGGTGCCCGGCCGATCGTCGTCCATATGGGTGCGCCTGAGCGTCACCGCCGTCGCGGCGGTGGTGGTCGCCGAGGCCGCCGCCTGGCTGCTCCGTCCCCGCGACATCGAGCAGCCCGTCCAGGTGGACGAGAACGCCTACTTCTCCCACGCCGAGCTCACCAAGGCCCGCGACTACGGCTCGGGGCAGCGGCTCATCCTGGTGGGCGGCCTGCTCGCCGAGGGCGTGGTCCTGGTCCTGCTGGCCACCGGGCGGCCGGCGGTCAGCCGTAGGGTGCTGGAGCGCCTCGGCGAGCGCCCCGTGCTCGGCGGCGCCGCTGCCGCCGCCGGACTCTCGGTGACGGTGGCCGCGGTCACGCTGCCCTTCGGAATCTGGGCACAACAGCGATCGGTCGACGTCGGCCTCTCGACCCAGTCCATCGGCGGCTTCCTGAGCGATTGGGGCAAGGGAACCGCGATCGGCGCCGTGCTCGCGGGCCTGGTGGGCACCTTCGGGCTCTGGCTGATGCGCCGCTTCGGCTCGCGCTGGTGGATCCCGGGCAGCGCCGCGGTGCTCGCCGGCGCGGCGATCGTGACCTGGCTCGCGCCGGTCTTGATCGCGCCCCTCTTCAACAAGTTCGACGAGCTTCCGCCCGGTCAGGCCCGGAGCGACGTCCTCGAGCTGGCCAACAAGGCCGGTGTGGACGTCGGGCACGTCTACGAGGTGGATGCGAGCAAGCGGACCACGGCGATCAACGCCTACGTGAACGGCCTCGGCTCCTCGAAGCAGGTCGTGCTCTACGACACGCTGATTCATGACCTGAATCAGGGCGAGCGCCGAGCGGTGGTCGCACACGAGCTCGGGCACGTGCACGGCAACGACATCCAGCGCGGGCTGCTCTTCGTCGCGATCGTCACGCCGCTTTCGCTGGTCTTCGTATCGTTGATGGCGACCGGGCTCGGCCGCCGCCGCGGCGCCGAGCCCGGGACCCCCGCATATCTGCCCGCTCTGGCCCTGGCGATCGCGGCGACCTCCTTCGTCATCGGGATCGCGGGCAACCAGCTCTCGCGCTCGGTCGAGTCCAGGGCCGACACGTTCTCCCTCCAGCTCACGAACGACCCGAGGGGCATGATCGAGCTCCAGCAGCAGCTCGCCGACCGGAACCTCTCCGATCCCGACCCGCCCGGGATCTTCAGCTTCCTGTTCGGCACCCATCCGTCCGCGGTCGACAGAATCGGAGCCGCGGTCGCCTGGGAGCGGGGCGACCGGCCTTGAAGGTGACGATCGTGGTGGTGGGGAAGGTGAAGGCGCCCTTCGCAGAGGCGGACGCGCATTACCGCAAGATGCTCCAGCGCCACCAGCCCGTGGACGTGATCGAGGTGCGCGACGAGGTCAACATCGAGGGCCGGATCCCGACCCGCGCGCACGTCATCGCCCTTGATCGCGGCGGCCGGGCGCTCAGCTCCGAGGCCTGGGCGAGCTGGCTCTCCGAGCGGCGTATCGACGCCCAGGACATCTGCTTCCTGATCGGCGGGCCGGAGGGGCTGTCCGCCCGGACGATGGCGCTGGTCGACGAGCGCATCTCGCTCGGCCCGCAGACGATGGCCCACCAGCTCGCGCGTGTTGTGCTGCTGGAGCAGCTCTTCCGCGCCACCAAGATCCTGGCCCGGGAGCCGTATCACCTCTAGCGGCCACCAGGTAGCTCCACCTTGACTTGTGTGGGGCGGCCGCTCGTGGCCGCGATCTGATGGCGAAGCCGTAGGCTCCAAATCCATGTCCGATCCCGTCGCAGAGCTCCGCTCCGCCGTCGAGGCAGCCGCCTCGTCGCTTCGCGACGGCGCCGAGGCGCCCGGCTCGCAGCCCACCTTGGAGCGCCCGCCAAAGCCCGAATTCGGCGACTACTCGACCAACGCCGCGATGCTGCTGGCGCCCACCCTGGGCGAGCAGCCGCGCGGGACCGCCGAGAAGCTGGCAGAGGAGCTCGGCCGGAGCCTGAAGGGCACGATCGAGAAGGTGGAGGTCGCGGGCCCGGGGTTCCTCAACCTCTTCCTCTCGGAGGAGTGGTACCGGCGCGCGGCGGGCGAGCTGGCGGCCGCCGGGGACGACCTCGGACGCCCGGCTCCCTCCGAGGCGACGAGTGAGCGGATCAACGTCGAGTTCGTTTCGGCGAACCCGACCGGCCCGATCACCGCGGCGGGAGGGAGGGGCGCGGCCCTGGGCGACTCGATCGCGCGGATCCTCGAGTTCACCGGGCACCCGATGACGCGCGAGTACTACGTCAACGACCGTGGCGGTCAGGTCGACCGCTTCGCCGCCTCAATCGCCGCCCGGATGAAGGGCGAGCCCGTCCCGGAGGACGGATACGAGGGCGACTATGTCGTGGAGATCGCCGAGAGCCTCGAGCAGGAGGGGCTCAGTCCCGACGACCTCGATTCGGTCGGGCGCCGTGGAATCGCCCTGATGCTCGCTGCCGCCGAGGAGACGCTCCGCCGCTACGGCGTAGTCTTCGATACCTGGTCGTCGGAGCGTGCCCTGCACGAGTCGGGCGCGGTGGAACGCGCTCTCGAGCAGGCCCGCGAGGGCGGCCACGTCTACGAGAGCGAGGGCGCCACCTGGCTGCGCACCTCCAGCTTCGGCGACGACAAGGACCGCGTCCTGGTCCGCTCGGACGGCGACCCCACCTATCTGCTCTCCGATCTCGCCTACCACCGGGACAAGCTCGAGCGCGGCTCGGACCGGCTGATCGACGTCCTCGGCGCCGACCACCACGGCTACGTCGAGCGCCTCCGGGCCGCCCTGGCAGTACTCGGCTATGACCCGGACGCGCTCGAGGTGGCGATCATGCAGCTCGTCCACGTCGTCGAGGGCGGGGAGCGCTCGCAGATGTCGAAGCGCAGCGGCGACTTCGTCACGCTCGACGAGCTGATCGACGACATCGGCGCTGACGCGGCGCGCTTCTTCATGCTCCAGCGCAGTCACGACACCGCGGTGGACCTCGACCTCGACCTGGCCCGCAAGACCTCGAACGAGAACCCGGTCTACTACGTGCAGTACGCCCATGCGCGCATCTCGAGCATCCTGCGCAAGGCGGGGGAGGGGGCCGAGCAGAGAGCCGCCTCCGACTTCGTGGCGCTGCCGGCGGAGCCGTCGGAGCGGGCGCTGATCAAGCGCCTCTGCGAGCTACCCGACGAGGTCGCCGAGGCCGGCTCGCGCCGCGCGCCGCATAGGCTCTGCGCCTACGCGATGGAGGTGGCACGGGACTTCCACGCCTTCTACCGGGACTGCCAGGTGGTCGGAGCCGAGGGGGACGGGGTGGAGGAGGCGCGGCTCGGGCTCTGCCTGCTCACCAAGCGGACGATTGCGCGCACGCTCGGGTTGCTCGGGATCTCGGCGCCAGAGTCGATGTAGTGCGTACCCATCAGGGGCGATCGTATGTGGACATGTCCTCGCTCAGGCGCGCAGCGTCGGTGGGGTCGAGGTCGGGCTGAGGCTCGCGATCGCCTCTGCGGCCACCCAGCCGTAGAGCACCGAACGCGAGAGCGACGGCCGCGAACAGGATCCCGAGGCCAGGGACGATCCAGGCGAGCAGGTCGAACCCGTGCCCGCTCGGCGTCGCGAGGACGCGCGGCCCGTACTCGGCCACGAGCGCATCCTTGATCTGGTCCTTGCTCTCACCCTGGGCGATCAGCTTCCGGATCAGCGCCCGCTCGCGGTCGGCCTGGGGCGACTCAGATTCGGCGAGCAGCGTCCCGCAGACGATGCACATCACCTCGTCCTCGATGTCCGGCAGAGAGGCCTGCGAAGCACCGAAGGCGCTGTGGGCCGGGACCAGCAGTGCCAGCACCAGGCAGGCGAGGGCAAGTGAGAGCGCCCTCATCGCCGGAGCAGCGGCTGCACCCGCTCGCGCAGGAAGGCCTCATCGATCGGGCCCCGCTGTATCAGGCGGATGGAGCCGTGGGGATCGACCACGAAGTTCTCGGGCAGCCCGGTCATGCCGTAGGCCTCCTTGAGAGAGTCTCCGTCGCCCTGGCGAAGCAGGGGGTAGGTGAGATGGAACTCGCGCGCGAAGGAGCGCGCGTCGTCCGTCGCGTCGTCGAGATCGACGCCGAGCACGACCGCGCCACGACCGCGATTGGCTCTCCAGAAGCTCTCCAGCGCGGGCGCCTCCGTCCGGCACGGTTGGCACCAGGACGCCCAGAAGTTGACGAGCACCCAGTGGCCTCGGTAGTCCGCGACGCGACCCGTCCCTGTGCCATCCAGTCTGGTGAGCTGGGTGTCCGGCGCGCGCTCGCCGACTGCGAGCGCATCGCCGTTCTTGTTGAGCAGGCCGTATGCGAGCAGGCCGATGACGGCGACCACCACGGCGACCACGGCTACGGACTTGGCGCTCACCGAGCGGCGCCGGCTGTTCCGGTCGATACGGGGCTCCGTCCTGCCTTCATCCGAGACCTAGAATGCTCGCAGACTGCGGCGGTAGCTCAGCTGGTAGAGCGCGAGCTTCCCAAGCTCGAGGTCGCGGGTTCGAGACCCGTCCGCCGCTTAGGAACGATCTTTGGGGGTATGCCGGGGGAATGGGTCTGATCACGGGCATCGCAAGACGGACCGCAAGCCGCAGCCGTTGGCTTGCGGAGCGCCTCTGGTTCATCGCGGCCGCTGAGGTCACGTGGATCTCGTGGGGGCACTGGCGGAGGCTCGAGCCGGCCGAGCGCGACCGGCTTGTCCATCTCGCACGCAAGTCGAAGGGAAGGCCCTCCAGTAACCTCAGCGACAAGGAGCGGCGGGAGGCCGAGAAGCTGCTCGACAAGCTCGGCCACATCGAGCTGGCGGGAAGCGTCGCCCGGACGGTGCTTCCCTTCCGCCCGCTGAGCAGCTCCGCGGAGTGGTACATGCAGCGGCGCCACAAGCGGAGCGTCAAGAGGCGCGGCGAGGCCCCCGATGTCGCGCCCACCTCGAGCTGACTGAAACGGGGGCCGGGGTGCGGAGGTCGGCGCTCAGCTCGGCGCGGCGGCGGGCCGGACGGCCGAATGGGCGGCGTACCACTCCAGGGTCCGGCTGAGCCCCTCCCGGAGCTCCACCCTGGGCTCCCAGCCGATCCGCTCGCGGATCTTCGCCGAGTCGAGGTACTGCCGGTCGATCTCGCCGCTCGGGTTTCCGGTCCCGCGGTATTCAGGTTGCGCGTCGCCGGGGCCGAGCTCGCAGATCAGCTCGACCACCTCCCGGACCGCGTTGGGCCGTCCCCAGCTGGCGTTGAAGGCCTCGCCCGCGGCCCCGCCGGAGGCGAGCGCCCCGGCGACCGCCAGGTAGGCCGCCGCCGCGTCCTCCACGTAGAGGAAGTCGCGCTCGGGCGAGCCGTCCGAGCGGATCACGGGTGAGCGCCCGTCGAGCACGGCGGTGACGGTCTCCGGGATCAGGCGCGAGAAGTTGCGGTCGCCGCCCCCGTAGAGGTTGGCGAACCGGGTCACCGCCACAGGCAGTCCGTAGGTGTGCCAGTAGCTGCGCGCGATCAGGTCCGTCGCGGCCTTCGAGACGTCGTACGGAAAGACGGGCTGCAGCGCGGACTCCTCGGTGTACGGCAGCCGCTCGTGCGACCCGTACGCCTTGTCGGACGATGCAACGACGACGCGTTCGACCTCGGCCTCGCGGCAGGCCTCGAGCAGAACCCAGGTGCCCTCGATGTTCGTCTCGAAGGTCGGGAGGGGGGAGGCGTTCGCATCGCCCACGATCGCCTGCGCGGCGAGATGGAAGATGGAGTCGACCGAGTGCTCTTTCAGGAGACCTCGGATGAGCTCGCCGTCCCGGAGCTCACCGGTCACCTCTTCGGCCTCCCCGGCGATGCCGAGCAGTTCCAGGCCGGTCGGCGTGGCGGCCTTGCGGTCGAGCGAGATCACCTCGGCGCCGTCTTCGAGCAGCGCCTTCACCAGCCACGAGCCGGCGAAGCCGCGTCCTCCCGTGACGAGCGCCCTCAACCGGCCGGCTCCTCTGCCCAGACCCGCCAGGGGGGTTCGCCCGAGTTCCACAGGCGGTTGAGGAGCACCGCGTCCTTGTAGGTGTCCATGCAGTCCCAGAAGCCGGTGTGCCGGTGTGCCCGCAGGTTGCCCTCGCCCGCCAGGCGCTCGAGCGGCTCGCGCTCCAGCACGCTTTCAGCGTCGAGGTAGTCGAGGACGGCCGGCTCGAAGCAGAAGAAGCCGCCGTTCACCCAGTGCTCCGTGCGGGGCTTCTCCTGGAAGCCGCTCACCGTGCCGTCGGCCCCGATCTCGGCCACCCCGAACTGGAGCTCGGGGCGAACCACCGTCATCGTCGCCGCAGCGTCCCCCGCCCGGTGGAACTCCACGAGCGCAGAGAGGTCGATGTCCGCGACGCCGTCCGCGTACGTGGCCGAGAAGGGCCCGCCCGCGAGCCGCTCGGCGGCCAGCTTGATCCGCCCGCCGGTGGGCGTCTCGAGCCCCGTGTCGAGGCACTCGACCTCGACGCCGCCGGGCCAGGAGGTCTCCGTGACCCAGTGCTCGATCAGCTCGCCCTTGTAGCCGGTGAGCAGGAGAAACCGAGAAAATCCCTGGCAGCTGTAGATCGAGATCACGTGCCAGAGGATCGGACGCGCGCCGATCTCCACCAGAGCCTTGGGAATGGACTCGGTCCGCTCCCGCAGCCTGGTCCCGCTCCCTCCGCAGAGGATCACCACTGGATCCAGGGTCGCCAAGCCAGCGATCCTAAGTGACCCCGCCTAGTTCGCCTGAGAGGTGGGCCGGATCAGGACCTCGTTGACGTCGACCCGCTCGGGCTGCTCCATCGCCCAGAGCACCGCGCGGGCGATGTCGTCGTCCTCGAGAGCTTGCTTCGGCCGGTCGTCGAAGAACTCGGTGTCGGTCATCCCGGGCTCGATCAGCGTCACCCGGACGCCGTGGTCCTCGTGCATCTGTCTGAGTTCCTGGCGCAGCGATTCGCCCATCGCGCTCACCGCCCACTTCGTCGCCGAGTAGAGCGAGCCGGGCAGCGACCGGCGCCCCGCCACCGAGCTGGTCAGCACGTAGTGGCCCGTGCCGGCGTCGAGCAGGGTGGGAAGGGTGGCCCGGATCGTCAGCGCCACGCCGAGCACATTGGTCAGCACCATCGACCGCCAGTGCTCCGGCGACTCCTCGAGGAAGCCGCGCTTGGCGCCGAACCCGGCGTTGGCGAACACGGCGTCCAGGCGCCCAAAGCTCTCGGTCGCGGCCGCCGAGATCCGCTGGTTGTCATCCCACTCCGTCACGTCGCAGCGCACGGCGATCGCCCGCTCGGGGCCGCCGAGCTCCTTCGCGAGCTTCTCGATCCGCTCTTCGCGGCGGGCGCCGAGCACCAGGCGGTATCCGGCCTCCGCGGCGCGGCGGGCCGTGCGTGCGCCGATTCCGCTCGACGCGCCTGTGATCAGGAGAACCCGCCCGCTATCCATCGGCGGGATTCTCGCATTCGACCGGGCAGGAGGGCGAGCCTTTGAGCAGCGATTGCGATAATCCGCAGCCGCTGTGGATCCCTCGCGCAAGCGCAAGATCAGACTGGTCGTGGCGTTGTCGGCCGCCGTGCTGCTGGCCGCCGGCCTCGTCTACACGTCGTTCTCCGCCTCGAGCGAGGCGAAGGAGCCATCACAGCTGGTCAACGCCAACCCGAACCAGACGTATGAGCTGACCGGCGACGTCGTCCCCGGCTCGATCCACCACTCGGGCGATCAGCTCGATTTCCGGATCTCGGACCGCGATGGCAGTCACCCGATCCCGGTGAGCTACACGGGGACCGTCCCCGATCCCTTCCGCGACGGGCGCGAGGTGATCGTCACCGGCAAGCTCCAGGACGGCACCTTTGTGGGCGAGCGGGACAGCCTGATCACGAAGTGCCCGTCGAAGTTCACGACCACGACCCCGGGGCAGTCGAGCTGACGATCCTCGGCTCCGCATTGCTGGCGGCCGCTCTGCTGTGCGCGCTCTACGCGGCGGGCGCGGGTGTCTACGGCGGGCACACAGGCGACCGGCGCTGGACCGCCTCGGCCCGGCGGGCCGTCTACGCGATGGCCGGGCTGCTCACGACGGCCGTCGTGCTGCTCGAGATCGCCTTCGTCCGCAACGACTTCCACTTCGCACTGGTCGCCGATCACTCGTCGACGACCACCCCCACGTTCTACAAGCTGACCGCGATGTGGTCGAGCCAGGAGGGGTCCCTGCTGCTCTGGGCCTGGGTCCTCTCGCTCGCCTCGAGCGGCGTCCTCTTCATCACCCGCCGCCGCCATCGCGAGATCGTGCCCTGGGCGACGGCGATCCTGGCCGCCCTCGGCTCGTTCTTCATCGGCCTGATGATCTTCAAGGCGCAGCCGTTCGCGCACCTCGACCCAGCGCCGGCTGAGGGCGTGGGCCTGACGCCGCTGCTGCGGAACCCCTACATGGCCGTCCACCCGCCGATGCTCTACTCGGGCTACGTGCTCTGGTCGATCCCGTTCGCGTTCTGCATCGGGGCGCTGATCGCCCGCAAGCTCGACGCCAGCTGGATCCGCACCACCCGCAATTTCGCCCTGGTGGCGTGGACCTTCCTCGGCATAGGCCTCCTGCTCGGCTCACGCTGGTCGTACGAGGAGCTCGGCTGGGGCGGCTACTGGGGCTGGGATCCGGTGGAGAACGCGGCGCTGATGCCCTGGTTGATCGGAACCGCCTTCCTGCACTCGGTGATGGTCCAGGAGAAGCGCGGGATGCTGAAGGTCTGGAACGTCAGCCTGATCTCGGCGACCTTCACCCTCTGCCTCCTCGGGACGTTCCTGGTGCGCTCCGGCGTGCTGGAATCGATTCACGCCTTCGGCGCCTCGACGGTTGGCGGGCCGCTTCTCGTCCTGATCGGCGTCGTCGCCGTCGGCTCCACGGTCCTGATCGTCACCCGCCTCGAGCAGCTGCGGCCGGAGCGGCGGATCGAGTCGCTGGCGTCGCGCGAGTCGATCTTCCTCGTCAACAACCTGCTGCTGGTCGGGCTGGCCGTGGTGATCTTCTGGGGGACGTTCTTCCCGCTGATCTCGGAGTTCTTCACAGGCGAGAAGCACTCGCTGGCGGCGCCCTGGTTCAACCGCTACGTGACGCCGATCGGGGTCCTGCTCGTGCTGTTCACCGGTCTTGGCCCGCTGTTCGCCTGGGGGCGGCTGAGCGGAGGGGCCGCCCGCCGCCTGCTGGTCTGGCCGGGCATCGCGACCGCGGTGACGATCGCCGTCCTGCTCGCGGTGAGCGACGCCGGGAGCCACCTCTGGGCCCTCTTCGTGTTCGCCTTCGCGGCCTTCACCCTCGTCGCCCTGCTCGGTGAGTTCTGGCGCGCGGGCTCGACCCGCCACGCGCTCACCGGCGAGGCGTACCCCCGCGCCCTGGCCACGGCGGTCGGGCGCAACCGGCGCCGCTACGGGGGCTTCGTCGTCCACGCCGGCATCGCGCTCACCCTGATCGGGATCGCGGCGTCCTCGAGCTTCCAGACGAACCGTGACCTGCGGCTGCAGGTCGGGCAGACCGCGAAGGTGGGCGACTACGACATCGCCTACCGGAAGATCACCGCGGACCCGGAGAACGAGCGGATCTCGTTCGCGGCCCAGCTCGACGTGACGCGGGACGGCAAGCACGTCACCACCCTCAACCCGGCTCGCAACTACTACCCGACACAGGACCCGACGGCCGGCGCGATCGGGCGCTACTTCATGGGCGAGTCGACCAGCGAGGTCGGCCTGAAGACGGCGGCCGGGGGAGACCTCTGGACCGCCTTCCAACCCGATCTCTCCTCGCTGAACCCGGCGATCATTCGCGGCAACCGGCAGCTCGCCGACCTGCCCCCTCAGGCCCAGGGGTTCGCGATCCTCGCGCTCGTCCAGCACTACCTCGACGACCCGCGGCCCGCCAACTTCCGCGTGATCGTCAACCCGCTCGTCGGCTGGATCTGGATCGGGGCGCTGATCGCCCTCGCCGGGGCGGTGATGGCGGCGTGGCCCGCCCTCGAGTCCCGGCGGCGCCTCGAGGCTGCGTACCGGGCCAGGCTCGGCAAGGAGCTGGGGACCGCAGGCCCACCGGCGTAACCCGGCCCTAGCCTCCGCCCATGCTCGAACTGCTGCTCGCCGCCGCGATCGTCGTGCTGGTCGCCTGGTTCGTGACCGCGCCGCTGCGGGGGCGCCCCGCGCAGGATTCCGGCGACCCTGCCGAGGCCGAGCTGGCGGACCTCGAGGCACGCAAGGAGGCCAAGTACCGTCAGATCCGCGACGCCGAGACGGATCACGCCTCGGGCAAGCTCTCCGACGAGGACTTCAAGCGCCTC